>JBGCDE010000152.1:0-52639 GCA_045105115.1 Pseudomonadales bacterium | reverse complement strand
GTAAGTTGAACATCTGTGATGGGTGGCGGAGTACTGCTTGGGTTGATAATGGGGGGTATATTGAGCCTGCCAAGTGTGGGGGGGTTGTTGAGAAGTTGTTGGAGATTGAGGTTCCTGCTCAGAAGGTATATGGGACTTAGCCGTTTTTCTCGAGACGAGTTGAACGATGCGAATGTTTGTTATTACTAGTGAACCCAGTCGCTCTCGGCATCCTGCCTCCCGCGACACTTGCACATCCATGTGCATCGTCCATGGGGGCTCCTTGAAAAGGTCCCTCTTTTCAAGGGTCGGCAAAAGCTGTTTGCACTATTCGACGCTAAGTGCCGGGTTCAAAGTTAAGGGCTTCGAAAATATTTTATGGAATTTGCGTTAACTGAAGAACAACTGATGATCCGCGAGTCGGCGGAGGGGTTTCTGGCGGCCAAGTCAGACAGTGCGGCTGTGCGCGAAGCAATGGCAACCGAGTTGGGTTATGACATGGCTTTGTGGCAAAGCGTGTGTGAAGAAATGTTTTGGCACGCTGTGCATATTCCTGAAGAGTATGGCGGGCTTGGGCTGGGCTATGTTGAAGTTGCGGTTGTGATGGAACAAATGGGGCACCGCTTGTTATGCAGTCCGTATTTTGCAACGGTTTGCTTTGGCGTGAATGCCTTGTTAATGGCAGGCAGCGATTCACAGAAAGCGAAGTGGTGTGCGGAGATCGTTGAGGGTAAAACGGCAACGCTGGCATTTAGTGGCGGTGGGCGTGACTGGTCTGATAAAAGTGTTACGGCGCAATTTACGAAAAACGGTGACGGTGTCGAGCTTACCGGTGAATATCATTATGTGGTTGATGGGCATTCGGCTGAGATATTAGTCGTAGCTGCGCGAGACAGTGAGTCTGGCGAGCTGGCATTGTTTGTGTTGCCGGCTGATACGGAAGGTGTGCAGCGAGCATGGACACCAACAATGGACCAGACGCGAAAGTTGGCCACTTTGTCATTCGACAATGTGTCGTTGTCAGTTGAACACCAATTGGAAGGCAATGATCTTGAAAGGGTTTTGGACCTTGCGCGGATAGCACTGGCCGCAGAACAGTGTGGTGGTGCGCAGGCGATATTGAGCCAGTCAGTTGAGTATGTGCAGGAGCGTGAGCAATTCGGTCGAACGATTGCTAGTTTTCAGTCTATTAAGCACAAAGCGGCCGACATGACGCTGCAAGCAGAAGTGGCGCGATCGGCGGTGTATTACGGTGCTTGTGTGGCACAGGAAGTATTGGCTGGTAGTGAAGGTGACCTGCAGGTTGCGAGTGAATTGCTGGAAGCGGCGAGTATGGCAAAGGCTTATTGCTCTGATGCGTATTTCTTTAACGCAGGCTGCGGTTTACAGATGCATGGTGGTGTGGGTTTTACGTGGGAATACGATGTGCATTTGTATTTCAAACGCGCCAAGTCCAGTGAGAGTCTGCTAGGTGATGGTGCCTGGAACCGCGAGCGAATTGCTAGCCAGTTGTTGGATGAGGGGGCTGCATCATGAAGTTATCCTTTAGTGCGGAAGACGAGCAATTCAGAACAGAAATTGCCAGCTGGTTGGCTGAAAACCTTGGTGGTGACTTCGAGCAACTGCGGTACCGGGGCGGACCTGGTGATGAGCATATGTTTTCGCACGAGCGAAAAGTGTGGGAACAAACGATGTCTAAAGGGCATTGGACATGTGTTGGCTGGTCGGCCGAGCATGGTGGGCGCGGGCTCAGTATTGAGCAACAAGTTATTTTTCATGAGGAGTACGCGCGCGCTGGTGGCCCGGGAAGAGTTGGGCATATTGGCGAGGGTCTTGCCGGCCCAACCATCATTGCTTACGGTAATGAGGAGCAAAAGAAAAAATACCTTCCGGGAATTCTTGATGGCACTGAGTTATGGTGTCAGGGGTATTCAGAGCCAAGCGCTGGTTCGGATCTTGCCAATGTTAAAACCAAAGCCGTGCTTATTGACGGCAAATGGCGTCTTAGCGGTCAGAAAGTGTGGACTTCATTAGCGCATGAATCCGATTGGTGTTTTGTGATTGCGCGAACCGATCCTGATTCGGTTCGGCATAAAGGTCTGGGTTTCTTTTTAGTCCGTATGGATCAGCCCGGTGTTGAAGTTCGGCCAATCGAACAGTTAACAGGCACATCTGAGTTTAACGAAGTATTTTTTGAAGAGGCCATCGCCGAAGATATTCTGGGTGAGCCTGGCGAAGGCTGGAAAATCGGGATGGCGCTGCTTGGTTTTGAGCGCGGAGTATCCACGCTTGGGCAGCAGATGTCGTTTCAGAATGAACTCAACGAGATTATTAGTATTGCGAAGCAAAATGGTGCGGCGCAAGATGCTACGATCAGGCAGCGCATAGCAGAGGCACACATGGGTCTGCGCCTTATGCGCTACAACGCTATGCGTATGTTATCTGATAGCAGCGGCGGCGCTGAAGACTCGGCGGCCTTGGTTTATAAATTGCATTGGGCCAGTTGGCATCGAAACCTTGGCAAGCTCGCCATGGACGTGCTGGGCCCAGATTCGGAGTTGCTAGAAAGCGGCCCTTATAATCTATCGCGGTTGCAATCAATGTACCTGTTTACACGGTCAGACACTATTTACGGCGGCACTAACCAGGTGCAGCGCAATATCATCGCCGAACGCGGGCTGGGAATGCCTAAAGAACATCGTCCACAGTAGGAATCACAATGACACGCTCTGCTCCTGAATACGTTAAAGGCCACAATCTGCTGGAAGGCAAAACCGTTTTGATTACGGCCGCTGCCGGCACCGGTATTGGTTTTTCTGCCGCTCTGCGTTGTGCCGAAGAAGGTGCCACGCAGATTATGATCAGCGACATCCACGAAGGGCGTCTTGCAAAGGCGCAAGCTGATATTAAGGAAAAAACTGGTGTGGAGCCGCATGTGCAGATATGCAACGTTACCCAGGAGGAAGATGTACAAATCCTGGTTGATGAAGCTGTAAAGCAAATGGGCCATGTTGATGTGTTGATTAACAATGCGGGCCTGGGTGGTTCGGCCAAGCTGGTTGATATGACGGATGATCAGTGGAATGTTGTGATGGACGTGACATTGAACGGTACGTTTAGAATGACGCGTGCGATGCTGAGACACATGGAAAAGCGCGGCACTGGCGTTATCGTTAACAACGCGTCAGTACTTGGTTGGCGCGCTCAAAAAGAGCAAGCTCACTATGCGGCGGCTAAGGCGGGTGTGATGGCCTTGACGCGTTGTGCTGCGATGGAAGCGGCTGAGCATGGGGTGCGGATCAATGCGGTATCGCCTAGTATTGCGATGCATGCTTTTTTGAATAAAGTGACGTCGGACGATGTGTTGGATGAGCTTGTGTCGCGAGAGGCGTTTGGTCGCGCGGCGGAGGTCTGGGAAGTAGCGAATGTGATGGTCTTTTTGGCTAGCGATTATTCTAGTTATATGACTGGGGAGATTGTCTCTGTTAGTTCTCAGAGGGCCTAGTACCTTTAGGTAGACCGCAGAGGGTTGAGTTACAAATGCCGAATCCCGAACGCGCCGTGAACCCATCCATGGGGGCTCGTTGAAAAGGTCCCTTTTTTCAACGGTTCGGGATTCGGCATTTGCAACTCAACCCCCTGCTACGTGTATAGCTGGTGAAGTTACTCCTGAGCGGACCCCATTAAGAAATTAACCCTATAGCAATACAAGGAACAACCAATGAGAGAAGCCGTAATAGTATCCACCGCCCGCACAGGTCTAGCCAAATCATTTCGTGGCTCGTTCAATAATACTGAAGCGCCAGCACTCGGTGGCCATGTAGTTAGAGCCGTTGTTGAGCGCGCCGGTATAGATCCTGCTAGTGTTGAAGATTGCTTATTTGGTGCCGCCGCCCAGCAAGGTACGCAAGGCTATAACATCGGTCGTTTATGTGCGATGGCAGGCGGTTTGCCTTCAAGTGCTGCTGGTATGTCGCTTGATAGGCAATGTGGTTCTGGCCTCATGAGCATCGCTACTGCTGCCAAAAGCATTATGTGCAACGAATACGATGTCGCCGTTGCCGGCGGTGTTGAATCCATTTCGCTGACGCAAACCAAGCATAAGAATACGCACAAGGCGCGCTCAGAAACTGTCGTGCAGTTCGATGCCAATGCCTATATGCCCATGATCGAAACCGCCGAAGTGGTAAGTGATCGCTATAACATTTCCAGAGACTCGCAAGATCAATACTCGCTGCAAAGCCAGCAACGCACAGCCGCCGCACAGGAAAACGGTTTGTTTGCTGATGAAATTGTGCCAATGAACGCTAACATGGTCATCGTTGATAGAGAAACCAAAGAAGTCAGTTACAAAGACGTTGTAGTTGATAAAGACGAATGCAATCGTCCGTCAACGACGCTGGAAAGTTTGCAAGGTCTTCAGCCTGTCTATAAAGACGGCATGGTGATTAAAGAAGGAAAGTACATCACGGCGGGTAACGCGTCGCAATTGTCTGACGGTGCGTCTGCCGTGCTGCTAATGGACTCAAAACAAGCCGAAGCTCAAGGTGTAGAAGCCTTAGGCGCCTACCGCGGACTAGCCGTTGCAGGGTGTGATTCGGATGAGATGGGTATCGGTCCGGTATTTGCTGTTCCTAAGCTGTTACAACGTCATGGCCTCACGGCCGACGATATTGGTCTTTGGGAGCTTAACGAAGCCTTTGCCTGTCAGGTGGTGTATTGTCGCGATCAACTTGGTATCGATAATGACAGACTCAACGTAAATGGCGGGTCTATTGCCATAGGGCATCCATTTGGCATGACCGGTGCGAGAATGGTTGGCCATGTTTTGTTGGAAGGCAAGCGTCGTGGTGTAAAATACGCGGTAGTCACAATGTGCATCGGCGGTGGTCAGGGTGCTGCGGGCTTGTTTGAGATTTTTTAGACCACATTGATACCCTCACTTGCAGTGTATGGGGGAAGGACCAGGCAGTGATTCGCGTTGTTTTCAATCAGAAAGGCGGTGTCGGTAAATCCAGCATCGCCACTAATTTGGCTGCCATCGGCGCGAGTCGCGAGGTTAAGACCTTGCTTGTCGATCTGGACCCGCAATGCAACAGTACGCAGTATCTTCTCGGCGAAGATGTCAGCGTTGTTGAGAAAACGGTTAGGGATCTGTTTACCCATAGAGGTAAGGGTGGCGCTAGCAACTACGATTTTATTACTGAATCACCGTTCGAAAATCTTGATCTGATCGCTGCTGATTCCAGCATTGGTGACTTGCAATCCAAGCTGGAATCAAAGCATAAGATTCATAAGCTGCGCGATGTGCTTAGGGATTTGGAAAAGGAATACGAAGTCATTATTGTCGACACGCCGCCCGCGTATAATTTCTTCACGCTGTCAGCACTGATTGCGGCCGACCGATGTTTGATTCCGTTTGATTGTGATGATTTCTCACGCAGGGCGCTGTACACCTTATTGGAGAACCTTGCCGAGACTCAGGAAGATCACAATGATGATCTTGAGCTGGATGGCATCGTAGTGAATCAATATCAATCCAGGGCGAGGTTACCCAACGAAATTATTGATGAGCTCGTGGAAGAAGAACTGCCCGTGCTTGAGTCGCGCATTTCACAATCAGTGAAAATGCGTGAAAGCCATTCTGCTTCAACGCCTCTGGTGTATCTCGCGCCCAGCCACAAACTGACGCAGGAACTGGAAAGCCTGTACGACGAAATCGAAGCGTTGTAAGCCATCGTGTGGAAATACATTGGTGCGCTTGTTGGCCTTATGGTGGCGGGGCCGTTCGGGGCTCTGTTGGGTTTCGGTTTTGGTTGGTTTTTTCAACAAACGTCCTTGAGTCAGCCCGGTGTTATGGGCCCATTTGGCAATCTGGATGGCAAACGGCAGCAGTATTTCGAATCTACCTTTCGCTTGATGGGACATGTCGCCAAAGCCGACGGGCGAATCAGCGAAGAAGAAATACAGTTAGCGGAGCAATTAATGCAGCGCATGGGGCTGCAGGCTGACCATCGCCGAGACGCAATAGAAAAGTTCAAGGAAGGTGCTGCCAACGACTTTGTGCTTGATTCAGAGCTCTTGGCATTTACCCAGTTATGCGGCCAGCGAACCAGCCTGGCAAATATGCTGCTAGTGACTTTGATTAGCACAGCCTTCGCCGATCAACGTATTGATGAGGCTGAGCATTTGGCCCTAAGCCAGATTGCTGCGAATCTTGGGTTTTCACGCGAGCAATTTGAGCAATTGTTGGGAATGGTGGCCGCACAGGCTGGCTTTCAGGGAGGTGAGGGCGGCGGTTCTACTCCTTCACATCAAGATCAGCTGAGCAGTGCCTACGCGGCATTGGGTGTAGCCCCGGAAGTTGACGATAAAACACTTAAACGCGCCTACAGGAAATTGATCAGTAAACACCATCCGGATAAGTTGATTGCACAAGGTGTGCCGGATGATATGCTGGCGGTCGCGACAGAGAAGTCGCAGGCTATTCAGTCAGCTTACGACTTGATCGAAAAACACCGCAAACAGCGCCACTGATTATTCACTATGTATGCTGCAATTGATCTGGGATCAAACAGTTTTCATCTGCTGATAGCGCGCACTCATAAACACGGCATTGAAGAATACGATCGCTATAGCGAAAAAGTTCAGCTTGCTGAAGGTTTGATCGATAACGGCCGCCTTAACCCGGCCGCAATGACCCGAGCTTTTAGTTGCCTCACCGAACTGCGTGATCATATGAGTTGGTATGATTTATATGATGTTGAAGCGGTTGGCACCTTTGCGTTAAGAGAGGCCAGGAATTCGGCTGACTTTGTGGCCCAAGCTGAATCGGTATTGGGTCTGCCTATTTCTGTGCTCACTGGCGAACAAGAAGCGGAGCTAATTTATCGCGGCGTTCAAAGTAAAGAAGCTTTGTCGCATTCGGCGTTGATTATCGATATTGGCGGCGGCAGTACCGAGTTTGCAATTGGTACTGCTGATGAAATAGAGGTATTGTTCAGCGAATCCATGGGCTGCGTCACTCTCCGTGACCAGTATTTTCATGAGACCTTAATACGCCGCAGCGATTTTCAACAAGCACTGGAAGACGTTGCTCAATGGGTGCAGTTGCCGGCATGTCGTCTTGACGAGCATCAGTGGCAAGAGGCCTGGGGAAGCTCAGGTACGCTGAAAGCCGTTGCCCGTATTTTAAATGGATTGCACGGCTGCGGTTATTGCATTCACCGACCGCAACTGCATTCGCTGCTGGAAGACATGCTTAAGCGCAAACGTTACAGCGATTTGAACTATCCGTTTCTTAACGACGACAGAAAATCCTTGATTCTGCCTGGAATCGCAATCATTGCTGAGCTTATGGATGAGCTGGGAATAAATACGCTGAACGTGAGTCAGGCGTCTTTAAGAGAAGGGTTAGTGTGGAAGATGGCCAGCGAGGCATAAGCTGCCTCGCTGGCCAATTCAATTGCTCGCTGCAGACTGGCTGGCGTGCATTCCGTTGATGGGCCGCACCCATCCGGCACAAGGATGTGCCGGCAAAATCAGTGACGTACGTTACTGATTTTGGGAGTGAAGCAAAATCGCATTTTGCGTAACGTCAGAGAAAACGGGCAGGAAGCCCGTTTCCGGATGGATAGACAATTACCCGAATTGATTCATGGTGTTGTCTTCACCAGAGGCTTTCAGGGCTTGGTCGCCTGAGAAGTACTCTTTGTGATCGTCACCAATGTTTGAACCCGCCATGTCCTGATGCTTAACGGTTGCAATGCCCTGGCGAATTTCTTCGCGCTGTACACCTTTCACGTAAGCCAACATGCCCATGTCGCCGAAGTAACCTTTAGCCAAGTTGTCAGTAGACAAGGCAGCCGTGTGGTAAGTCGGTAAGGTGATCAGGTGGTGGAAAATACCAGCTTCGCGCGCAGCGTCTGCCTGGAATGTTCGCACCTTTTCATCAGCGGCAGCGGCAAGATCTGTGCCGTCATAATCAACACTCATTAATTGATCACGCTGGTAAGCAGAGACGTCCTTACCTTCAGTTTCCCACAGGTCAAAAATCTGCTGTCGGAAGCTCAATGTCCAGTTGAACGATGGTGAGTTGTTATAAACCAGCTTCGCATCCGGAATGGTTTCACGCACACGATTAACCATCTTCGCTATCTGACCAACGTGCGGCTTTTCAGTTTCAATCCACAAAAGGTCAGCGCCATTTTGTAAAGAAGTGATGCAATCAAGCACAACTCTGTCTTCACCTGAACCGTCTTTGAACTTGTACAGTCCGTTTGGCAGGCGAATTGGGCGAACCAGATTACCGTCTTGCTTAATGACAA
Organism: Pseudomonadales bacterium; assembly: GCA_045105115.1. GTDB lineage: Bacteria > Pseudomonadota > Gammaproteobacteria > Pseudomonadales > JAUIET01 > JAUIET01. The sequence goes on along the minus strand of JBGCDE010000152.1, from coordinate 44,333 downwards.
CATCGCCTTCTTGCACATCATCAGCACTGTTAACTACTGTCGTTTCCAAAAATGCGTTGTACTTGTGAGCAAGATCGCCTTGTGAAGTAGACACAGGGATCTTTTGTGTCAGACCTGCGCCTAGTGAGTCGGTGCGTGCAACGATAACACCGTCATCAACACCCATTTCCAAAAAGGCGTAACGGCAGGCGTTAATCTTGGACAGAAAATCTTCGTGAGGAACGGTTACCTTGCCATCCTGGTGACCACACTGCTTGGCGTCGGATACCTGGTTTTCAATTTGAATACAGCAAGCACCTGCTTCAATCATCTGCTTGGCAAGCAAGTAGGTTGCTTCTTCGTTACCGAATCCGGCGTCAATATCAGCGATGATTGGCACAACGTGCGTTTCATAGTTATCGATTTGGTTTTCAAGGTCTTTGGCTTTCACTTCGTCGCCTGCGGCACGAGCGCTGTCGAGGTCGCGGAACAAATGGTTCAGCTCCCAGGCATCAGCTTGCTTCAAGAAGGTATACAGTTCTTCAATCAACGCGGGGACCGATGTTTTTTCATGCATAGACTGGTCAGGTAGTGGGCCAAACTCTGAGCGAAGCGCCGCAACCATCCAACCTGAAAGGTAAAGGTATCGACTCTTTGTGCTGCCGAAATGCTTCTTGATGGAGATCAGTTTTTGCTGACCGATAAATCCGTGCCAGCAGCCCAATGACTGCGTGTAGTTTGCGCTGTCCGCGTCATACGCAGCCATGTCGTCGCGCATGATTTTTGCGGTGTAACGAGCAATATCCAAACCTGTAGCAAAACGGTTTTGAGCGCGCATACGAGCGGCAGATTCCGGGTTGATCGCATTCCAGGTGCCCTGTTGGGCGTCGCGTAGCGCGCGGATAGCGTCGATATCAGATGTATAACTGGCCATGTTCAGTCCTGCTAGAAAGAATGTAGGGGTATATGCTTCAAGGAATATTCTTGATCATTGAAGCGCGACCAATTCTAGGGAAGCTGGGCTGATTTAGCTAATTTATAACTATCATTTTCGCCATTTCAGCGGTGAATAGCAGACGGACGGTAGAAGTTCTGCTCGCGACCGAGGTCTTTCTTAAATAGTGTGCTCGAAAGCAGAAGATGCTTGATACCAGGCAACCCAGCTTTCAAGCGACGAAAGGCTATCTTTGGGCTCGCTCAGATGCTCTTCACCCATAACCAGAATCTCTTGCTGCACGGAGGCTACGCTTCGAACCCAAGGCTTTTCTTTTTGCAAATCAGCCGGCAAGTCATCTATTACGTTCTCTGCTGTTTCCGGGTCAGCGAAACCGGTGGCAACGGCTTTATACCAAGGCTGGCCATCGGCGAGGCTACGATACATTTTTACGTCTAGCTCATTGTGCTCATCAATAAATGCCAGCATGTCTTCTTCTGAATCGCCTGCCATGAACTGCAGTACGTATTGATTAGGCTCAATTTGAAGAATATCGATTTCGTCGTCAGACAATTGGTTGCTGAACTCAACAAACTCTTCAGGCAGTTCCACTTCGTAATCATCGTCGAGTTCTGCAAACTGCTCTTCGCTCAATTCGACGTGTGGAGCAGGGCCTGCCTCTAGAGCAGCGGTATAGTCGGCCTGCTCTTGTTGCACTGCGGTGCCTATGGTTAGTGCCATCACTGTCATCAACATGCAGGCAGCGGCCGCAAGACCAGCAGGTGCACCGGCGAAGGAAGGCAGTGCAAAAGCGCCGCTATCGCTCACGCTAACAATTTGCTCGGTGATGTGCGTCTGAATTTGGCGTTGCTTTTGCACGTATTCTGCTTGCGTATTGATCCGTGCAGGAACTCCGTCGCTGGCTTCAAATATTGTATCCAACTCCACTTCATCGAATTCCGGATGAGCGGATCCGTAGCGATGGATAAGATACGCTTCGATTTCGTAACGACCAATGCGTCGCATTGTGATGGTTGGCGCCATATGTTGTTTCAGGAAACTGGAAATTACATCGGCAGCTTCGTTATCTACAAACAGGGCTACCCTTGTGTTGCGTCCATGCGTTCTGAAAAATTGTACGAGCATGCGTATCACAGGCAAGGGAAGAGCGTGCGCATCATCAAACAACACGAGTACAGGTTTGCCTTCAGCTGTACATGACAATCGGTGGCCAATGAGGTCTAGAATTTCTTTACTATTGGCACAAGCGCTGATGTTGAGTTCAAGTCGTTTTGCTAACTCCTCAAGCATGCGCTCCATGCTACCAAAATGGCCTTGCATGGAAATCGCGTGCATTGAAGGAAACAGCTCGCGGCGAACTTCAGCCAGTAGCTTGGTTTTGCCAATGCCTTCCGGCCCGCTAACGATGCATAATGCGGGCGATTCCTGGCGCAGTAATCGTACAGTTTCGTTCAAAATTTGCGCGCGTCCTGCGCCGGCAAAGAACCCTTTGTTTAGGCCACTCTTTCGAATGTTTGTAGGATTTTTGTTCAGGCTCATACTGCGCTCCTTACTGCGTTTCTTATCGATATTTTCGAAGGATGGTAATTTTATACAAAGATTATTGTTGCGGCTAATCTGATTTTAAAAATGTGCACGCAGTGATCAAGCTGGGTGTTAATCAGACGTTCAGCTTAAAAAAACCGCAAAAGAAGTTAGCTTTTCATTGCGGGCCGAAGATCGTGGAAGCCTAAAGTGCAGTGACCTTAACAGGCAGTCCGTCTCTGGGCTTGGGGAATGGGATGTACGCGTAGTTACTGTCGTGATTGAGAGCGTCAAATTTATAATATCTGAGCATTTCGAACAAGCCGACTTTGGTCAGCATTTCGGCGAAGTGCAGGCCTATGCATTTATGTGCGCCGCCTCCAAAAGGAAACCAGGCAAATGGGTGTGACTTATGCTCTTCACGATCTGGTGCGAAACGCTGAGGATCAAACTCTTCTGCATTTGTATAGAGCTCGGGTAGGCGATGCGTGAGCAGAGTCGACGTGCTGATCATCGTGTTTGCGGGAATAAGAAAATCGCCAAATTGAAACTCTCTGATGCTTCGTCTCGCCATGCCAATAACAGGTGGGTAAAGGCGTAAGGTTTCCTTGAAGCAGTAACTGTTTATCTCAAGTTCGCCCAATTGCGAATAACTCAGATGCTCTACGTCCAGTTCTTGCAGCTCAGTGCGGCAGCGATCTTGCCAGGCCGGGTTTCGGGTCATCTCATACAACAAATTCAGCAAAGTGCTCGTCGTGGTGTCATGTGCGGCGAACAGCAAAAAGCTGATGTGGTACACAATGTCATCGTCACTAAAGTATTGACCGTCTTCTTGCTTTTCCCTGCAGAACAAGCTGAACATGTCAGTATCCTGGCCTGCACGTTTGCCTGCGATTTGGGCGCGTAAAAAATCGTATAAGTAGCGGTGCGCTTTTATGGCTCGTGCGTAAGGTGTGCCTGGTAAGTTGTAGCGCAGTGGTGTGGAGCTACCTAAGGCTAAATCAATAAAGGCTTGGTTGACGCGCTGCGCTTCCTTGCCAAGTTCCAGGCCAAGAAAAATTTCTGAACCTACTTCAAGCAAAGCGCTCTTGATGGCTTTAAAGAAATTGACTTCGCCCTGGTCTGCCCACTGCCGAACGTGCCTGCCAATGATGCTGTGCAGCAAGGGCATATAGCTTTCCAGCATTTGATTTTTGAATGCAGTTTGCATAATTCTTCGGTGTTTTCGATGGTCCGAAAAATCACGCAACAACAAATTCTTTGGGAAAAATTCACCGAGCGATGTGGCGTAACCCTTCTCGGTAGAGAAGTTGTTGTTAGTGTCCAGCAGGACCAGCTTTTGTGCCTCAGGACCGATCAGGTTGAGGGTTTGAAAAGGGCCCATTTTACTGCGAAATACAGGGCCATATTGCTCATGCATTCGCTGCATATAGCCCAGTGTGTCGCGAAGGAAGATCAATCCATCGCCTACAATCGGCCACCCATTGCGGCCGGGAAACGCAGACAAATCAACTACAGCATCATCACTAAGTTCGCTGACCTGTTGCAGTGCCAGCTCGGCGCTCACTTTTTCGGCGTGCATGTGCTTTCCTTATGCTGTATTTATATTTATTGCGCGTACTTGTTAAGCAGTTCCAATTGAGAACTTAATATTTCGCTGTCTTGATCTTGCGTTACCAGTTGGTATTCGCCGTCGGCATGCAGCGCCCAGCTGTTCTTGTTATCAATAAGATACAGTTCCAGTTCTTTCTGGATTCTCTCCGAAATCTTGCTTTGCAAAATCGGGAAACACACTTCCACGCGACGCAATAAATTTCTATCCATCAGATCTGCGCTTGATGCGTATATGTGATGTTCAGCATTCGAGAAATAATAAACTCGAGAGTGCTCCAGAAAGCGTCCCACAATTGAAACAACCCGTATGTTGTCGGAGACTCCGGGTATGCCGGGCCTGAGGCAGCAGATCCCTCGTATGATCAAGTCGATTTGCACACCTGCAGAGGATGCTTCGTAAAGCGCCTTAATAATCTTCCGTTCTGTAAGACCGTTGCATTTAAATATTATTCGCGCAGGCTTACCTTCCTGAGCCGCCGCGGTTTCTGCATGAATGAGCGCCAGCATTTTTTTCTGCATCGTGAAAGGTGCATGGAAGATATGCTTAGGCTTTATTTCCCGGCCCATGCCGGTCAATTGTTGAAAAACCTTATGTACGTCGTTGCCCATTTCCTCGTGAGCGCTGAGCAAGCTATAGTCGGTATACATTCGGGCATTTCCGGCATGGTAATTACCCGTGCCCAAATGGAAGTAGCGTTTTAATTGCTTACCCTCTCTGCGTACGATCAGCAGCATTTTTGCGTGAGTTTTATGCGTGAGCACGCCGTATACAACCACGGCACCTGCTTCTTGCAAACGTGATGCGAAATGAAGGTTTTCTTCCTCGTCAAAGCGGGCGCGCAGTTCAACGACTGCGGTCACTTCCTTACCATTGCGGGCGGCTTCAATCAGGGCATCCACTACTTCCGAGCTACTGCCACTGCGATACAGAGTTTGTTTGATCGCTAAAACATCCGGGTCTCTGGCAGCTTGTCGAATCAAATCAATGACTGGAGAGAACGATTGATAGGGATGCTGCAACAACACATCACCATGACTGATTGTATGGAACATATTGGATGATTCCCGAATTTTCTTCGGGATGCCTGGCACCAGAACCGGATAGCTGATTCCGGGTCGGTCAAGCTGGTTAATGGCTTCCAGCACGCGCTGCAAATTGAGCGGACCATTATGCTTGTAAAGCTCTTCTTCGCTCAGATTAAATTGGGTTAGCAAATAATTACTCAGTTCTTCAGGGCATTGTGCAGCAACTTCCAGTTTTACCGCTGAGCCAAATCGACGTGAGAATAATTCGCCCTTGAGTGCATGGGCAATGTCCTCAACTTCGGCGTCAATCACGTCAAGGTCGGAATTTCTTATTACCCTGAACTGATGGCATTCATTGACAGACATACCCGGGAACAAGTCGCTTACATTAGCCGCGATGATTGCTGACAGAAAAATAAAGTGATCACCGTGTTCGCGCAGTTCATCGGGTACTTTGATTACACGAGGCAAACTACGTGGAGCCGGAACGATGGCTAAACCACTCTCGCGACCAAATGCATCTTTGCCACTTAAGGACAGAACAAAGTTCAGGCTTTTGTTGACCAAGCGTGGAAACGGGTGCGCAGGATCCAGACCAAGCGGGCTAATAACCGGCGCCACTTCCGTTTTGAAATAGCGTTTGGCCCAGCTGCGCAGTTCCTCGCTCCAGCTTTGAATGGGTAGAAAGTGAATATGCTCTCTGGCAAGTTGCGGTAGCAACACGTCATTCCAAATCTGGTATTGTTGCTCAGTTGCCTTATGGCTTCGCAGGTGAAGTTCTTTGATTACCTCGCGTGGGCTGTAGCCGTCGGGACCTGTATTTTCGCGCCCAAATTCGATTTGGCTTTTTTGCCCTGCCAGGCGAATTTCAAAAAACTCGTCCATATTGGACGCAAATATCAGCAAGAAACGCAGGCGCTCGAGAAGCGGTATCTCGTCGTTGGTGGCCTGCGCCAGCACTCGCATATTGAATTTGAGGCGACTGTATTCCTGATTGAGGTACAGCTCGCTGCTGTCCAGGTCGATATTGCGATCGGCCGCAGAACTGATTGCGCCACCGTCTACCACACTCAGTTTGTTTGTTGTTCTACTCATTAATGATGCCCTTTACGCAAAAAGCAGTTTGCTGCCTTCTGCAATTGATACATCGCGCCCGCACAATTCTTCGCTGCAGGCTTTATTGATTAGGCCGGCGTCATCGCTGGTCGCGATTGCCCGCTCGCCGCTGACGGTATCACAGACCGCTATTAGCGAATCGGGAAAGCCGGGTATGCTGTTAACAGTATAGCCCGCCACGCGCGCCTGACCGCGAAACTCCGCGTTCAATGGCTTGATCAGAACCGCGCGAGCGGTAGCATCGCTCACATCGTCGCACTGAAAACCTTCTTCGTTGGGCGTTGCCGACCACATGCAAAAACCCTGTTTGGTCAGCATGCCACTCACGGCGCTGACCAGACCGGTTTTCTTTGGTTCTTTTCTGAGCAATTTCGCCATGGTGGCGGTGGATTGCAACACAAAGTTATTCAGCGGACCGCCGGCAAACGCCATGCTCCCGCCAATGACCAAACTGCGTGTGTCTTTAATTCCAAGCTCATGTGCGTAGGCTTTGACAGCCGCTGGAAAGCAGCTGTACAGATCCAGCAGGTCGATATTCTCCAGGGCAACACCTGCAAGTTCGGCGACACGCCTGCCGGCAATGCCTGCTCCATAACAGCGATTCAACTCAGCGCGTTCAGACACGAGCGTCATGTGATCAGACTCAGTGGCCGCTAAAGGAAAAACAAACTTTGCCGGGTCCAGTCCCAGTTCTTGCGCTTTCGACAACGAGCAAAACAACAGAGCGGATGATTGGTCTACGTTCCATTGTGTGTTCATGCGTTTGGTGTAAGGAAAGGCCAGCATCCGATTGCGCTCAGACTCGACCGAAATCTCGTCAGCTGAGAAGCCGTCACGTATCCATGCGTCCGGATTATCGGCGGCGATTTTGCTGAAGCGTGCATAAAGTTCGCCCAGTTCACGGCGGTTTTGCTCTATGCTTTCGCCGTTCGCATAGCGCATCGCGCTTTCCATCATTGCGTAAGGAGTAACTGGCATTGCCATGCCACGCTCCATCTCAATCGGCGAAATGATGTCGTCGTTAATCGTTAGAAATTCATCGGGTTCGATATCACTTTGCTCGATGTCAATTCCGTCTATACCTAGCCTGGATGCACGCATTGCGCGGTACTTGGCCTCTCCACCGCACACCAGTGCAATCTTTTGCTCGCCGCTGAGAATTGTCTCGCAGGCACGAGTGATAATTGTCTGCTGCAATACACCGATATTGGCCAAAATGGTTTTCGCCTTAGTGGCGTTAATCTGCTTTGCGATTAATCGCGCCGGGTCGCTATATGTCCAGGTTCCTTTTGGTACCAATATACTCTCGCATTGCTTTAATACCTCGGCTTGGCCGCAGTCTTCGCCTGCGCGTTGTGCCGCAAGCGCCATGAGCTTGGAGGCCTCAAGGCAGCGCGAAGGATCATCCTGCTTTTGCATTGCAGTGCCAATGCCAACCAGCACTGGTGTATTTGGCGAAGCGTTAATCATGGTGTGTCTGCCAACCCGTTTTGATAATGCACTTGAGGATACCGGAATCGGCCCCATGGCTCCATTTTATGAGCTTGCAGTCCGGTTACGAGCCTGTGAGAATGGCTGCAGGTAATTGATAGCAATGAGGATGAAATGTTCGAACCAGTAGATTTACGAGGTGCGAAAGTATTAGTGACAGGCCCAACGGGCCAGGTGGCTGAACCACTAATTGCGGCGTATGCGCCTATATGTGATTTGCATGCTTTGGCGCGTTTTTCAGATCCGGCTGCGAAAGAAGCATTAGAAGCAAAAGGTGTGAGCACCCATAAGATTGATTTGGCCGACGGTGATCTTGGTAGCTTACCGGATGACTTCGATTACGTGATTAACCTCGCCGTGGTGAAGAGTGGAAATTTTGATTACGATCTTCGCGCCAATGGGGAAGGTGCAGGCCGTCTTATGCTGCATTGCCGCTCGGTAAAAGCGTTTATGCATTGCTCATCCACCGCTGTTTATGAATACGCAGGCCATGAACCACGCAAGGAGGATTCACCGCTTGGCGACAACCACAGAGCGATGTTTCCAACCTACAGTATTGCCAAGATTGCAGCGGAAACAGTTGTTCGCTTTACGGCACGACAGTTCAACATACCCACCACAATCGCCCGTTTGAGCGTACCCTACGGTGATAATGGCGGTTGGCCATACTGGCACACCATGATGATGCAGAATGATATTCCAGTTGATGTGCATCCCGAAAAACCCAATCTGTATAACCCGCTGCACGCGGATGACTATATCGAGAAAATACCCAGGCTTTTGGCGGCGGCAACAACGGAAGTGTGTACACTGAACTTCGGCGGATCGCAGGCCGTCGCGATAGAGGAATGGTGTGACTACATCACTGAGCTGACTGGCTTAAAACCCACCTACAAAGAATCGGATACTGCGTTTGGCAGCTTGCAAATTGATACGGAAGCCATGCATGCTTTAATTGGTCCAACGCAAGTAGACTGGAAGCAGGGCATTAAGCGAATGCTGGAGAATCTCGCACCGGATCTTTTGAAGTAAGCCGCACGCGCACCGCAACAACACATTACTTAGGCTAGGAGCTTTTTATGGATGGTTTATCGGTTTTTGCACTGGTTATTGTGGCACTTGCCCTGTTCACGGTCTTTAAGTGGATCATCTTTGTGCCACAAGGTAATGAATACACGGTGGAGCGTTTCGGGCGTTACACCAAGTCCTTGCGACCCGGTCTAAATTTTATTGTACCTTTCGTAGATAAGATCGGCGCAAAAATGAATATGATGGAACAAGTCATGGACGTTCCATCGCAAGAGGTAATCACCCGCGACAATGCAATGGTGACGGTCGATGGTGTAGTGTTCTATCAGGTGTTGGACAGCGCAAAAGCGGCCTATGAAGTACGTCAACTGCAACTGGCCATATTGAATCTGGTGATGACGAATATCCGAACCGTGATGGGCTCAATGGACCTGGACGAATTGCTGTCGCGTCGTGATGATATCAATGCTCGATTGCTCACCGTTGTTGATGAGGCTACCACGCCTTGGGGGGTAAAGGTCACGCGTATCGAGATCAAAGACATAGCGCCACCGCGTGATCTGGTGGATGCAATGGCAAGGCAAATGAAGGCGGAGCGTGAGAAGCGTGCGACGATCCTGGAAGCGGAAGGCCAACGGCAATCAGAAATATTACGCGCTGAAGGTGAGAAGCGCGGCGCAATCCTTGAGGCGGAAGGCCGCAAGGAGTCGGCTTTCCGTGACGCCGAAGCTCGAGAGCGTGAGGCCGAAGCTGAAGCCGCCGCTACGCGAATGGTGTCTGAAGCCATCGCCGCAGGCAATGTGCAAGCGGTTAACTATTTTGTTGCGCAGGAGTACATTGGTGCGCTGAAGTCTGTCGCAATGTCGCCCAACCAAAAATTACTGATGCTGCCAGTTGAAGCGTCCAGTGTGATCGGTGCCATAGGTGGTATCGCCGAATTGGCGAAAGAAGCAATGAGCGATCAAGGCGCTAGTAAAGAATCAACTGCGTCGCGCAGCGACGCTTAAGAGAAGGGGGCGGAATGTTTACTAGCGGTTTGGTTTTCTGGCACTGGTTGGTATTGGCCATGTTATTGCTGTTGCTGGAGCTGTTTGCGCCCGCCGCATTTTTTGTCTGGATAGGCGCTGCTGCAGCTGTATTGGGGCTGGTTTTAATGTTGATCCCTGCGCTTGGCTGGCAAGTGCAATTGATTGCATTTGCGGTGTTATCGATCGTCAGCGTGATTGTTGGCAGACGTGTGTTTCGCAAGGTGGATACCTCTGAGCCGACGACGCTGAATCGGCGCGGTGATCAATATATTGGCCGCGAGTTTGTACTCGATGATGCTATGGAGAACGGTACTGGCCGGGTAAGAGTAGATGATACGTCCTGGCGCGTTATTGGGCCGGATTTGCCAGCGGGTGCTAAAGTGGTTGTTAAATCAATTGATGGCTCATCCCTGGTTGTCGATGCAGTGTGAAAACACGGGATCGAATTCTGCAGTGCAGCCTCGCGCTTTTTAATGAAGAGGGTGAGCCTAACGTTACCACTTTGCACGTAGCTACCGAACTTGATATCAGCCCCGGTAATCTCTACTACCACTTCAAAGGTAAAGATTCGATCATCGCTGAGCTATTCGCCGATTTCGAATCTGAATTGTTCGAGCTGCAAATTACGGAGTTACCCGAAGACTCACCCTTGCTTAATATGTGGGCTTATCTGCAGCTCAGCTTTGAAACCATGGCGCGCTATCTGTTCTTGTTTCGTGATGTTGCGGACTTACTCACCCGATATCCTGCGCTACAACGTCGCTTTAACATTATTCTTGCCAAGCAACGTAAATCCTTGCTGGTGCTATGCCGAGCGTTGAATGATGAGTCTGAATTGCTGGCCTGTGATGAGGACGTTGCGGCGCTTGTTGAGCACATGACAATGACAATGACGTTTTGGCTGAACTACCAACGCATACGGGCTGCAAGAATGGATAGCTTCCAGCCAGACCTAGCGGATTGTGCGTATCAGGTGGTTAGTTTGCTAGTACCTTATCTTGCCGACGACAGTAAGCAAGACGTAAAGCTATTGGCACAGGGTTATCTCTAGGGTTTCTTCTTCGTAGTGGCTGTCGATTTCTTTTTAGCCGTCTTTTTTCGCGTCGTTTTGGACGGCTTTTCGGCGTTGTCTTGCTTTAAAGCAGCAACTGTTTTCTGCAACTTGTCTATTTTTGCTTCCAGCAAATCAATGTCTGCTTTTGACGGTAGACCCAATCGATTGTAAGCCTGAGCTACACGTTTATCGAACGCTTCCTCAAGCTTGCTGGTGCGCTGATTGGCGCGCGTGCTCATGTCTTCTATGCCATCTTCGATGCGCTCACGTAGGTCATCGATTTCTTTCTTGGCGCGCTCTTCTATATTGGCGATGGCTTGTTCAATGAATGTATCTTGCTTCTTGCCCTTTGAGCTCGTCTTGCTTTTTTCTTTACCCGCTTTATCTTGCTTGGCCGCCATCATGTCACCTGAGAGTTGCTGTCTGTGGAAAGTTCGCTGGCCGTTGCCACAATCAACTTGCGTAGCCATTTATGCGCTGCATTATGCTGTAATAAAGGCCCCCACGCCATTGTCAGTGAGATTGGCTCAATATTGAAAGGTGGGGTGAGCGCAACAACATCGGCGCTGTTTCGATGCAAGTCGGCCGCACGAGTTGGCAGTGTAATGATCAGATCGTCCTGACCAGCCAGCAAGCCAGCAACCTGGTAATGACGGGTAAATACTTTAATTGTGCGTCTGGCGCCGAGCTGCGAGAGGGCTTCGTCTACCCAACCTAGTCTTTGTATTCTGTCTGGGCTCATGCCCACGCCAATACCCATTCCGGTCTTACTGACCCATACATGTCGGGCACTAAGGTAAGTAGCCAGTGACCAGTTATTCAGGGCTTTGTTTCTTTTGCTCATTAAGCAAGAGAAAGTATCCTGCCATAAGGTTTTTTGATGCAAGGATTGAGGCATTTCATCAAAGCGATTGATGGCCATGTCAACACGGCCGTGCTCGATGTCTTCAAATACAACGTCACTGGGTGTCAAAACATCCAGCACAATATCCGGTGCCTGGTCGCTGAGCTTACCTAGAACCGCCGGTAGCAGTGTTGATTCGGCATAATCACTTGCCATAATTCGAAAAACACGGTCACTGCGCGCGGCATCAAAGCTGTCTTTGTTGTGAACAATCTCTTCCGCGTTTGCAATAAACGCGCGCAACAAAGGCTGAATTTCAATGGCGTATTCAGTAGGCTCCATACCGGTGGAGGTGCGCACTAGTATGGGGTCACCTAGCATTGTTCTGAGCCTTTTCAGACCGTTGCTCAGGGCAGGTTGAGTAATGTTGAGCTGTTCCGCCGCGCGCGTCACGTTCCGCTCTCTTAGCAGCACTTCCAGATACACCAGCAGGTTCAGGTCCAATTTTGCTAGATTCATTTTGGTCGTTCCAGGGCGTGGTACCACTCATTCATGGTGCGAATGTCAGTAATTATAATTATAAATCTAGAAAATACCCACTCGATTGATACACTTATTCATATCAAGACCTTGCTTTCAATATCGGATACCAGAATATGTTCTCCACCCCTGACATATGCGATGAATTCCCCAATGATGTGCACGCCTGCGAGCTGCAATTTAGCAGCTTTGGCCAGAATGACCGCTTCAGCGGCCAGATTGAGACAATCAAGTGCTTTGAGGACAACTCTCTGGTAAAGCAAGCGCTTGCGGAGCCTGGTCAGGGCAGAGTATTGGTAGTCGATGGAGGAGGATCATTAAGAAGAGCACTATTAGGGGATCAAATTGCTCTATCTGCTGTCAAACATGGCTGGGGCGGACTCGTTTTCAATGGCGCTGTCCGCGACGTAGATGATTTGAACACTCTTGGCATAGGGGTTAAGGCGCTCGGGTGTTGCCCGCTCAAAACCGAAAAACGCGGTGAAGGGCAACGTGCAATAGACCTGCATTTTGGTGGTATTCAATTTGTTGCAGGCCACTACCTGTATGCTGACAACAACGGTGTTGTGGTGAGCAGGGATAATCTACTGTTACATTCGGGTTGAGAAAATTTGTACCAGCCCAGGGACTAGGACGGGAATACGCTGATGATTGGAAATCGCTATGCAGCAGAACTGATACGCTTGCTTCAAAGCAAGCAGATTACGGCAGAGACCGCACTTCAAAATACGGGTTTGGATTGGAACAAGCTGCGCAATGGCGAGCAGATTGTTCGTAAGCAACACATGCATACCCTGATTGCGAATGCTCATAGGCTTTATGACGAGCCGGATCTGGGTTTGCAGTTTGGCCGTCGATTGAATACCAACACCCACGGAATTCTCGGTTTTGCCCTCATGAGCTGCTCAACCTTGTATGAGCTTGTTCAGGTTTGGCTGAAGTATCATTCAATTAATCATTCAGAGTTGCGTCTGGAATATCGCATTGAAGGTGAGACAGCGGTGCTGGAAGCGCGATTGGCAAGTGATCAAACAACTTCGCAGATTTTTGCTAAAGAAGTACTGTTTGCGAGCGTCTACACCACACTCAGCTTTCTGCTGAACGAAGACCCGGATTGGGCAGAACTTTGTTTTGACTATCCATCACCTAGCTATCTAAACCGCTACATTGAAGTGTTTCATCAAGCGCCAACATTTTCCCAGTCTCAATGTCAGCTGAGAGCGCCGGTAGAATTGCTTTCCAAGCCCTTGCCGTCAGCAAATCCGGCGGCCGCTCGAATGTACCAGCAGCAATGTGCCGAAATGTTGCGCACACTGACCCAGCGCCAAGGGTTAGCCAGGCAAGTTCAAAAGCTTCTGTTGGAGCATCACGGTGACTTTCCACGTATCGCGGACCTGGCCGCAATGTTGCACATGAGCGAGCGTACTTTGCGCCGTAAATTAACGGCGGAAGGAACATCGTTTCAAGAGGTGTTTAATGACGTGCGTTTCAAGCTGGCAGGAGAATACCTGGAGTCTACCAATCTTAGCGTGGCTGATATTGCCGACTTGCTGGGGTTTGCCGACCCGTCTAACTTTAGACGCGCATTTATTCAGTGGGCGGAACTGTCGCCGGCGCAGTATCGACGCTCCAGATCCGCATAATCACATTTAGGAAGACGAGAGCGCTTCAGGCTCTACATAGTCGACGACCTCAAGGTTAAAGCCTGATATGGCATTCACCCGCACCGGAGAGCTCAGAAGCAACATCTTTCCGACATGCAAATCACGCAATATCTGAGCGGCTGTACCGATAACCCGATAGACAGCCATACCTTCCTCGCTGGGTGGTCTTAGAATTTGCGGTACTTCTGGAAACGCTTCAATCTGCGCTAGTAATTCGTCAGAACTGTCCGGCCTACCCACCAACACCAATACGCCGCGACCTTCTTTCGCTATTTTTTTCAAAGAACTGCTAACGGACCAACTTGGCGAGTGATCGGGACGTCTTGCGCTGAGTACGTCGCGCAAAGCATTGATTGGTTGAACGCGCACGTAACTTGGCAGTTCTTCGCTAATCTCGCCTTTGACCAATGCGAGGTGAACTTCCTGGTAAATTTGATCTCGATAGGTGACGAGTTGGAAGTCACCGTATTCTGTAGTTACCGCTTTTTCAGATAATTTTTCAATGGTTTGCTCATTGAGCGTACGGTACTGAATAAGATCGGCAATGGTGCCAATCTTAAGCTCATGTTTTGCTGCAAACTGTTCAAGTTGCTCACGTTTGGCCATAGTGCCATCTTCATTCATGATTTCCACAATGACAGCAGAAGGCTCATAACCCGCCAGACGCGCAAGGTCGCAGCCAGCCTCGGTGTGGCCAGCGCGAGTAAGCACGCCACCAGGCTTGGCGATAATTGGGAACACATGCCCCGGGGTGACAATATCGTCTGGTTCAGCGCGCTTGGCGACAGCCGTGCGAATGGTCTTGGCGCGATCGGCGGCAGAGATACCGGTGCTGATGCCTTCAGCAGCTTCAATCGACACTGTGAAGTTGGTTTCATGTTGTGAGCCATTATCACGAACCATATGTGTGATTTTCAATTGCTTGGCGCGCTGCTCGGTAATGGTTAGACACACTAAACCGCAAGCGTGTCGGGCAAAAAAGGTAATGTGCTCCGGGGTAACCACGTCAGCGGCAATGATCAAGTCGCCTTCGTTCTCACGACTTTCGTCATCCATAAGAATGACCATCTTGCCCAGACGAATGTCGTCAATTATCTCTTCAATTGTATTTAGTGGCATTGGCTCGGCATCATTTCACAACAAATAGCGGCTCAGCAGTTTACCGGAAGCCTACACAGGACGATAGCGCTGCATGATAATTGGCCTGCAATAGAGTATATTGAAGTCACTAATGAAACCGAAGAGACGACAATGTGCGGTCGATTTAATGTTGTAGATGATCCATTTCTGGCGGGTCTGCTGGAGATGCTTGGCGTTGACCTACAGCTGCACACTCGCATGAATATTGCGCCAACAGAGCCAGTTCACATGATATGCGATCTGGATGGACGGCGAACAGCTCTGGAGGCGCGATGGTGGTTGCTGCCTGCGTGGGCGAAAGAGGTCAACACGAAGTATTCGATGTTTAATGCACGCAGCGAAAACCTGTTATCAAGCCGGGCTTTTTCGCGGCCATTCAAACGCCAAAGAGGCATTGTGCCGGCCAGTTCTTTCATTGAATGGCAGAAAACGCCGAACGGCAAGCAGGCTCAAGGAATTGAGCTTGAAGAGTCTGCTATCGCATTTGCGGCCGTTTTCGAACAAACACTTATCGCTGACAAGAATGTCGTTTCTTGCGCAATCATTACCAAGGCCGCCAGCCCTGAATTTGAATCGATTCATAATAGAATGCCGGTTATGCTAAATGCCGCGGAACTAGAACCTTGGCTGGACAATAGTCAGGAGTTATCGCTATCGTTTTCAGCGTTTGTTTCAGAGTCGCAACCCGCTTTGTTGATTTCACCTTTATCCTCTAAGGTGAATAATGCTGTGAATAAAAAACCCGATGATTTTGTTCCCATCGGCCCTTCAGTTAGAGTGGACTAAAGATACATCGGCGAGCGGGGCACTGGTTACGTGGAAGCTTTTTTTCGAAAACTGAACCGAATTGCATTGCTGGCTGCGTTTGCGTTGTGCATGTTGGCCCTAATTGGAATATTCTCTTCCGAGTTTTCCGTGCGTCTCGGTGTGACACTCGGTTTGTTGGCTGTACTGTTAGCTGTATTGTTAATGTATGCGTTAGGATTGCTTGGCAGAATTCGCCAAGCCGTGCGGCTGGAGCGAGATCAGGCCGAACAAAGCCGACAAACATTAATTACTTATGTAAGGGTTTTGAGTCACGAAGTTAGAAACCCAATCAGTGCCGTTTTATCCAATCTTGGTGAGCTGCGCAAGCATCTGTCGTCGCCAGGACAGCTGCGCGAACTTGCCCAATTAGAGCAGGCAGCACAAAGCGCGAGTGATGTGGTTGAAAATATTGTTACGATCAATCAGCCAGATGGTTTGCAAGGTGAACCAGAGCAACGGCTCACTCGACTAGCCGATACGATTGAAACCTGCTTTCGAATTGTTCGTTTCTCTAACGTGAATGGCGTAGAACTTGATTATGATATTTATCCGGACGTGCCAGAAAAAGTGCACTGCGATGCGCTCAGACTCTCACAAATATTGCTTAACCTTTTGGCCAATGCGATAAAATTCACTCTGCAAGGCTCAGTCAATTTGCGCGTAGAAAATGTGCCTGGTGTTGCCCAGAATATTATTAGATTTACTGTTCGAGACGAAGGTCCAGGCATACCGACCACTGAACTCGACACTCTGTTTGATGCCTACCAGCAGGGCAGTAATGCCGTGGTTGATGGCTCTCAGCAATCTGGGCTTGGTCTAGCACTGGTTAAAAAACTTGTTGGCGAAATGAATGGTGAGATTGAGGTTGAATCGCGAGTTGACGTGGGCAGCGCTTTTGTTGTCAGCCTGCCATTGGCGGCCGCGCGAGAACAACCACAGCTTTCCAAGCCTATTTCTCAATCAACCAATAGTGAAGCAACTGCACAACCACGAATACTAGTTGCTGAGGACAATGAGATTAACCAAATGATTGCACAGCGTATGTTGGAGAAACTGGGTTGCCAGGTGAGCATTGTAAGTGATGGTGCTCAAGCTGTTCAATGCGCCATTGACGGCCATTTCGACCTTGTTTTAATGGATTTGCAAATGCCTAGAATAAATGGCATTGAAGCCTGTAGGCAAATCTTGGTGAAGATGGATCATGCGCCACATATCATTGCAATGACAGCCAATGTACTAGATGAAGAAAGACGACGTTGTGTTGATGCAGGAATGTCAGATTTTCTGGCCAAGCCAGTCAAACTGGAAAGCTTGCAGACCTGTCTTAGAAAACACGGTCTTGCGGTCTAGTCTAAGCTGTGAATTTTAGTGACCCATGTATAGAGTTCTACGCCGAACGTTTGCGATGATTAAACTCGGCCAGCCAGGCTTCAAATTTTTTCGGATTTAGCGGCGGGCTAAAATAGTAGCCTTGCGTAGCGTCGCAGCCGTGCTCAGTAAGCCATCGCAGGTGCTCCACTTCTTCAACGCCTTCGGCAACGACTGTCATACCCAGCTTGTGTGCTAGATTGATAGTCGATTCAACAATGGCTGCATCTTGTGGTTCAACCAATAGATCGCGAATGAAAGACTGATCGATTTTTAATACGTCCAGCCAGAACTTTTTCAGATAGCTGAGCGACGAGTAACCGGTGCCAAAATCGTCCAATGCAATTGATACGCCGATGTTTTTTAATTGCGCCAGGGTCTGCACGCTGTGCTCAACGTCTTCAATCAAGCTGCCTTCAGTGATCTCAAGCTCAAGTAGATGTGGCGACACTCCGTATTCAGTCAATAACTCACTGCAAAGGGCAGGTAAATCCGTGGAGTACAGTTGTTGTGGGGCAACGTTGACCGAAACAACCAAATCAGTAATGCCTTGCTTTTGCCACTGTGAACATTGCTTGATCGCCTGTTCTAAAACCCAGGTGCCGATGTCGGCCATCAGCCCCATATCTTCTGCGAGAGGTATAAAGGTCGCCGGTGATATGAATCCTCTTTCCGGGTGTATCCAGCGGATTAAAGCTTCAGCGCCGTAGGGTTGCAAGCTGTTGTTGTGAACCTTTGGCTGGTAGTACAGTTCAAATGGTTCGCCGAGCATTGCTTTACGTAACTCGCTCTCCAGAGCGAGAATCTCCACTGCTTTTTCATTCTGCGTTTCCGAATAGAAATGGTAATTGCCAACATTCAAATCTTTTGCTTGCTTCAAAGCCGCTGTGGAGTGGCGTAGAAGTGAGTCTGAGTCACCGCCATTCTCCGGGTACATCACTATGCCAGCTTTCGCATAAAGGAAGATGATATGGTCACCAACTTCGTAACTATCAGTCAAAGTATCCGCAAGCCGGTCAGCTAATGATGCGGCATCAGAGGGCTTGCGCAAGTTATGAAGTATCACCACGAATTCGTCATCAGACAAATGCATAATGCTATCCCACCCAGGTATTGCACTTTCGCTGCTGACGTTATTCATGATCAGGTCTGAACTTCGAACATCAGTTTGCAAGCGTTCAACTGCAATTTTCACCAGGGAATGCACTACACTGGGCCCGTAGGTTTCTCTCACTCTTCTAAGCTCTGAAAACTGCACGCTTATAATTGCAAAGGACTTGTTATCGCGATCATATCGACTGATCAGCCCGTCCAGCTGTGACACAAGCATGTTCCTGTTGGGTAACCCGGTCACTGCATCCAAATTAGCAAGATTAAATATTTTGTGTTCAGCTTGCCGTTTTTCGGTGATGTCGAGCACTGTACCGAGCAGTCCTCCGCTGTCCTGAATAATTTCAACATGTTGCTGAAGATAGCGCTGCGTTCCATTTTTCTGAGTGACATGCAGTTCCATGTCTTTTGTGCGTTGGTCGATCTGTCCATTTTGCAGCAGGTGAAGGAAGGGCGCCTGTTGCGACTGCTCAAGCAAACTAATCAAGTCGCGAGGGTCGCCTGAATAATCCTCATTGGTGAAGCCGAAGAAATCCAGCATTTCGTCGCTAACGAAGCCGCTGGAGTCGGAACTATGCCATTCCCAATAACCGAGTTTTGCAGCGTGTTGAGCTGCTTTTAGTCGCCTTGTGTTTTCACGCACTTCCACCATAGCGCGCTGTGAACGGTGAATATACAGTACCCTCTGGCAGAGTAGCTCGGGATGAATCGGTTTGGTTGTAAAATCCGTGGCACCAAAGTCGTAGGCTTTATTTACCGCTTCTACATCATTACGCCCCGTCATCATAATGATAGGCGTGTATTTGCCTTTATCGCTTGACCTTAATAGCCTGCAGACCTCGAAGCCATCCATATCCGGCATTTCAACGTCAAGCAGTACAACGTCAACATCAGACTGCTCAAACGTTTGTAGCGCCTGCTGACCATTTTCGGCCTCGATCACAGAAAATTGTGCATTCTTTAGAGCCGTGCTGGCAATCAGCCGCATGTTGGAATCATCATCAATAATCAGTGCGATACCGTTTTCAGTATTCATACTGCTGGGCACAGAAGTTGTGATGTCGCTAGCGTTCGCCGCCTCCTCTGCAGACACTTTGTACTCATTACCAACAAACGGTGCCAGTTCGCTACACACCAATTTCACTTCTTCTTCTATGTCTTGCAGCAGTGCAGAGCAGCCAGCAATGCTTCCTTGTCGGCAATTATCGTCCATCTCACTTATCAATCGCGCGAGGTGGCTGGCGCCGAGTGTCGCCGCAGTGGATTTTAGTGGGTGGGTATATTGGTGAATCTTATTGCCATCACCACCAATAAAGGCGTCTTGAATATTTTCCAGCGTGGCAGCCACGGTATCAAGAAAGTTGCCGACCAACTTCTCGACAATGTCAGCTTGTCCCGGTCGTTGGAGCGTGCGTAACTTTTCAATTGCTTCGGTATCTATGCTGGATACCAAGCGTCGCTGTTGCTCGTTTTCCGGCTCGTCATTTGCGGCACTTCGCTGGCGAAGTTTTTGCTCTGGTAACCAGGTGTTGATAACACGGTACAGATCACTTTGCTCAAATGGCTTGCTCAGGAAGTCCGACATTCCAGCGCTGATGCACTTTTCGCGATCGCCTTTGAGTACGTTTGCAGTGAGCGCGATAATGGGTATCGAGCACAAACCTTGCTCAGATTCTCGTTCGCGTATTTGCGCAGTAGCAGCGTAGCCGTCCAGTACGGGCATCTGACAATCCATTAATACCAGATCGTACTCAGTATCAAAGCGTCGCTGCAGAGCTTCCGCGCCGTTCTCGACAAGATCTACCGTGCATGAAAACTGATCCAGCATGCCCAGCACTACTTCCTGATTGATCAGATTGTCTTCTGCAACCAGTAATCTGGGTTCTTTACCAATCAGCTGTTTGTCATCGAGTTGCTCGACTGTTTCTTGAACGATTTCAGTGTTATCAATTTCCTCATTGGATTCTTGCTCGACTAACAAAGAGGCAATTGCGCTGAATAGCTCAGTGTGTCTGATGGGTTTGGTGATCGCCGAGTACACGCAATTCATGTCGGCTGTTTCGTTGCCAACGCCATCAATAGACGACAGCATAATCACCGGTAGATGCGGTAAGTTTTGCTCGATCCAACTGGCCACCTGAATACCGTCCATGTACGGCATATTCTGATCGAGAAGCACCAATTCAAGGTATTGGCCAGAAGGGCTGGCGAGAATTTCGGTTGCCTGTTGGCCGTTTTCTGCAAGTACAAACGACATTTTCCAAGTAGAAGCCAAATGGGCAAGAATGTCGCGATTGGTTTCGTTGTCGTCAACAATGAGTACGTGCAGGCCTTCGAGACTAAAGCTATCGGCATCAAGATCGTGTTCGCCTTCTGCAATCGGCAAAGTTAACTGAAACGCGAACGCTGATCCGATTCCGGGTGTGCTGTTAACCTCGATGCTGCCGCCCATCAATTCAATCAATTGCTTGGTAATGCTGAGTCCCAAGCCAGTGCCACCATATAAGCGGGTGGTTGAACCGTCAGCCTGTCGGAAGGACTCGAAAATTTCTTCAAGAACATGCTCAGACATACCTATGCCGGTATCCAGCACCTGACATTCTATGGTTTGCAGACCATTTTCTCTCTGCAAAGTGTTGAGGGTAATGACAACTTCGCCTTCCTCAGTGAATTTTATGGCGTTGCTAATAAAGTTGTTTAACACCTGGCCTAGACGGTGGGGGTCGCCCATCACAATAAACTGATCGTCCGCGGGTATATCTGTTATCAACTCAATATCTTTCTTATGCGCCTGGCCGGCCATAATCGCCGCGCAGTCCTCGATCAACCGCCCGAAATTGAACGGTATGCTTTCCATCGATAGAGAACCGGCCTCTATTTTCGAGAAGTCTAATATGTCGTTGATGATGTTCAGCAATGATCTTGCCGAGGTATGAATGGTTTGTGCAAAGTAGTGTTGCTTGTCATTCATCGGCGTATTTTGCAGTAACTCAGTCATGCCTAACACGCCGTTGATCGGTGTTCGAATTTCGTGGCTCATATTGGCCAGAAACTCGCTTTTCGCCTCACTTGCCGATTCGGCTTGCTCTTTGGCTTCGGTAAGCATCTGCATGCTCTCATGCAGATTATCGTTGAGAAGACTGAGCTCCTTGGTTCGCTGTTCTACCGTTGATTCCAGCGTTTTCTGGTGCTTCGCCAAGGACTCATCGCGCGTTTGTATCTGATCCAATAGGCGATTAAACCCCTTTACTAAATCACCGGTCTCGTCATCGCTAGTTTTTTCAGCACGATGAGAGAAATCCTGGCTATTGGCTAGCAGATTCATGTCTTTTGCTAAGGCAAGAATCGGGTTGCTTATCGTTCGTTCCAAGCGATTGGACATGCGAAGACCGAGCAACATAATGATTACGAATATTGCCGCTGACAGTCTGAGGTTCCAATGCAGTACTTGTCGAAAGCCATTCAGGCCCGACTCAATATACAATTGCCCGAGCACCACATCGTCAATCATGATCGGAGCGGTTACGCTGCGATCAATGAAGCGAGCTAACGGGGCGGCGGGTGTGCTTGCACTGAAGCGAAGATCATTCTCGGCAATTCCATTCTTCTCGAATTCCGCGTACACCTTGCCCTGTGCGTCATAAATAATGCCATGGCGAATATCGGCAACAGCATCCAGGTTGTTTAATACCCGCTGTGCTTCAGAGCGGTCGTCAAAGTACATTGCCGTTGCACTATTTTCCGCAACAAGACTGGCGGCGGCTTGAAGTCTTTGCTTCACAGCCGCTTGTTCGCTTGCACCATCGAGTACCAAATTGCTAATAAGCACCGCAAACAGCAAGCTTGCCAGGGTTAAGAACACAATTCTGTGCAGTTTGGCGGCGATCGAAAGATTTGATGTGTTGCGGCTCATTCGAAAGCCTCCGAATCAACATGCAGGTTTGCAGCGGATTGATTCTCAGTTTCTACGATATCGGCCATTCTGAGCAGAGATGAGTTTATCCGGAGTCTTGATTGGTAAGCGGCATGAGGATTTATTTTGAAGCGTACTCGATCATTTTTTACAAGCAAATTAATCATGCCACCACGTTCTGCAAATTGACGGGAGTCACTGATGGTAAGCACACCCATTTTTGCTTTCACTTCAGCAAGGTATATACTCTGCTGACCGTCTGCAGAGATGAATACAATTTGGCACTCCTCTGAGCTCACATCTTGTGGTTGGTCTTTAAGAACAATCTTCCGATTACGCACTTTTCTGCCGTCAACATCTGAAAAAGCAGTAAAAAATGGATCATTCTGATCGACACACAGATTGATTGTTGCACTTTGGGATGCTTCTTCTGGCCAGGAAATGTAGCGCAACAGTTTATATACAATTGCTGCTTTTACTTTGTGTTCATTTTTTACTTCGGCAAAGGATGGATTACACAACTGAAACAGAAAGACCGCAATCGCTAGTGTGACTGTTTTGCTGTGAAGTCGACGATACATGCCAATCACGCTAGAACAGCAATTTTATGGTGGCGCGCAGCGATCGGGGAATCGGCTGGCTTTCTACTTCCCCCAGTTCACTGGCCGCTTCAAGGTGGTCTGCGTCGCTTAGGTTGGCCCCTACAAACTCAAGCTGTAGAAACTCATTGAATTGCATCGCTGCTCGAACGTCTAGCGCGGTATAGCTGGCAAAGCCATTTCCGAGTGCAGCGAAGCCATCTATTTTTCCTACATGGCGAATCCAAAAGTTTAGGTTCCAGCGCTCACTGGCTTGATAACTCAACCTGAGGTTCGCAAGTAACTCTGGGTTGCGAACATCGGCCAGTTCGTTGAGAAACCCAGTCGAAGACGATTTAACATCGTAATGTATATAGCTTACGTTGAATTCGGTATTCATGCGCTCGGTCAACTGCTTCAGCATAACGATCTCGCCACCCAGGGTACGTGCCTTGACACTGTTGTTGAACATTAACGGTGTTTCAAGATAACGAGCACTGCCCAAACACATAGGATCATTGGCGAATAATACGTTTCCTGGTTGGCAAAGTAGGCCGCTAAATTCTGTACCATTCAGTTTGTTGTAATCGTTGTAAAAAAGGGCGATATCTATGTTCAGGCCCTCACTTTGCTGCCATGTATGGCCCACTTCATAAGCAATGAGTTTTTCCGATTCCAGCCTATGATTGCCAGCAAGTTCAGCCAGTAGCGGCAACGGAAACGCGTTAAGAGCTGATCCCGGCTCAAGCAGTAAGCTTGGAATATCGATTCGTACTTGAGTGCCAACCCTTGTTGGGGTACGAACTGCTTTTGATACAGAAGCCCAACTATGGTGGCTTTGATTCGCGTTGTAACTGAATTTCAGGCTAGGCTGTATTTCAATATCACTGAAGCTATTGTCTTCAATTTTGACGCCAAGCAATACGCTTGCCTTAGTGCCTAGTTGAATTTGGTCCTGTACGAACGCCTGTGCTACTTTGACATCTAGGTCGTTTGGCGCCGCCGTTAACAGATTAGTGTTGCTTAAATTATCCTGGGAAAACCGGTAACCGACACCCCACACCCAGCTATGCGCATTGCTTAAGGAAAGATGCTGTTTGAAGTCGATATCAATCGTTTCACGTTCAAGCATTTGCAAAGTAGTGTCGCGCTCTTCCCTGTCGTAGTACAACTGCAAGCCGATCTGATTCTTGTCGGTAATGCGTTTTGTCCAATGGGTCCGAACGTGGTACGCATCAACCTGGTTTCTGGTAGGAGCTACCTGGAGAGCCAGATCTTCAAAATTGACGCTTGCAAACAAATCGTCTGGGTGACTCTGCGAAAACTCGCCGCTGATGCTGAGACTGCTTTTGTCATTCGGTTGACGATCACTGCGGAAGCCGACCAAGCTGCGTCGGTTCTCATCAAAGGCCGACTGACCGTTAATGTCTTTAAAAGGGTCACGCTCTATATGCTTGCCATACACGCGCACATGCGTGCTGTTGCCTAACTTCCAGCCATAGCGAAGCTGAGTTTCGTTGTTGGTTGTATTGCCACTGCTCATAGCAAGCAGCAAGCCGTGTGTTTCACGGGCAGAACGCGTCACAATGTTAATGACACCGTTCACTGCGTTTGAACCCCACAGCGAAGCACCGGGTCCACGGATGACATCAATCCTCTCGATGTCTTCAATGATGGCGTCTATGTTTTCCCAGTTAATACCTGGCAAAGATCGGGAATACATGTTCCTGCCATCCAGCAGCACAAGGTATTTATTGGAAAAACGGCCGTTAAATCCGCGTAAGCTGATGGCCCACTTATTATTATCGACACGTCCTACATGCACGCCAGGTGCCATTCGCAAAATCTCGGGGATACTGCGCCGGCCGCTGCGCTCTATAGCTTCTCTACTAATCGTATAGTTGGCCGAGGCTTGGCTCAGCGCATTTTGCGCTTTTTCAGTCACCGTGCTGATGTCAATAGACATCAGTTCTTCCAGGCTAAGATCGGCTAGATCGTCAAATTCTAAAGAAGAGGAGAAGGCGAGATTCGTTGTTAGACAGCACGAGATGCAGACTATTGTCCGCACAGAGCTTGCTACTCTTGCTTGCCAAAGAAAACGCACTTATATCCCCACGCGCTGTTTAGAACCCCAGTCCCTGGTGGTCTATCGATTTAGTATAGTCAGGTGCTAGGGGGTGATGCAGGCTCGGCGGGTTGGGCTGCCAGGAATGGGATCTGTGCACGGTATGCGCCTTGATATGTGCCGCGTGCCAGTTTTGGCCCCTAATGACCTGAACTATTTGGTTGCCGACGATATACTGGCTTTACTGTGGACCTCGTTACCTTAGCCATTCCAGCCTTTGTGCTTCTGATGCTCTTGGAGTATGCGTACGGCGTGGTTCGAGGAAATGATACGTATCGGCTGAATGACACCGTCAACAGTCTCAGCCTCGGGTCTTTGCGTACATTGGGAAAGCTGGTGTTTTTCGATGCCAGTGTTCGTTTGTTTGGCGCGATTGCCGATACTTTGAGTATCATCCAATGGCCTGCTGTTTGGTGGATGTGGCTTGCCGGCTTTGTTGCCTACGACTTCTGTTATTACTGGTTCCATAGAATCAGCCATGAGCGCAGCCTGTTTTGGGCCTCTCATGTAGCGCATCACCAGAGCGAAGAGTTTAATTTGAGCACGGCTCTTCGCCAAACGGGCACTGGCTTTCTTTGTAGCTGGGTGTTTTTTGTTCCCTTGTTTTTGTTCGGCTGCCCGCCTGACATGTTTTACACCATTGCAGCGGTCAACCTGCTCTATCAATTTTGGGTGCATACTGAGCACATTGGTCGTCTTGGTGCTCTTGATCGAATATTGGTTACGCCTTCGAACCACCGTGTGCACCACGCGAGTAATCGGCGGTACATGGATCGCAATTACGGCGGGGTGTTTATTCTCTGGGACCGCTTCTTTGGCAGCTTCTGTGATGAATCCAGCGAGGAAGCTTGTCGCTTTGGTATCAGTCAGCCTCTGAATAGCTGGAATCCTTTGTGGGCGAATTTGCATGTTTACGCGGATATGTGGCACGCAGCACGGCGGCAGCCGTGGCAAACGAAAACCAGTGTGTTGCTAGCATCGCCTGCTGCATTGCATTCGATGTTGGATGAAACAACAGTGCGCGTTGAAAAGGCAGGCCAGACTTTAAACATTAATGCTGACGGCAAATATCATCCGTCAATAACGGCGAGTGTAAAGGTCTATGTTGCCGTGCAGTTTCTACTCGCGCTCGCGCTTGCCAGCTATTTATCCTTCGAGGCTGTAAAGCTTGACGCGACTCAGCTTTGGCTTGGTTTTCTGTTCTGTCTTTTGGCTTACACTGCGCTTGGCCTGATGCTGGAAAATAGGCGGCTTGGTTACATACTTGAAACTGTGCGTCTAGCCACCATATTATCCTGTAGCTTATTGCCTGGATTCGCTATGACTTATGACTTGGCGCTGACCTTGCTGTCTTTGTTATCTGGCCTTTGGCTAGTGAGCCTTGCACGCAATGAAGATAATCGTTTGAATGTAGTAAACCTCAGGGAGTAAAAATATGTTTGGTCTTAACAAAAAATCGAGTATGCCAAGCAGCGATCAAGCGCTTCCCGGACGCTCTGAATCGGTCGCTGTACCCGAGCAGCATTTCGTCAATGGCGCACCATTACTGGGTCCATTCCCTGATCACTTGCAGCAGGTGCTGTTCGGCATGGGTTGTTTCTGGGGCGCTGAACGCAAGTTTTGGTCATTGGAGGGCGTCTTCACTACGGCGGTTGGCTACGCAGCTGGTTACACACCGAACCCCAGCTATCAAGAAGTGTGCTCTGGGCAGACTGGACACAACGAAGTTGTATTGGTCGTATTTGATCCAGCAATCTGCCGATTCGACGATTTATTGAAAGTCTTTTGGGAATCGCATAATCCGACACAGGGGATGCGGCAAGGCAATGATGCAGGTACTCAATATCGAAGTGGAATTTACACCAGCACTGATGAACACGCAGAGGCTGCACAAGCGAGTAAACAGAGGTATCAGGACGTGCTGGTGCAGCAGGGTTACCCGGAAATCACTACAGAAATTCTTCCTGCACCTGAATTCTTCTACGCAGAAGAGTATCATCAGCAGTATCTGGCCAAGAACCCGGCTGGATATTGTGGGCTAGGAGGTACAGGTGCATGTCTTCCAGAAGCCACTGTGGTGAATTAAGAGCACCGTTTACGACACAACACTTTGTGTTCCTCTAGCGTTTACCGAATATAAAAAGGAGATCGACAATGAACGATGAAACCAATAACGAGCAGCCAACAACTGAAGAACCAGCACCACTGCAGCCGCAGAATTCAGGTTTTGACCTGGGCAAAGTGATTGATGATGCAAAGGCAGTACTGACTGATCCAGCGGGTTTTTATCGCGCTATGCCTACCACCGGTGGTTTTGCTGAACCCGCTATTTTTGTTGCCGTGATGGGCGCTGTTATTGGTGTGTTGATGACTCTGGTCGCCTTGTTCGGCGGCAGCGGTTTGGGGGCTATGGCGGTTGGCGTTGGCTCGTTCATCATGATGCCGATTATGGCGGTGATTGGCAGCTTTATTGCGGCACTGATTATGTTTGTGATCTGGAAGCTGATGGGCTCTGATTACGATTACGAAACCGCGTATCGCTGTGTAGCGTATGCCACCGCCATCTATCCGATCATGGGCGTATTGGGCTTGATTCCCTACATTGGCACAATTGTAGGGGTACTTTGGGGTATGTACCTAATGTACAACGCATCCGTTGAAGTACATAAAATAAAGGCCGAAACAGCGCGGATGGTGATCGGTATTCTGGCCGCGGTCATGCTCTTTATGCAGGTGTCTGGCGAGATAGCCATGCGTAAAATAGAAAGCAGCATGGACAAGTATGAAGAAGCGGCCGAAAGTATTGGCAAGAATATGGAAGGCAGCTTGAAAGAGCTTGAAAATCTTGACGAAATGTCGCCAGAAGAAGCAGGCCGCAAGTTGGGTGAGTTCTTCAAGGGAATGAGTGAAGGTATGGAAGAGTTCGAGCAAGGTTTTGAGCAAGGCACTGAGCAAGGTAGTGCGGAAAAGCAGTAAGTCTTGGGAACTAGCTACCGAGCGTGGCAATCAAGAATGGAATTGCTGTGTCACAGCGTAATACGCGCTGACCAAAACTGTGTGCGGAAAATCCGGTGCTTTGCAGTTTTTCTATTTCAAAGTCAATGAACCCACCTTCAGGACCGACGGCAAGCATACAGGCTTGCCTTGGTTTGCTTGCGGGAAGTGCAGGGGCTCTAGGGTGAGCTACTATCGTTTGCTTCCCTTCAATCATGGACGGTAGTTGGTCTTCTACAAACGGCTTGAATCGTTTTTCCAAAATAATGTTGGGCAACACGGTGTCACCTGCTTGCTGCAGTCCTTCTATACAAAATTCCCTGAGTTTTGGTGGCGTCAGTAGCGGGCTTTGCCAGTAGCTCTTTTCAACCCGAAAGCTGTTTATCAGAATAAGTTGTTTAATGCCTAGCTCGGCTGCAGTGCGTACAATTCGTCGCAGCATTTTTGGTCTTGGCAGTGCGCAAATAAGCTCAATGTGGCTGGCCGCGGGTGGTTTGTGTTGTAAACTGCAGTCCATCGACAACTCGCTAGCACTTTGCTCGCGAATCACAGCTTCGCCCATTAGGCCATCGACTTTCCCACATCGGATGACGCTGCCTGGTTTAACGCCCACTGTTTCGATTAAATGATCAGCCCGCTGACCACGTATTATTGCTGACGTTGATGAACTGAAGTCACCATCTTCCAGTAACAGCGTATTCATTGTCAGCTAGTCCACGTGCTTTGCAAACAAGTCGTGCTCATCCGCGCCTGTAATCTCAACGCGGCAAAAATCGCCCGGAGCGTACTGCTTGCAGCCATCTACAAATACCTGACCATCAATTTCAGGTGCGTCTGCCGAGCTTCTGGCCGTCAGGCCGTCAGTACCGACGTCGTCAATTAACACGTCCATCTGCCGACCTATTTTTTGTTGCAAGCGCTGCGCACTTATCTCAGCTTGCAGTTCCATAAATCGCTCAAATCGTTGCCGCTTTATCTCATCAGCAACAATTCCTGGCAGTTCATTGGCTGCGGCGCCTTCAACAGGTGAGTATTCAAAGCAGCCGACGCGATCAAGTTGAGCGACTCGCAAAAACTGCAGAAGCTGCTCGAAGTCTTCTTCGGTTTCACCCGGGAACCCAACGATAAACGTGCTGCGAATAGTTAGCTCGGGGCACTCTTTACGCCATGCTTCAATTCGCTTGAGTGTGTTTTCACTGTGCGCTGGTCTACGCATAGACTTTAAGATACGCGGGCTGGCGTGCTGAAAAGGAATATCCAGATAAGGCAAAAGATTACGTTCGTTCATTAATGGAATGACGCGGTCTACGTGCGGGTAAGGGTAGACGTAGTGCAAACGTACCCACACACCCAGCTCTGCCAATGCCTCACACATGGATTGCATTTGCGTTTTCAGCGGTCGCCCATTCCAGAAGCCTGTGCGGTACTTAATGTCCAGACCGTACGCGCTGGTATCTTGCGAGATGATTAAAAGTTCTTTTACGCCAGATTGCACCAGGCGTTCCGCTTCTTCCATCACATCGCCAATTGGCCGGCTAACCAGATCGCCACGCATGGATGGAATAATGCAAAAGCGACAACGATGGTTACAACCTTCAGATATCTTCAGGTAAGCGTAATGTCTGGGGGTTAACTTAATGCCTTGTGGTGGTACCAGATCTTCAAACGGCTTGTGCGTTCTTTTCGGTGGGCTAAATTGGTGCACCGCCCCAACGACCTGTTCGTAGGCTTGTGGACCTGTGACCGCCAGTACCTTTGGATGCTGTTCTCGAATATCTTGTTCCTGAACACCCAAACACCCCGTCACAATAACTTTGCCATTCTCTTCAATGGCCTCGCCAATAGCGTCCAGTGATTCCTGCTTAGCGGCATCAATGAAGCCGCAGGTATTGACCACTACAATATCGGCGTCTTGGTAACTTGGAACCACCTCGTAGCCGTCGGTTCGAAGTTGGGTCAGTATACGTTCTGAATCAACCAGTGCCTTAGGGCAGCCGAGGCTAACGAAACCGACTTTTCCGGATTCGGGTAAATCATTGAGAGACATAAGAAGGGACTCGTGGCGTTAAGCGCGCATGGTACAGCTCAGAAAGCCTGCTTTCCAGCCGCTCCCCATGTTCTTGTTGATATGCCATTGTCTTTGAGCAAGGCTAAAAGGTTGCGGCAATCTGATTGATTCAGAAATTCACCAATTTCCACCAGACTTTGTTTGTGGCGTAGTTGAATCACCGGGGTAGACCACTCGTGTTCTTCTGGCTGCACACTTAGTGAAAGGTCTGCGCGGGTAAACAGCCAGCTTTTCTTTGGCTTGTAAACGCCTTTATCAATAGCCACCGTTTCCTCGGTAATAACGATCACTTCCTGATAGCTGAGCTTCCAGGAGACATAATACAAAGCCGAGCCTAGCGCCAGCATTTCCAGTCCAGCAAAGGGCAGTATCACCCAAGCACCGATCAGGGCGAAACCCACACTGATCAGTCCAGACAGGCAGATCATGCTCAGTAGAAATATCTGGTTGCCACGCCATGACATAGATCTGTTTGGCGTGAGCACGATTCGTTGCCCGCCGTTGTGTTGTTCCGAGATTACCATCAATACCAATTATCGCTTGCCGCTGGCGCAGATGCTAGCTAAGTTCTTCTGAGCGCCAAATGGCGATGAACTCAGAAAGGAACGACGCTCTCAAAGCTGACCGTTTTTGCAGACCCTGGATGAGTGAATACGAGTTTGCTTGCATGCAATAGCAAACGTTCACTAAGCTCATACGATGCGACGTTTCCATACAGGTCGCAACCCGCCAGTGGATGGCCGAGAACTCGCAAATGGATGCGCAGTTGATGGCTACGCCCGGTAACAGGGAAAAGTCGTAATCGACTTATTGGCGTGTCATCGTTGCTATTGTGAAAACGATCCAAAACACGGTAGTCGGTGATAGCATGCTTGCCTTGGCTAATATCGATTTTCTGGCGCGGACGATTGGGCCAGTCCTTCGCTATTGGCAGTTCAATACGACCGTATTGTTGTACTGGGTGTCCCAGAGACACGGCCTCGTATTCCTTGCCGACAAGTCGTTGCTGAAACTGCTCATTGAGCTTTTGTTGTGCAGTCTTTGTTCTGGCAAGCAGCATCAAGCCAGAAGTATCAAAATCAAGACGATGCACCAATCGTACATCCGCGTAAAGTTCACGGCTTATATCAAGCACATTGGGTGGGCGGGGGTCGGGTTCATCAGGTTTGCTGTCGATGCTGCGCAGAAAGGCCGCCTTTTCAATCACGACGATGTCATTGTCTGCATGCACAATGCTGACAGTGGTAGCGCTTCCGTCTGAATCAATAGAGATCAATAAGAGGCTTACTCGGCAGAAGATTCAGCAGGTATTAGTTTATCTATAATCAGCCCGAAAAAGTGTTTTCTTCGATCAGCAGGGCCTTTGGTTTCTTCAAAATACCAACCAAGGTGAGCGTCGCAACTCAGGCAGCGCGAATATTGCCAGCGAAAACCCTCGAACCAGCTGTGCTCAACCGATGGCAGCCCATGCATTCCGCAGCCCCAGGCTTCCGAAAAGCAGGCCAGGTCAAATTCCACTCCGCCCGGGTTGGTGACGTGTATGTTGTGGGCAGCGTTCATACTGGTTTTTTGATTGGACGTGGTAACCGCATTCAGACAATGAATACAGCACAGTTGGTCGCCAGGGTCGCGGTGTGCTTCTTCTACGAGATTCAGCAAACGGTTGACCGGATCGCGAGTATCAGTTTTTTCGCTGCTCATTGTGTGGTTTTCACCGCTAGTAATATCATGGGCTTGATGCATTGAATCATAGGACAGGCCCGAAAAATATGACCTTGTACCGAATCGCTGCGTGGTAAACTACAGCCTGTATTGGAATAGAGAGAAATATTGATGGCACTAGAACAACGCCACGCCAAACTAATCATTCTAGGCTCAGGTCCGGCGGGTTATTCGGCGGCTGTGTACGCTGCGCGCGCTAATCTTGATCCGGTTCTTCTAACAGGTGTGGAGATGGGTGGGCAGCTGACCACTACCACCGAGGTGGACAACTGGCCTGGTGACGTTGAAGGTTTGCAAGGCCCGGAATTGATGGAACGCATGCTGAAACACGCGGAACGCTTCGATACCGAGATTATTCGTGACCAAGCGGTGGCAGTGGATGTCAGCAGCAGGCCTTTTCGCTTGACCGGTGAATCAGCGATCTATACGTGCGACGCCTTGATTATCGCAACAGGTGCCTCGGCCCAGTATCTGGGGCTTGAGTCAGAGCAAACGTTTATGGGTAAGGGGGTGAGCGCTTGTGCAACCTGCGACGGTTTCTTTTACAGAGGTAAGAAGGTTGCTGTTATTGGGGGTGGCAATACTGCAGTAGAAGAAGCTCTATACCTATCAAATATTGCGTCGGAAGTTGTTGTTGTACATAGGCGTGACAAGCTGCGCGCTGAAGCTATTTTGCAAGATCGCCTGTTCGAAAAAGAACGCACAGGTAATGTACGCTTTGCCTGGAATCATGTGCTGGAAGAAGTGCTTGGCAATGATATGGGAGTGACGGGCATGCGTATCCGTGACGTACAGTCTGATGAAGAGCAATCTATTGACTTAGACGGAGTGTTTATTGCGATCGGGCATGTACCTAATACCGGTTTGTTCAAGGACCAGCTTGAAATGAAGAACGGCTATATCGTGATTAATAGCGGGCTGCAAGGAAACGCAACGGCCAGTAGTGTGGCAGGTGTGTTTGCCGCTGGAGATGTTGCCGATCAAGTCTACCGTCAAGCTGTGACCTCAGCCGGATTTGGTTGTATGGCCGCACTAGACGCCGAGCAATTCCTTGCACATGAAGAGACGCCATCATGAATTACGAATTGAATGAAGATCAGCAAGCGTTCCAAGACGCCGCTCGCCAGTTTGCTAGCAACGCTTTGGCGCCATATGCAGCGCAATGGGACTCAGAGTCGTACTTCCCGAAAAGCGCGCTGCAGGCAGCCGGCGCGTTAGGCTTCATGGCGCTTTATACCCCGGAAGTTGAGTCAGGCACTGGACTAGGGCGGATGGATTCCAGCATTATTTTGGAAGAGCTTGCGAAAGGTTGCACGTCAACAGCGGCGTATATTTCCATTCACAACATGGCACTGAATATGGTCGCCACTTACGGCGCAAAAGTAGTAAAAGAAGAATGGTGCGCACCCCTGGCAATGGGCGAAAAACTGGCCTCTTACTGCCTCACGGAACCCGGTGCTGGCTCAGATGCGGGGTCTCTGCGAACCTCTGCCGAGCGTCATGGCGAGCACTATCTATTGAACGGCAGTAAAGCGTTTATTTCTGGAGCGGGTGAAACGGATTTGCTTGTTGTGATGGCAAGAACCGGAGAAGACGGTCCGCGCGGTATTTCTGCTTTTGCCGTACCGGCATTGACCGAAGGGATCAGCTACGGCAAAAAAGAAGAGAAAATGGGCTGGAACTGTCAGCCCACCTGCACCGTCTCGTTTGATAACGTGCTGGTGCCCGTTGATCATATGCTGGGGGCTAATGGGCAAGGTTTTAAAATAGCCATGGAAGGTCTGGATGGCGGGCGTTTGGGTATAGGAGCGTGTTCGATTGGTACGGCTCAGGCCGCACTGGACGCCAGCGTGGCCTACGTGAAGGAGCGCAAGCAATTCGGTTCGCGTATTGCAGACTTTCAGGTGACCCAGTTTAAACTCGCAGACATGGCCACTGATGTCACGGCTGCCAGACAGATGATCAGGCTAGCGGCGGCTAAGTACGACACGGGCGACAGCGACCGCACCAGCTATTGCGCAATGGCTAAACGTTTTGCCACCGATGTGGGCTTCCGGGTCTGCAACGAGGCCTTGCAACTGCATGGCGGTTACGGCTACATCAAGGAATACCCTTTTGAGCGACACGTACGCGACACACGTGTACACCAAATTTTGGAGGGCACTAATGAAATCATGCGTCTTATCATTGCGCGCCGACTGCTGCAGGACTAGATTGTCGAATATTCTTACATTTTTGAATCAGTAAAATACTCGATTCGTTTTAAGTTATTGAATAATAAGGTTTTTTAAAGTTGGCCCGCGTTTTGCTTTATATCTATGCAGAATAGATTGTAAGGCCACCGCAGCCGACTTGGAGAACCATATGAAAACTTTAACCAGCATCGCCGCATTACTTGTCATCTCAGCATTAGCTGTACTCTTCCTCGGTCAGGGCCTTTCCTTGCACGAAGCTTTAAGAAGCGTTGGTTTGCCACCAGGCGCATTACCCATTATCGGTTTGTGCATGATTGCTATCGCAAACACCCGGAAGCAAGGTCAGTCTTTCTAAGCCAGGTGCTTGCGATTCTGCTTAATGTAGAAGCCTTAAACCTGTAGTAAACAACGTTCTCCCAAGGCTTTTTCCAAGGCCTTACGCTGCCAAGTCAACTGTGCGTACAGTTGACTTGAATTCAACAGCTTCAACCGTTAACTTGTTCGATTCGCTCAAGCAAGGCTCAAATCTGTGTCGTTTAAATGGGTACTTCAGTATCGTTACCTGGTCATCATTGCGTGCCTGGTATTGGTGGCCTTGGCTGCTACGGGTAATCAGCATCTTCGTTTCAATCCCGACTTACGCTCGCTGTATGACCAGCAGCACCCTATAGTTCAACAGTTAGCTCTGGTTGAGGAAGAGTTTACTAAACGAGACCAGATTATTGTTGTGCTAAGCGTAGAGCAAGGCACAGTGTATCAGCCCGAAATCGTAGAGCTGATTCAGATACTCACAGATCGTGCTTGGCAAATGCCGTATGCTAGTCGAGTAGATTCCTTAACTAATTTTCAGTACACCTTTGCCGAAGGTGATGACTTGATCGTGTCAGATCTGGTGCCCATCGGAGAACACGCAGACCCAATGATACTGCGACGACTGCAGCATGTTGCCAATACCGATCCGGCGCTGCAGCGAGCCGTAGTGTCCAGCGAAGGCGACGTGACCGCTGTTAATATCTCGTTTCAAGCGCAAAGCCATAAGAAACTGATGCTGGCCATGCCGGAATTTGTCGGCGCTACCCAGGCGATGGTGAACGAACTAGCCGGGCAATATCCGCACGTGACTTTCAGGCTCAGTGGGAATCATGCGGTTAACTTTGCAATTCAGGCCTATGCTCAAAACGACAGCTCTGTACTGATTCCGTCAATGTTATTGGTCATGGCGCTTATATTGCTGGTGCTGCTGCGCTCTGTGTATGCGTGCTTCGCCTGCGTTGTTGTTGTGGTAGCCACTGGTGCATCAACCATGGGAATCTTCGGTTGGTTGGGTCTTGAAACAGAGATTGTCAGTATTATTGCCCCCATCGTTGTGATGACGTTGGCGGTCGCAGACGCAGTACATGTTGTGAACGGAGCTATTCAGGGTAGAAGTAATGGCTTGAATCAATGGGAAAGTATTCTGAGCTCGTTGACGCTTAATTTTCAACCCATATTTCTTACCTCACTAGCGACTATATTCGGGGTAATCACATTTAGCTTTACAGATTTTCCGCCGCTTAGAAAGTTAGCGGTGATCATCGCTGTTGGAGTGTCGATCGCATTCGCCTTGTCGATTACTTTACTGCCAGCGATGCTTAGCCTGCGACCACTCAAGAACCGGCGAAACGCGAAGCCTGGACCTGTGTTGACTAAGCTGGCCGGTGTGTCTACGCAATACTCCAAAACAATAGCTCTATGTTGTGTTCCCATCGCCGCTCTTGTTGTTTGGCTGGTTCCAATGAACGTGATGGATGAATCGCCACGGGTGTTCTTCGAGAAGCAAACGCCTGAGCGACAGGTGAATGACTTCGTGGAAGAGAAACTCGCTGGCGTGGTCTCGACTGAAATTGCAATTTATGGTGATGGGCCAGATTCGGTGATGGTGCCTGAATTTCTGGACGTGGTGGACCGCTTTGTGGCTTATGTGCGCGACCGCGACGATATTAGTTACGCGGCAAGCATTACCGATACGCTAAAGCGATTAAATCGAAGCCTTAATGAAGACGACGAGAGTTTTTATCGTTTGCCTGAGTCCAGAGAGTTGGCAGCGCAATTGTTACTGTTGTATGAGTTGTCATTGCCAACGGGTATGGAACTAACGAACCAGCTGAATATCGATAAATCGGCGACGTTAGTGAGCGTTATGCGCTCCAGTTCTACGGCCGAAGCGGCTGTCCGTCTTAATCGTGAAACGCTTGAATGGTTCGAGCGCGAGGCGCCAGAGCTGAAGATTGCGGTGACGGGTGTTGGCCAATCGGCCAGTGAACTCGCTTATACCTATCTTATTCCATCAATGTTGAA
The DNA here is from genome assembly GCA_045105115.1 of Pseudomonadales bacterium. Taxonomy (GTDB): domain Bacteria; phylum Pseudomonadota; class Gammaproteobacteria; order Pseudomonadales; family JAUIET01; genus JAUIET01. The sequence goes on along the minus strand of JBGCDE010000152.1, from coordinate 8,112 downwards.
AGGTGGTGTTATCGCGATTTTAACCGTGTGTCTAATTCTGTTGTTTGCGTTGCGAAGTGTTCGCCTGGGTCTATTAGGAATGCTTGCAACCTGCTTTCCTATTGCTGTTGGTTACGCCGGATGGGCAGTTTACAGCGGTATTCTGGGTTTTGCGGTATCCGCCGTAGCCGGAATATGTCTTGGCGTTGTTGTTGATTTCTCGATTCACTTTTTGAGTAAGTACCGAGCGGCGAAAGTGATGGGGCAAACTACGGTTCAAGCAATTGAATTTGCTTACGACAAGGTCTCCAGAGCGATCTGGATCACCATGATAGTACTGGTCAGCGGGTTCTGGGTGCTCACACGATCAGACATCGGTTTGAATTCAGACCTGGGCTTATTGACCGGCTTTGTCATATTGCTATCAGCATTTTTCAATCTGTTGGTGTTGCCAGCCTTGCTTGTACTATTTGACGGTAAGACTATGAAAGGTAGTGTTGTTTGAGTAGTTGCTGTTGTGATGCAAACGCAAATTGATCAAGTTGTAGTTCATTCAATGTTAACCAGACTGCCTCATCCAGATCGTCCATAGCTTTAACAGCAGGCCGTTGATTAAATCGGATTTCAAAAAACGCGTCGCTTGTGTCGTAGTCAACGTTTGCAAAGTGATAGCGATTACTGCCCGAGCAAACGTAGCTGGCCTCAGAGACGTGCAGGCCCAATTCCTCTTCAAGCTCGCGAAACAATGCAGCTTCCAGGCTTTCTCCCGGATCAACAAAGCCGCCCGGAAGGTCCAGCTGACCCTTGCAAGGATTGCGGCCCCGTCGGCCTACTAATATTTCGTTTTCAAATAGAAGCACGGCAGCTACCGCGCTGGCCGCATTTCTATAGAACTGGAATTCACAAACACTACAGACAAGCTTTTTACGAGCAATCGGATGAAAAGCCTTCTCACCGCAGTCAGGGCAATACAGCGCTGCAGGCTGATTCATATCAGCCTTGATCGAGCAACTCGCGCAGGTTTATAACGGCTGAGTTTGCCCGTGATAGATAGGATGCGGTTACCAGTGAGTGATTGGCAAACAAGCCAAAGCCATTGCCGTTTAGCACGATAGGGCTATTGATCGGTTGTAGGGCTGCTTCGAGTTCGCGAATGATCTGGCGCAGACTGACACTGGCATTCTTATCATTGAGAACTTGCTGGAAGTCATTCTCGGCGGCACGCATAAAATGAACCAATGCCCAGGCTGAACCTCTTGCCTCATAAAGTACATCGTCTATTTCCAGCCAAGGTGTTTTTACTTCAATATCGGCGGGAGTGCTGGTTGAGTTTTCCGCAGAGCGTTCCCCGGCAAGATCGGTATTGACACGACTTTGGCCAACACTGGCGCTGAGACGCTGCGAAAGGCTACCAAGACGTTTCTCTACCACGGAAAGCCATTCGCGCAAATTATCCGCACGCGCATAAAATTGTGCATCTGCGTTGGCTGTGTTCACCAATGCATCACGATACGCATCCAGGTAATCAACACCTTCTTCATATTTGCTTTCGCAGCTGGGTAAAATCCACCAGGTGTGGTCCGAATTAAACGCAGGTTCTGCCTTGCTCAAATCGATATTTTCCACCGACTGGGACTGTGAGCGGCTGTAATCATTGCGCAAGGTTTTCACCACATCACGTAACTGAATCAGCGCGCCATATTCCCAATTCGGCATGTTGTCGAGAATGAGAAAAGGAGGCAACTTATCATTACTCATAAACCCACCAGGCTTATCAAGTAATGTGCTTGCTACACGGGCGGCGGTGTCGGCTGTTGCATAACCGGCAGGCGCGGGTTTGCCGTCGATTTCCCAATTCACCCATAGCAGGTCGGGCTCGCGCGAAACATACCAACCAAGCAGAGAGCTTAAAAACAACACGATCACTAATATTATGATCATCGTCGAGCCACCACTTTTACCAGTGCGCGGGCCGGATGAGCGGCTTGCTCGAAATGCCAGTGTATCTTTCAGTTCTTGCCAAAGTTCAGCCACGGCCATCGAATATGTACTCCTCTTGAATCACGCTGCAATGCGGCGCAGTATACACCCAGTCACGGTATGCCGGTGACTTCCCCTGATCATGAGTTTTTCCAGAAGGATACCTATGCGCACTGCAATAACACTGACTGTCATCTGGTCCATCGCTGCACTTATCGCATTTGCAGGTTCAGATGGGTCGGTCTCGGTAGGCTGGCTGCCGCTGTTTGCCTTGTGTGTGCTGATTGCCTTCGTAATGCAGTGGTTGGCATTTATACCTTCGTGGTTGCTTCGCACTGAAAAATTTTACGATCTAACCGGCGGCATAACGTATGTGGCTTTGATGGTGTTAATTCTTGCAACACTGCCTGGTGCGCCGGCAAGAGCTGTGCTCATCGGCGGATTGGTCTCTGTATGGGCAGTGCGTTTGAGTAGTTTTCTGTTTATGCGCATCTCAAATGATGGCTTCGATAGACGTTTTGACAAAATCAAAACTAATTTTGGACGCCTGTTTATCACCTGGAATTTGCAGGCTTTATGGGTAAGCGTGACAGCCGGTGCGGCCATGGCTGCCATGAGTTCAGCACAACCACAAGCGCTGGGTTGGCCGGCTGCCCTGGGCGTGACCATTTGGCTGATCGGCTTTATTATCGAAGCGACCGCCGATGCACAAAAACGCCGGTTTCGCGCTACTGCGAATAAGGATCAAGAGTTCATACAGACTGGATTGTGGGCCTATAGCCAGCACCCTAACTACTTTGGCGAGATTGTGCTTTGGTGCGGCATAGCGCTTATCGCAGTACCGGCCCTCAGTGGGCTCAGCTATCTGACTCTGATCTCTCCGATTTTCGTCTATCTGCTGCTGACCAGAATCAGCGGCATTAATTTATTAGACGCTGCGGCCAAAAAGCGTTGGGGCGACAACGAAGCGTTCCAGAAATACAAGCGCTCTACCGCTACGCTGGTACCTTCCAGGCCAAAAGCCACTGATTGAAAAATACAAAATGTGAACTGCATCACTGTTTGGTGGTAAGCAGCGCAAGTATCACTGCGATTGATCATTTTTTGATCTTTACTTAAGGGAATTGTCGCCTCCGGGTGACCCACGTCACACAGTCGGCAGGAAACTATATGAACAAGGAAGTGCTTGAAGTTCGAGATGAAATTCAGGCGGCGATCGCTGCCGACAAACTTGAACTGCCAACATTGCCAGAAATTGCCATGCAGGTGCGTAAGGTCGCAGGCGATGCGAATGCAGATTGCAACAGTCTGATGCACGTGATTGCCGAGGATCCTGCGGTTAGCGCGCACATGCTAAGAGTGGTCAATTCGCCATTAATGCGTCGTACTGATAAACCAGTAACTGACCTTCGATTGGCGTTAATGCAGATGGGTTTTGATACCTCAGCGAATTTGGCTGTTGGCATAGCTATTGTGCACATGTTCATGGCCGACAATAAGGCCATCGGCGAGCGTATGCGAGCAGTTTGCAAGCAGAGCACTGAGGTGGCTGGTTTATGTCAGGTAATCTGTAAGTTCAGCACGTCTCTCCAACCCGAAGTGGCGATGCTAGCGGGTCTTATTCATAATATTGGTGTGTTGCCTGTGCTTAAATTCGCGCAGGACAAGCCAACATTAGTACAACAACCTGCGTTTCTTGATATGGCCACCCATGCTTTGGCACCCGAACTGGGTGATCAAATTCTCACGCACTGGAACTTTGATGAAAACTTGTTGCAGGTTCCTTCCCAGCATTTGCAGTTCAATCGCGAAGTGCCGGAAGCTGATTACGTGGATGTGGTGACTTTTTCTGTCTTGCAAGTGGCACAAGGTACTGACTCGCCGCATGCGCTTGTTGATCCTGATGTGGTAAAAGCTCACAAGCGACTGAACCTAGGTGCCGCAAATGATGAGTTGCACTCAGAAGAAATGCAGGAAAAAATCCGGGCAGCCTCGTCTTCACTGGGTTAGTCGTTTCAAAAGCTGGTCACGCAACTGGCCGCTAGATTTTAGTAGCTACAACAAAGCGTGTTCGGTGTCTTTTTCGCAATGTTCTAAGTAGTAACAGATCGCTGTGCTATCGTCGCGCATAACAGTGTGTGAGTGAAGAGTGCGTAGCTATGAGTCAGTGCCCCCATATCAATCTTGCCGATCCAGACAGCTATATCGGTGGCGTGCCATTCGAATGGTTGCGGGAATTGCGAGAAAAAGAACCCGTATTTTGGCAGGCAGAGCCGCATTTTTCCGAAGGTGGTTACTGGGCGATTACCAAGCATAAAGATCTCGACTACGTATCAAAGAACCCAGCTATTTTTAGTTCGGCTGAACGCACTTGCCTGATGAGAGATATGGCGCCAGAGCAGCTAGAGCTCAATCGAATGATACTGATTAATATGGATCCGCCGGATCACATCAAGCATCGTCGAATTGTACGCAATGCGTTCACGCCGAAAGTAGTCGACTCTTATCACGAACGCTTCAAAGTGATCGCAAAAGACATCATTGACCAGGTAGCTAATAAAGGCCGTTGTGAATTCATTCAGGATGTGGCGGCCGAATTGCCATTGATTGCCATTTGTGAATTGATGGCAGTTCCCCTGGACCGCCGTAAAGAAGTGTTCGAGTGGACCAATATTATGATTGGTTCTGAAGATCCGGACCTGAGCACTAGTGAAGAAGACGGTCAAACTGCAATGGCGGAACTCTTTGCGTTCGGGCATCAGCTGGCAACGGATTATCTAGAGGGCAAGGCTGTTGGTGAAAACACGGGTTACCTGATGAGTGCCTTGTTGGATGGTATTGAAGGCGAGAAACTAAACGAAGTTGAGTTCAGTACTTTTTTCCTGATTTTGCTGGTAGCTGGCAACGAGACAACTCGCACAGTGACTGCACAAGGTATGCGTCTACTAATGGAATACCCGGATGCATTGCAGCAACTGGTTGATAACCCTGATCTGATTCCTGATGCGATCGAAGAAATGCTGCGCTATCACACGGCGGTTGTCAGCTTCAGGCGCACTGTGATGGAAGACGTTGAGCTGCCGAGTGGTCATTCGGTGAAGAAGGGTGATAATGTGGTGCTGTTTTATCACTCCGCAAGTCGTGATGAAGACGTGTTCGCAGATCCAGAAACATTCGACATCACGAGGCCGCAACGCGAAGACGTGCGCAATAAGCATCGGGCGTTTGGCATTGGTGAGCACTTCTGTTTAGGGTCGCATTTGGCGAGATTGGAACTGCAGGTTATTTTTGAAGAAATTGTGCCAAGGTTGCGCAACCCCAAGCTGACACAGCCTATTAATTGGTTACGTTCCAATTTCATTAATGGCATTAAAGAAATGCATATTGAGTTTGATACTGAATAGTTGTTTCGAGCAAATGAGCCCAACGCTGGTGGCGAGTTAGCGGATAGCAGCTAGCTGTTATTGCATAATAAGCCGCGCAGTAGCGCCTCGATGGCTGCGTGCGTAGCAGGAATGCTTCGCTTTTGCACTACGCGTAAGCGATACCACGCTTCAAATGACACGGCGACGCATACGGCGTCAATCATTTCGGTAGACATGCTTCGCATTTCTGGCAGCCAATGCATCAGACTTTTTCTAAGCTTTTGCACGTTTCCTTCATAATTTTTTTGCAAGGATTCAACCCGCCAAAATTGTGCTTGAACAGACATTTGTAAATTTGTTGTTTTCTCAAAAGCTCGGCCGAAATGAATGACCAGGTTCGAAATTCTTTCGTTCAGATCACCTTCTCGATTGCCACCTGCAAACCACTGTTCGTAGTCATCTTTGACCCGTTCATCCAGGCGTACGTACAGCTCATTCATTTCGTTGAAGTGTCTGAACACAGTGCGTATGCCAACGCCTGCCTGCCTGGCTACCTGTTCTGCAGTGGGCACTAAAGTACCCGCTTCGATCAGCTCAACAATTGCATCAACTATTTTTTCCTGGCTGCGTTCGGAACGTAAAGTGCGGCCATCTTTTGGCTTATCAGCGTTCAACGCATTGAGGCTTTCGAGGCGGCAACTAATGCCAGTATTCCAACAATAACTTCGATAGCTATAGACTGGGTTTCAAAACTGGCGCCATGCACGGCCCAAGCAACGGTTCTGAAAACAGCAGTGAGCAGTAGCAACATTGCCGCCGCTTGAAACCAGGCTTTTTGCTGGCTGAAAATGCCAATCAATAGCATGGCTGACAGACTGAAAAAGAACGAGCTCAAATCGCCAACCTGGGTGCTTAAACCGGCTCCTTCGAGCAGAGGCATTCCAAAAGTGGGCGCAGTGCTTGCCGGGTCAGTAAGCCAGCCAAGACCAACAAACGCGAACAGTAACGCGGGAATTCCAAGAGCGATTTTAAGTGCGATATGCATAGTTTTGCCTTTTATTATTCAGAAGTTTAAGGGTTTGTTGTTACAGTTTAATCACCAGCGTTGGCAAGAACGTCATCAATGCTGGCCTGCATAATGTCAATGGACCTGCGACGGCAATCGCGTTTGTTTTGCGCATATACCTCGGTGGGCATCTCCGCCATTAAAGTTGCTACCTCAATAGCGCGTGAAACAACCGCTTCGGGCTGACTAAGTTCGTCAACGAAGCCGGCTTCTACCGCCTGTTCCGGTGTAAACGCCTGGGCTTGAATCACAGCCGCAGTCAAAAATCGCGGCGATAAGCGCGCCGCTGCAAACTCATGCAATACACCTGGCAAAGTCATGCCAATTGCAGTTTCCGGTAGACGGTGTTTGAAGTTGCCAGTCGCAGCGATGCGAGTATCGCAGGCAAGCAGCATAAAAGAGCCGGCCGCAATACCATGGCCGGTACATGCGCCTACCAACGGCTGAGGATGCTTGTACATGCGCAGCAACATGGGAAACCCGCGCTGCACCAACGCCAAAGAAGCTTCCGCACCCTTGGCAAATTCACTTAAGTCAAAACCACCAGAAAATATGCCTTCACGGCCCGCAATAACTACGGCTTTCGCTTCTTGTTCAGCACGATCAAGGTAGGTGTGAATATCGTCGATAAGTGCATGGCCAACAACGTTTGCCTTGCCGTCGTCCATGCTGAGCACAGCGATATCGTTGTTGACTTCGTAACTGATCATTGGGTCTCCTGATGCAGTCATTGCGGAACTTTACTGAGCCGCAGAGTTATGGCAGAGTTTGTGCCAACAGTCTATTGAAATGGAACCCGCGGTCAAGCGGCGATTACTTATGAGTAATGACGATACGTTATATGCAGTAGCCAACGGTGTGGCAACCATCACGCTGAACAAGGAAGAGAACAAGAACGCGCTCAGTGTAGATTTGGTGAACTCTCTGGGTGATAACCTCAATCGAGCGCTAGATGATGAGAAAGTACGGGCGATAGTGTTAAGCAATAACGGCAACACATTTTGCGCGGGTGCCGATCTTAAAGGTGACCCAACGGCCACTCCCCGATACCCATTACCGACGCTATTTGAATTGATGCAGTCTGCGAACAAGCCAGTGGTGGGTCGTATAGCGGGGCATTGCATGGGGGGAGGCGTCGGTCTTGCCGCAGCATGTGATATATCCATCGCCGCTGACGATATCAAGCTAGGCTTCACCGAGGTTCGTATTGGCGTGGCGCCGGCCATAATATCGGTAGTTTGTTTGCCGAAGATGCGTTATGGCGATGCCATGGAATTGTTCCTATCTGGTGAGCGTATTTCCTCATCCCATGCTTCAGAACTTGGCTTGTTGAATCACGCAGTGCCCCGGGATGAACTGGATACCAGGCTCGATGAGTTAATGGCAAAGCTGGTTCGTGGTGGACCATTGGCCATGGCTGCGGCGAAACAGCTGGTGCTTAAGGTTCCAGATATGGATCGATCCGCAGCGTTCGAGTGGACAGCTAAGGTGTCGGCGGATCTGTTCAAATCTGAGGAAGCATCACACGGAATCAAGTCGTTCAGAGATCGGGTGGACGCACCCTGGGTACCCTCAAGCGAATAAAACGGCGACGATGCGCGAACAAAAGTTGGTGATGTCTGTTAAGGGAGATACTGCTTGAGTGTAAGCACATTGCCGCGTTGACTGAAGTCCAGCCGGCCCAAAAACGACATGCCCAGAAGTATGTCCTCGCCACGCATA
>JBGCDE010000151.1:0-8669 GCA_045105115.1 Pseudomonadales bacterium | reverse complement strand
CGCATCATTTTGTCGATTAAGGGCTTATCGGCCTTATCGACAATTGCCGTTCCGCGCAGCTGACGCTTTCGCTTGGTGGTCATTTTGGTCAGGATGTGGCTCTTGTTAGCATGCTTGCGCTTGTAACCCGAGGCACATTTCTTGAAGCGTTTGGCCGCTCCGGAGTGTACTTTCAGTTTTGACATGATAAAACTCGCATTTGTGCCGGGTCTGGCAACCGCTACAACGGTGCACAGGAAAACCGACAGGTTTAAGTAATAAGTAAAACCTGCAACTAACGTGGCTGGCTTACTTTCTCTTTTGGGGCGCAATCACCATATGCAATTGCCGGCCTTCCATTTTTGGAAATTGCTCAACATTGCCATACTCTTCAAGGTCTGCCTCAATCCGTTTCAGCAGTTCTATACCGATTTCCTGATGCGCCATTTCGCGCCCCCGGAATCGTACAGTTACCTTGGCTTTGTCGCCCGCTTCAAGGAAACGCGTCAGGTTGCGTAGTTTTACCTGATAGTCCCCTTCTTCCGTCCCTGGTCGAAACTTAATTTCTTTTACATGCGTAATTTTCTGCTTTTTCTTAGCAGCGGCTTTTTGCTTTTTAAGCTCAAACACATGTTTGCCGTAATCCATAATCTTGCACACTGGCGGGTTTGCATCAGCCGCCATGAGCACCAGGTCCATTTTGTCCTCTTCGGCTTTCGCTTGCGCATCGGCCAATGAGAGGATTCCAAGTTGTTCGCCATCGGCGCTTATCAACCGAACCAGGTCGGCCTCAATCTGATCATTAATCAGAGCTTTCTTTGAGGCTCCTTTTGAATCTTGCTTAATACTCTTGCTCCTTTAGCAAACCGTTGCTGCCTGAATCAATGCATTCAGGATGGCAACGCAATACGGCCGCGACGCTCCACGTCCATTTCCAGGCGTTCGATGAAGGCCTCTAAAGGCATTGCTCCATCGTCATCGCCCTGACGGGTGCGTACGGCCACTGAATTCGTTTCGGCCTCCCTGTCACCTACTACCAGCAGGTAGGGAATCCTCTGCATTGTGTGCTCGCGGATTTTAAAGCCGATCTTCTCGTTTCTCAAGTCAGATTCGACCCTAAATCCTTTATTTTTCAGGGTTTCTTCCACTTTTCGCACATATTCGGCGTGCTTGTCCGTAATATTCAGAATTACGGCCTGAACCGGGGCCAACCAGGGCGGAAATGCACCCTCGTAATTCTCGATCAACATGCCGATAAAGCGTTCGAAAGAACCCAGTATAGCCCTGTGCAGCATAACCGGTACTTTCCGGCTGCCATCTTCTGCCACATACTGCGCGTCCAGTCTTTCAGCGGTTGAAAAGTCGACCTGAATGGTGCCGCATTGCCACACTCTGCCAATGCTGTCTTTGAGCGAAAACTCTATCTTTGGGCCGTAAAAAGCACCTTCACCAGGCAACAACTCCCAAGGTAGGTCCTTGCCGTCTAGCGCTTTCGCCAAAGCGTCTTCTGACCTGTCCCAAACCTCATCAGAGCCAACCCGCTTTTCAGGGCGTGTAGACAGTCGGTAAACCACCTCGGTAAAGCCAAAGTCCAGATACACCTCGTGCAGAAAATCGATGAAACTAGCCACCTCCTCCTGAATACTTTCCTCGGCACAGAAAATATGAGCGTCGTCTTGGACAAATCCGCGAACACGCATAAGCCCGTGCAGTGAGCCGGACGGTTCGTTTCTGTGACAAGAACCAAATTCCGCTAAGCGCAGCGGCAAATCACGGTAGCTTTTCAGCCCCTGATTAAACACCTGCACGTGACAAGGGCAATTCATGGGTTTGATAGCGTAATGTCGATCATCTGATTCAAGCGCAAACATGTCGTCTGAAAACTTGGCAGCATGACCTGATCTCTCCCAGAGAGAGAAGTCCAATAGCTGGGGCGTTCGAATCTCTTGATAACCGTGGGCTTCCTGCTGCTGACGCATGTATTGCTCAACAGCTTGGTATATAGCCCAACCACGAGGCTGCCAAAACACCATACCTGGTGCTTCTTCCTGGGTATGAAACAAGTCAAGTTTGCGACCGATTTTTCGGTGATCGCGTTTTTCAGCTTCTTCCTGGCGCTGAACGTATTGCTTCAGTTGCTTTTTGTCAGCCCATGCCGTGCCGTACACGCGCTGCAGCATTTCGTTCTGGGAATCACCTCGCCAGTAGGCACCGGCCAATTTGGTCAGTTTGAAGTGCTTGAGAAAACGGGTATTGGGAACATGAGGCCCAACACACATATCAACGTATTCCTGATGGTGGTAGAGGCCCATCGCCTCTTCATCCGGCATATCTGCAACGAGGCGCAGCTTGTATTCTTCGCCACGTTGCTCAAAAGTTTCGATCACATCCGCACGCGGAGTCATCTTTTTTACCACGTCATAGTCTTGCTCAATCAGCTCCTTCATGCGCGCTTCGATCTTGTCGAGATCTTCAGGAGTGAAAGGCTTATCAGTTGCAATGTCGTAATAGAAACCGTCGTCAATCACCGGACCGATGACCATTTTGGCTTCCGGATATAACTGCTTCACAGCGTGCCCCACTAAATGGGCGCAAGAGTGGCGAATAATATCCACACCCTCAGGATCTTTAGCCGTCAGAATCCGAAGTTCGGCGTCCTCTTCTATAAGGTCACAAGCATCTCGCTGCTGCCCATTAACGACACCAGCCACAGTCGCTTTCGCCAGACCTGGGCCAATATCCTGAGCAACTTGAAGAATAGTAACGGCCTGATCGAAACTGCGTTCGCTGCCGTCAGGCAATGTAATGGTGGGCATAATGTCTCCTCAGTGGTGGCCAATACGAGAGGCCACATGTATAAATTTGTTCCATCCCCATACTTCGATTCAGGGATAAGCAGCGGCACCAGATGCAAGGATGCATCTGCATTTTACAAAGTAAAATGTGAGCATCTTGAAAATGACATTTTTCGAGATGCGGGTTCGGAAATAGGCAGGAGCCTATTTCCGAACATAAAATGGTACGACCGAGTGGATTCGAACCACCGACCCCTACCATGTCAAGGTAGTGCTCTAACCAACTGAGCTACGGTCGTTCAATACATTTTAAGCTTTGCTGTCACACATCGCGTGGTGTTACAGCGCAATCAGTGCGTGTGATCGGCGCGTATATTATAAGCAAACGGCCTGCCACGCCAGCCAGTTTCAGTGTTTAAACTGTTGATTTTTCAACACATCGATTTGATCGCGGGTGGCAGCGGCCTGCTCAAACTCCAGATCCTTGGCGTGCTGGAACATTTTCTTTTCAAGCTTCTTAAGTGTAGCCGCCATTTTCTTGGGATTATCCAGATCAATGCCGTCAATCAGCACATCATCGAAACGACCTTTTTGCTTGGCGTTCCGCCCACCTTTGCTCTTTCCTCCTGGCGCATAACTGACTTCCAGAATGTCCTGAACACTTTTGGTCACACCCTTGGGCACAATACCGTGCTCTTCATTAAACGCCACTTGCTTGGCACGGCGACGGTCGGTTTCCCGAATAGCGCGCTCCATCGAGCCTGTTATTTTGTCAGCGTAAAGAATGGCTCGACCTTCCAGATTACGCGCGGCGCGGCCAATGGTTTGCACCAACGAAGACTCCGAACGCAGAAAACCTTCTTTGTCGGCATCAAGAATTGCGATCAGCGAGACCTCAGGCATATCCAGCCCCTCGCGCAGCAAGTTAATGCCGACCAACACATCAAACTCACCCAAACGAAGGTCGCGGATGATCTCAACACGCTCAACGGTATCGATATCGGAGTGCAGGTATTTCACACGCACGCCGTGCTCGGTCAGGTATTCGGTCAAGTCTTCCGCCATGCGCTTGGTCAGCACAGTCACCAGCACCCTGCCCTGTTTGGCAACCTGCAAACCAATCTCGCTGAGTAAATCGTCAACTTGGGTAGTGGCCGGCCTTACTTCTATTTCAGGGTCTGTCAGCCCGGTTGGGCGCACCACCTGCTCGACCACTTGGCCAGACTTCTCCATTTCATAGTCGCGTGGTGTGGCGGAGACAAAAATAACCTGTGGGATGGCACGCTCCCATTCGTCAAAACGCATCGGTCGATTGTCAAGCGCGGACGGTAAGCGAAAGCCATACTCTACAAGCGTTTCTTTACGGGAGCGGTCTCCTTTATACATTCCACCAATTTGCGGCACGCTGACGTGAGACTCATCCACTACCACCAGCGCATTTGAGGGCAGGTAATCAAACAGCGTCGGTGGCGGTTCACCCGGCGCACGACCAGATAGGTAGCGCGAATAATTCTCTATGCCCTGACAATAGCCAAGTTCGCGAATCATCTCCAAATCATAGCGAGTACGCTGCTCCAGGCGCTGCGCCTCCACTAGCTTATCGTTGTTCCGCAGCTGCTCAAGCCGATCCTTCAATTCCTCTTCAATGTCGCCTACAGCATCAAGCAACTGTTCGCGAGGCGTCACATAGTGCGTCTTCGGGAAAATAGTCACCCTAGGTAGCTTGTCTATAACATGGCCAGTTAAAGGGTCAAATCGCGAGATGCTCTCTATTTCTTCATCGAAAAGCTCAATGCGCATTGCCTCGTGCTCTGAGTCGGCCGGGAATATATCGATAACATCGCCACGCACGCGGTAGTTACCGCGGAAAAAGTCCACGTCGTTACGAGTGTATTGAAGCTCCGCCAGACGGCGCAGAATATAGCGCTGGTCCACTTGATCCCCACGATCCAGGTGCATCACCATCTTCAGATAAGCATCGGGCTCGCCCAATCCGTAAATTGCCGAGACTGTGGCCACCACAATAGCGTCCGGGCGCTCAATCAGCGCCTTGGTTGCTGATAAGCGCATCTGCTCAATGTGCTCATTAACCGACGCGTCCTTGTCTATAAACGTATCCGACGACGGCACATAGGCTTCTGGCTGGTAGTAGTCGTAGTAGGAAACGAAATATTCGACGGAATTGTCGGGAAAGAACTCCTTAAACTCACCATAGAGCTGTGCCGCCAGCGTCTTATTAGGCGCCATAATCACCGCCGGGCGCTGGATACGCTCGATTACGTGCGCGATAGAGAAGGTTTTGCCAGACCCCGTTACCCCCAGCAAAACCTGGCCCAGCAGGCCCGATTCAATACCTGTAACCAATTGCTCAATGGCCTTTGGTTGGTCGCCAGCAGGCTCAAACTTGGCGTGTACCTTAAGTGGCTTTGACATGGAAGCGATTGAACTCGTCGTTTTTCGGGAAATCGACCATAATAATATCTATTGACCTTGTTCACGAGCGTTATTAACATACGCGCCCTCGAACATTGTTCGAAGCCGAGGAACTGAGAAAGGTTCCAGGCCCGCCTACCAACGGCGGCGCCCAGGCACAGTTTATTCCGCCTTAGCTCAGTTGGTAGAGCAAATGACTGTTAATCATTGGGTCGCTGGTTCGAGCCCAGCAGGCGGAGCCAAATACAGAAAAGGGTCGCACTAGTGCGGCCCTTTTCTGTATTTGGCGGAGTCTGCTGGGCGCAGGCCAGCAGGGTGAGAAGCCAAAGGCTTCGAACGCCAGCGCAGCGAGGGGCTGTGAAGAGAGCAGAGCGAACGCCCCCGAGCGCTCCTATTCACCAAACTGGGCGCGGGCTTGCAGCCAGAGCAGCGCAAAGCGCTGCCCGCATCGCTGCGAGACTCTAGATTTAAAAGTAGCCGAACAGCGCCAATTACTCGATCCGTACCTAATAAGAATCCCGCCGCCGCAACCAAGCCATAGAAAACGGCAGCTCATCCTCATCGCGCCCCTTAGGCACAGCATCCATATAATGATAAGTGGCATTAAACATATCCAAGCCCCGTGAATACGCCGAATAGGTATGAAACACAGCACCACCCTGATCTAGCTCAAACACGCTCATACCCGGCGCTTCAGCACCATTGAATCGCTGGGTACCATAGTTGTAATTATTTTCTCCACCCTCTAATTGTTCAGCGGTAAATGACACGCCAAAGTCGAAATTAAAACTCGACCCCAACGAGGAATACCAAGGGAATGTCCAGCCCATACGTTCCTTATACGCCTCTAAGCTCTGCAATGGTGCATTTGATACGGCGACCATATTGATATCACGCGCTCTGAGATGGGCCGCAGTTCCCTCGTAACCATCTGCCCAAAAAGAGCAACTCGGGCAACCTTCGTCCCAGTCAGGACCAAACATAAAGTGCTGGGTTATTAGCTGCGAGTGACCATCAAACAACTCTGACAGCTTGATCAAACCATTCTGACTGTGAAACTCATAGTCTTCATCCACCTGCCAACGAGGCAACGCTTGACGCGCTGTACTCAAAGCATCTCGCTCGCGAGTAAATGCTTTTTCTTGCAGCAAGAACTCTTCCCTGGCTTTAAGCCAATCAGCCTTGCTAACTGTTTTTCGAGTAGCCATACAAACTCTCCGTCGTTTTCCTGGAACTTGGAATGCCATGTTTACGACAGTACATAATACATGGCAACACTGTACGCAAACACAACCTCTCTGGTCTGTGTGGGAACCATTTTCTTCCGGGCATAGTAGCGTCAGGCCTTTCCCACCACTCTATTCTTCGCTAAGGTAGACGGTTAATTCTACGGAGATGCGACATGTCGAAAACCAGCAAAGCGACAGGCAGCTGCCTATGCAATGCGGTGACATTTACTGCCGATGCCATGGATCATGATGTGGGCGCTTGTCACTGTGAAATGTGTTGTAAGTGGAGTGGCGGGCCTCTGTTAGCCGTGGACTGTGGCAGTGATGTGAGCTTTACCGGCGAACAATCGATTTCCGTGTTCGGCTCTTCCGAATGGGCCGATCGAGGGTTTTGCTCACAATGCGGTAGCCATCTTTTCTGGCGACTGAAACAAACGAATCAGCACATTATGCCTGTGGGCTTGTTCGAAACCGAAGATTTGGTGCTAGACCATCAGGTGTTTATTGACGAGAAGCCTGGCTATTATTCTTTCTCTGAAAAGACCACAGATATGACAGGGGAACAAGTGTTCGCCATGTTTGCAGGCGACAATTGAGCGTCTCCTTGCAAGACGTTGCGACGTTTGATGGCGTTTTAGATTTTGTCTAAGCTCGAAACCGAGTTTCTCACCACAGTCGCTGAAGAGAGCCGTAAGCCAGCAAACTGGCCGCTGGCGTGTGCATTACTGCTACTGCGAGGCCTTGGCGCGCTGCCCTTCCCCTTCAACGTTCGCCTGGGCAAAGCTATTGGTCAATTTCTGTATCTAATACCGAGTAGCCGCAAGCATGTCACCAAAGTAAACATCGATCTGTGTTTTCCCGAGCTCAATGCAGAAGAAAAACGGCGTTTCTGCAAAGAAGTATTCAAGAACTTCGGCGCTGGGCTAGCCGAAACCAGCATGGCCTGGTGGAGTAGTCACGAGCGTATTCAATCCATATCTGAAATTGAAGGGCTGGATATTCTGCTGGCAGCCAAAGAGAAAGGCAAAGGAGTACTGCTACTAGGCGCGCACTTTTCAACACTGGATATTGGCGCAGCCATAGGCTCGAATCACTTTCCCTTTTCTGCTGTCTACAGACCACAAAGAAATGCACTGTTTAATGCAACGATGCTTGCCGGTCGCGACCGACATGCTGAAACCCATATCAAGAAAACTAACCCTCGCGCATTGATAAAAGCAGTACGCAGAGGTGAGATTGTTTGGTATGGCCCCGATCAGGATGAAGGCGAGAATAACAGTGTATACGCGCCTTTCTTTTCACAAACCGCCTCTACGATTAATGCCACAGCAACGTTAGCGCGCATTACGGGTGCGCCTGTTTTACTCTATGGCCAAAGACGTAAGCCCGATGACTCAGGCTATATCGTAAGCATTACTGGTCCACTCAAGGATTTTCCGTCTGGCAATGACGTTATTGATGCCGCCGCGGTCAATGCCTTAATCGAGACGGCTATTCGAAATGAGCCTACGCAATATTACTGGTTCCACCGGCGCTTCAAGACTCAAGCCAATCAAGAACGTGGTGCTTTGTATAAACGTTAAGCACTCTTCTTAATTAGTCCAGTACGGGTTCTGCCTGCTCAGCGCGCATTGTGCACCTTTTGTTCAATCTGACGATATCACAAAGTTTTACACATTATCCGTTCGTCTTGTCTACGCTTAGAAATGAGACACAATTCACACTACGCCGGAGAGCGACATGGACCAACAAGAAGTTGAGTTCCAGCGTTTTCTGCAAAAATTGGAATTTAGCGACACCGTATGGAAGCAACTGGTCGCGCAGAAAAACCTGGATTTACAAGACCAGTGCCCTGAGGGCGAAATCAACCCGCAATTTAAGTTCGTGGGCCAACAGCTAAATCAAGGAATTCCAAAAAATACCTGATCGCAAAACGCTTGCGTTAATTCATGAAGATGCTCAGCGCATGCGTTCATGAATCCAGGCAATTGTTGCTTGCGTAGAAGTATCCATTTCAGCATTTGGGCGAGAAAAGTCTGTACCAATCTGAGTGGCTAAACGTTTGCCCAGTTGTACCCCCCACTGATCAAAGGAATTAACGTTCCAAACAGCTCCTTGCACGAACACTTTATGTTCGTAGAGGGCAATCAGTGCTCCCAATCTGTTGGGGGTCAGCTGGTCCAACGCTATGCTAATGCTGGGCTTGTCACCGGCATAATGCAAATGCCCTGCA
>JBGCDE010000150.1:0-3180 GCA_045105115.1 Pseudomonadales bacterium | reverse complement strand
ACTTGCAAACATGATAATCGGTGTGGGCCGCATTTCATTGAGCACACTGACACAGTGCAAGGTAGCCGAATGATCAACACCTGCCGGAAGCCCTATCACGATCAACTCGGGGTTTGTGGTTTCTACGTAGTGCAACAGGGTGTTACCGTGCTGCGTATAAAATACTTCACGCACCCCGAGCTCTGCGAGCCCAACAATAACTTTGGTCGCCCGCTGCTGTTGGCCATCCACCAACAGCAGGCGCGCGTTCTTTACATCATCGTTTACCATCAATTCGTTGCCATTCCCTTGATTCAGCTATATGGCGAAATTCAGGGTTGCCCATATCTTGGTGGTATCCGTTGCGTGATTATCAGCAGAGTAGTCGGCAAACTTAAGTTGTAGCGACGTGGTTTTGTGCAGAGGTAGCGTTGCCACAATGTTTATCTCGCTGCCCAGGTCAGCAGATCCTTCATTCGAGGTGTAGTCGTGGAACGTAGCGGCCAGCTTGAGCTTGCCCACTGCACCTGCCACACCTAAATACAGATCTTCAATTCCGTTAGCTGGTGTACCCAGAAATTTATCTGCCCAGCCTTGAAATTTGTGCAGGGTGGCCAAAGGCGTTCTGAATGCAGCCACACCATCGTCGCTGCCCAGCACTTCGTAGCCTACCGTAAAGTTGAACGGCTTCACTTTGTAGGATGCTGAGACAGCGTAATAATCTGCGCTGTAGTCTAACGGGCTATCGCCGTAGTCGGATTGGCTGGCGTAGCTTGCATTCAGTTTGAATGCGCCAAACGCGCCAGCATAATCAACCCCGTAAGTAGACGTTGAGTTTGGAATGCCATTGCCATTGCTAAAATCAAGCAAGTACGCAAAACCTGTTAGTGAATGCTGTTTGTTGATCACGTACTTTGCCAGAAAAAAGTGTGACTCACTGTCCCATTTGGCTGGCTGTACACCACCGTCGGGCCCGAAAATTCTGTTTACATTAAACACGAAGCTGTAATCAACGCTTAAAGCTTCCACCGGCTTAAACTGCAAGCGAAACGCGTCGTAGGTCTGTTCGTTCTGTCTCCAACCTACGCCACCTACAAATCGTTGCCCTTGGTGAAGAATGCGCTGGCGACCAAAAGTTGCAGTAACTCCTGAAGCCTTGTATTTCAAAAATGCCTGATTGACATCAAATCCTTCCGGGTCGGCTACCACCGGAAAGGTAGTGCGCCCGTTGTCTGTTGAATTGTACTGGTCATCACCAATTGCAACCACGTAGTCAGTTTCCAGGCCTACGCTAAAGTTATTTACCGAGCCCGACGTCCAGGTGAATCTTGCTTTCGCTGTGGAAGCAAGCGCGTCTTCAGCAACGCCGTCCTGGTCTACCGCTTCAACCCGGTAACGAACCCCGAACTTGGCTGTGCCATCTTTTGCAGCGCTGGACAATGCCTCACTGATATCGCCATTGGCAGTATGTGATACGGTCAACGCCAATGCCGCTGCCAAGCCAGTAATTCGTAAACCCAAAACCATATGTTTTCCCCACGCGCAGACATCCCGGCTCCTTACAGAGACCAGGCGCCGTTGCCTTTAAGTGATGTAATTCAGTGATAGCGGGATTGTTCTGCACAGACATAGGAATGCGGTCTGGCAAAAGCGCCCTCGGTGAACAACTAACAAGTTTCGTGCCAAAAACTGAATGTTTGAGCTAAGCGTCTAATTATTAAGGAATAGTTGATTTAAACCGCTATCGATAAGCGCTCAAATAGATGGTCAGGCGCACATTGACTGCGCCAATAAAAGGGTGGGGCGTTTTGAAATGGTGCGCTTTGGGTTTTTACTTCAGCGCACCACAATACCGCGTGAGGCCATATGGTCTTTCGCTTGCTGCACCGTATATTCCCCGAAATGAAAAATACTGGCTGCCAGCACGGCATCTGCATGCCCTTCCAGCACACCTTGCGCTAAATGCTCAAGATTCCCTACACCACCTGAAGCAATCACCGGAATATTCACCGCGTCACTAACGGCGCGTGTTAATGGCAGATTAAAACCGTCTTTGGTGCCGTCTCTGTCCATGCTGGTTAATAGCAATTCACCCGCGCCGTAGTCCGCCATGCGAACCGCCCACTCAACTGCGTCTATACCGGTAGCTCGTCTACCGCCGTGGGTAAAAATCTCCCAGCGCAATGAACCGTCGTCTGTGTCTACGCGTTTCGCATCAATCGCTACCACAGTACACTGCGAACCAAATCGCTCTGACGCTTCGCGCACAAATTCCGGGTTATGAATAGCCGTAGTATTGATACTGACTTTGTCGGCACCCGCATTCAACAGATTGCGAATGTCTTCAAGCTTGCGCACACCACCGCCCACGGTGAGCGGAATAAACACCTGCTCAGACATTTTTTCCACGGTGCGATACGTAGTGTCACGCTCTTCATGACTGGCCGTGATGTCGAGAAAGGTGATTTCATCAGCGCCCTGCTCGTTATAGCGGCGCGCCACTTCCACCGGGTCGCCGGCGTCTCGTATATCAACAAACTGCACACCTTTTACAACGCGACCTTTGTCTACGTCCAGGCAGGGGATGATGCGCTTTGCGAGACTCATGCGTTTTCGTCGCACCAGGCCTGGGCTTCAGTTAGGTCCAGCGTGCCTTCATAGATAGCACGCCCGGTAATAGCACCCAGAATGCCTTTATGCGCGTGTGGCTGCAGTTGCTGAACATCCGCCAGGGTAGTGACGCCACCTGAGGCAATCACCGGAATAGAGATTGCCTCGGCAAGTGCGGCAGTAGATTCCAGGTTCAAGCCCTGCATCATGCCGTCTTTCTCAATGTCTGTGTACACAATAGCGGCCACACCAGCGGCTTCAAATTCACGCGCCAAATCGATCACTGAACGGTCTGAGGCTTCGGCCCAACCCTCTGTGGCCACCATGCCATTTTTTGCATCAAGACCTATAATGATATGGCCTTTAAACTGCTTACATAGCTCTCGTGTTAGGTCCGGGTCTTTCACAGCAATAGTGCCAAGAATCGCAAACTCAACACCTGCAGATAAGTACGCCTCAATAGTGTCGGCTGAACGAATACCGCCGCCAATTTGAATCGGCATGTCTTTGTGCTGCGCGGCTATGCCTTGAATAATATCGCGGTTTACCGGTTCACCGGCAAACGCACCGTTCAGGTCAACCAAATGCAAA
>JBGCDE010000149.1:0-9078 GCA_045105115.1 Pseudomonadales bacterium | reverse complement strand
ATCCAACTGGCCGGTGCTTAGTGCGGCAATCGCAAATGCAAACGCTACCGAGAAGCCTACATAACCGATGTAAAGCAACGGTGGGTGAATGATCAACCCAACATCTTGCAGCAGAGGGTTAAGATCATTACCGTCTGGCGGCACATTCGGAAACAGACGCTCAAACGGATTCGACGTCAGTAATGAAAACAAAATAAAACCAACGCCGATCATGCCCATGATCGACAGCACTCTGGCCACAATATCGATGGGTAACTGTCGACTGAACATAGCAACAGCCAAGGTCCAACCAGCATGAATCAGTATCCATAACAGTATTGAACCTTCATGATTGCCCCACACTGCAGACAGCTTAAAATGCATCGGCAACATAGAGTTGGAGTTCTGTGCCACCGTAATCACAGAGAAATCGTCCACCGCAAAAGACCAGGCCAGACCGATAAAACTGACCAAAGCAAAAACGAACTGCCCGGTTGCCAGGCTGCGCGCTGTCATCATCAGCTGCTGATCATTGCGGATAGCACCGAGCAAAGGCAATGCGGCTAACAGCACGGACAAACACAGTGCAAGCACTAAACTGAAATGAGCGTATTCAGGAATCATGACTTATTTAGCCTCGCTGTTATAGCCAGGCTTTTTCAAAGTTTCCGCTACTTCTGGTGGCATGTAATTCTCATCGTGCTTGGCCAACACTTCACTGGCTTGAAACTCACCATTTTCGGCTAGCTTTCCGGCCACTACGACTCCAGCGCCCTCGGCAAACAAGTCTGGCAAAATTCCTTCATAGTGCACAATCAAATCGGCCGCATAATCAGTGACAACAAAGGAAACCTGTAAATTTTCTTCACTGCGCTCAATGCTGCCTTCGCGCACCATACCGCCAGCACGAATCTGCTGCCCGATAGCGACTTTGCCAGCAGCGATATCAGCCGGAGGGTAAAACAGGTTGATGTTTTCACGTAACGCATAGAGCAGCAAACCTACCGCAACGGCCACGGCTAATAGCACGAAAAGTATAATTTGCAGGCGTTGTTTACGTAGTGGATGCATGGTTCTTACTGCTAATTTTCTTTCGCAATTGTTTAATCAAGGCCGCTTTTCGACGGCGATAGGCAAGCGCATAAACAGTCATCGTCAACGCAAACACACCGTAGGCCAGCCACACATAAAAGCCATGGCCGCCCATACTGACAAAATCGTTTATCGATTCGAAGTACCACATCGTCTATAAGCTCACTCTTGTAGCCGCGCTCGCACCCACTGAGTGCGATATTCGCGCTGCAATATACCCAAACGCGTCCCCGCCGTGAGCGCCAAAGCAAAAAATAGATAGAAACCTGCAGTAATCACCAGAAACGGCCAGAACATATCAGGGTGAATTGTTGACTCTTCAGTAAATTTGATCGTTGCCGGCTGATGCAAGCTGTACCACCAGTCCACAGATTTATAAATAATTGGTATATTCACCGTGCCCACGAGGCTTAAAACCGCACATGCTTTACCGCTTTGCTCAGGGTTATCAAACGCTTTGCTCAAAGCAATCACACCCACATAGAGAAAAAACAGAATCAGCATGGAAGTTACTCTGGCGTCCCACACCCACCACGTGCCCCAGGTAGGCTTACCCCAAACAGCCCCTGTAAAAAGTGCCAGAAAAGTGAGCAGAGCGCCAATTGGAGCGGCTTCTTTCATCACAATGTCAGCCAGCTTCATTCGCCAAATCAGACTGATCGCACCAGCTATCGCCATTACGTAATAGCCCACCAGAGAGATCACAGCAGTGGGTACGTGAATATAGAAAATACGAAAACTATTGCCCTGCTTGTAATCAGCCGGTGCTACCGCCAATGCCCAAACCAAACCGAGCACTAAAAACCCTACACAAAAAAGTGTCAGCCACGGCAACAAGCGCGTACTAAAGTCGTAAAACCAGCGCGGCGAACCAAATTTATGAAACCAAGACCACATCAGAAGATTATACGTTGCTTTGCATCGTCCGCAGCGGCTAATGGTAATAGTTGAGACGTAAACCAGCCACCACTGCGAGCGGGCTCAACGCCAATGCCAACACAAATTGAGCAGCAAGAATGAGAATTTGGCCAATATAATCAAAACCGCTGGCTGCAGAAACGACCGCTGCCGAAGCGAAGATCAATACCGGCACATAAAGTGGAAGAATCAACAATGCCAACAATAGGCCACCGCGCTCAAAGCCCACCGTTAACGCTGCACCAATTGCACCGACTAATACCAGTGTTGGCACGCCTATCAACAAACTAATGATTAACGCGGGTAGAGCCTGCATGTTCATGCCGAGCATCAAGGACAGCAGTGGCGAGATCAACGCCAGCGGCAATGCTATAAGAAGCGCCTGGGCCAATAGTCTTGCCAATATCAAAAAATAAAGCGGTTGCGCGGCCAGCAGCAATTGCTCGAGACTGCCATCGGCGTAATCGTGTCGGAACAATGCATCTACAGACAACATCACGGCCAGCAAGGCAATCACCCAAATCAAACCAGGCGCCAATTGTGCGAGCTGCTCTTTGTCTGGGCCGATACCAATAGCAAATAGACCGCACACCAGAACAAAAAACCACACCGCGTTTAAGCTTGCGGCCGGATTGCGCGCGCTGAGCAGTAATTCGCGCTGCAACACAGACGCCGCCATTGATTGCTGTGCCATTATAATTGCACCACTTTCACGCCAGACAAACCGCTTAGAGCTTGATGTGTTGTGAGAATCACGATTCCACCCTGCTCTACCTGCTTTTGTATCAAGATATGCAGAAAAGCGATGCCTGCCGCATCCAGCGCGGTAAAAGGCTCATCGAGAATCCACAGCCTTGCATCAACAGTGAGTAAGCGCGCCAAAGCAACACGGCGCTGTTGTCCTGCCGATAAATGATGGCAAAGTACCCCTTCACATTCGGCAAGCTGCATTTGTTGCAAGGCATCCAGCGCGCGCTCTTTTTCGACCGGGCCGTTCAATTCACTGAGCCAGACCAAGTTTTCAAGCGGTGTAAGCGAGCCCTTAACAGCACTAGCGTGGCCCAGATAAAGGCTTATGCGACGGAATTCGCTGGCATGAACGACCACCCCTCGCTCTTGCCATGACACAGAACCTTCGTAGTCTTGCGCTAGCCCCGCGATAATCCGGAGCAGGGTCGACTTGCCGGAGCCATTGGCACCGCGTACTTCAACAAGATCACCAGGCACGCACTCGATATCGAATTGATCAAAGAGTAGACGCTCGCCGCGTTCACAATACAAATTTCGAATTTGAAGCAATATCTATAAACCGAGTGGAAAAACTACGCTCATTCTATAGACCGCTGGTTTGAGTTGCTAGCGCGCCGTTGCGCGGTTCAAGGTTCGCCAGATTCGGCGATTCCTGAATCACTAGCGTCTGCAGATGACGTTGGCGGAGTATTGGTGAACAGCAGCCCACCGCCCTCAAGCTCTATCGTATTGAATTGCGAAGCCGCCCCGCTACCTGGAATTTGTTCCGGGCTGAGCCCTTCGGGCAGGATTGGCTTCAATTCTTTGGGAATTCGATCACCGAGCTCCTGATTAACAATAGACTCAGCCGCTTTCCTATTATCTTCCTGGTCGCGATTTATACCCTTAACAAATATTCCAGCGTCATTCTTGATGTCCTGGAACAGCTCAGGTTCGACCGGAATAATGCTTGGCCTGACAGTTGGTGTGCGGGCAATCATTAACGTAACTCGTCTATTTTTTGCCCGACCCTGCGCCGAGGTATTTGGTGCAACGGGCTGGTACTTGCCATAGCCAACCGCAGCCATACGCTCAGGTGCTACCCCTTTGTCCGTCAGAAACCTCACAACGGCAGCGGCTCTGGCAGCCGACAGCTCCCAATTAGAAGCAAAACGTGTCCCTGCAACCGGCGTGTCGTCGGTAAAACCTTCAACTTTCATTGGCAGCTCGTAGTCTTTCAACACCTCCGCCACCTGTGTGAGCAGTATCAATGCGTCGGTAGTTAACTCAGTGTTGCCCGCAGGAAACAGCAGATTTGAATCAAGTTCTACTTGCAACCATTCTTCGTTACCGCGAATCTGCAGATCATTGATGCCACTGAATCGCTGCACTATGGTATCGCCCTCTGTTTCCAGGGAATTATCCGTTTTCTGTTCACTCACGTTCTGGCCGGCATTGGTCTGACCAGCATGCCCACCAAGGTCAATCATGGTACTGGATTTAGCTTCCGCGTCGTTCTGACCCACAGTACTGGCACTGGCATTGGGTGATGCGAACATATCACTGAGCTTCTTCGAAAAAGCCGTCGCTTGTTGCTCATTAAGCTGTGCTACTGAATACATGACAACAAAGAACGCCAGCATTAGCGTCAAAAGGTCAGCATAAGAAACCAGCCAACGGTCGTGATTTACCGGCTCTTCAGCTTGTAGGGAACGTAATAAGGCTGAACTCACTTAATACTGCCTGGCAGGAAGCTGCCGAGTTTGCGCTCTATCGCTTTTGGGCTTGTGCCTTCAGCAATAGACACTATACCTTCTATCGCCAACGCCCTGCCCTGAACTTCCAATTTTATGCAACTGCGAAGCTTCGCGGCAATTGGCAGCAAGATGAGGTTTGCCAGGCCAACACCGTAGATGGTGGCCACGAAAGCAATCGCGATACCTGGGCCTAACTTCTCTGGGTCAGTCAAATGTTGCATAACATGGATCAGCCCCATTACCGCGCCAATTATGCCGATAGTGGGCGCGTAGCCACCCATGCTTTCAAAAAATCGAGCGGCTTCAAGATCTCTTTGCTCGCGCAGAGCCGAGTCAGTTTCCATGGCACCGCGAATCGATTCTGGCTCTCCACCATCAATAAGCAGCTGCAATCCGCGCTGAACAAACGTATCCGGTTCTTTTTCGGCGCTATCCTCCAGGCCTAACAAACCGAGCTTTCGAGCCTGGCCAGCCCAAGCGACAATTTTGCCCAGATGGCTTTCCGCGTGTGATAAGGGTGGATAAATTATCCAGCGCAAGCGTTGCAATGCAAAACCCAATTGACCTTTGGGCGTTTGTAACACCGCTGCACCCAGCGTACCGCCCACCACAATGATGCCTGCTGGTAAATTCAGAAAGGTGCCGATCTGGCCGCCATCCAGATAGTTACCGCCGAACACTGCACCAAAGGCGATGATGATTCCGATTAAGCTGAGCGCATCCATGCGAGGTATCTGCCTTAATCCTTAATTTGCCATGAGGACAAGCGCGACCGAAGTCGTAACATGGCCTGGCTATGTATCTGGCTGACTCTGGATTCACTAACACCCAGTACTTCACCAATTTCTTTAAGATTCAGTTCGTCGTCGTAGTAAAGAGACAGCACCAGCTTCTCTCGCTCTGGTAAATTGCCAATTTCTGCCACCACGGCTTCTTTCAAGGTGGCTTCCTGTATCGATTGTGCAGGTGTAGCTTTTTGAGTATCTACCGGTTCTTCATTGGAGTCTTCTCGCTCCACAATTTCGTCCAGGCTCTGCAAGCGACTACCAGCAGTGTCCTTCAGAAATGTGTAGTAACTATCGAGGTCAATCTCCATCTCTTCAGCGACTTCAAGATCAGAGGCTTCCCGGCCTAAACGCCCTTCGACGCTTCGAATCGCTTTCGCTATTCGCCTGCCATTGCGGTGCACAGACCTTGGTGCCCAGTCGCCTTTGCGCACCTCGTCAATCATCGAGCCTCGGATTCGAATACCGGCGTAAGTTTCAAAGCTGGCCCCTTTACCACTGTTGTAATTTCTGGCAGCCTCAAGCAAGCCGATAACACCGGCCTGAATCAAGTCATCAAGCTGTACACTCGCTGGAAACCGCGCCATAAGATGCTGACCTATTCGCTTTACCAATGGCGCGTATCGATCAACCAGAATGGCGGGATCAAGCTCATTCGCTGATTCGGTGTATACCGACACCTTGCCAACCCCGTTATTTGTCTCGCTTGGCGATTTTGCGTTACTCATTGCAACACCACCTCACTAGCTGTATCTGCTGGAAACTGCATATTTCAGGTCTCAAACTGCATTGCTAAGTAATAGCTTTTCGAAAAAGAACTCTAACTGGCCATTCGCCTGCGAAGGCACTGGCCATCGGTCGACCTTTTCAGCCAGCGCACGAAACGCCTGACCTGCTCGCGATCTGGGTGAGTGTTCAAGTAAAGCAACCTGCTTTTTAACCGCTTTTCGAAGCTGTTCATCGTAGGGAATATGCCCGGCATATTGCACAGACACGTCCAAAAACTGATCTGTAGTCCGTTGCAGTTTCTCAAACAATGCTCGGCCATCGTTGGCGGACTCCGTCATGTTGGCCACAATCCTGAATCGCTGACGCCCATAGTCACGGTTGCTGAGTTTTATCAAAGCGTAAGCGTCGGTTAGCGATGACGGTTCATCACACACGACAACAATTACCTCGTTGGAGGCATGAACGAAACTCATTACGTGATTCTCAATACCCGCCGCGGTGTCAATAATCAAAACGTCCAGCAAATCATCAATACTATTGAAAGCATTAATCAGCGCGGCATGCTCGGAAAGTTCCAGGTTTACCATTGATCTGTTACCCGATGACGCTGGCACAATACTCAAGCCCTTAGGACCTTCAAGTAAAATGTCTTTCAAAGCGCACTTACCCGCTAACACATCCTCAAGGGTTTTGTCAGGTGTTAAACCGAGCAACACATCGACATTGGCTAAACCAAGGTCAGCGTCCAGCAAGGCGACTCTTTTATGCATCCGCAGCAGGGCCAGCCCCAGATTAATCGCGATATTGGACTTGCCAACACCACCTTTACCACCGGTGACCGCAACCACCTGAATTCCATTACTATTTCTCACTTCCTACCCTCAACTTCCTTGTTTACTGCTTGTGCTGTGATTAGATCAACTCAATCTGACGCTCGGCATGTGGTTCTATGGCGCTTGCTAGGCCGCCACCGTCTATTTTGCTAACATCAGTTTCCTGGCACGCGAATGTCAATAATTGTTCGATGAGAAGTGACGGTGTGGCTCGTGCTAGATCGTCAGGAATTGTATGACCACTGGCAAGATAAGCGGCTGGTATACCGTGACTAACCAACAGGCTAACAGCAGGCCCTAAACTCGGGCATTCGTCCAGGCGAGTGAAAATACAACCTTGGTAATTGCGCGTTTCATACGTTTCCATCGCGCGCTGCATTGATTCGTACTGAACGTTTGCTGGCAGTACCAACATTGTTGAGACCCGCTCTCCGAGTTGGCGCAATTCATGCATTTGCTTTGCAAGGTCCCGGTCCGTGCTGCGCAACCCTGCGGTATCAATCAGTACCAATGACTTATCAGAGAACCGTTTAATTGCGGCCGTCAAACCACCTTGATGGGCGTCTACGACTTCAACTTCTACGTCCAGAATTTTGCCCATGGTAACCAACTGTTCGTACGCCGCTATTCGGAATATGTCAGTGGTAATCAGACCAACTTCTTCTGGGCTGTGTTGCAACACATATTCAGCAGCAAGCTTTCCGATAGTAGTCGTTTTACCTGCGCCAGAAGGCCCAACGAAAGCAAAAGTACCACCGTTACGGATTACATCGTGCTCGCTCACGACAATATTGCTTTGCAGTTCAGAAAGTACTGATTGCCAGGATTGCTCAAATTCAGGTATTTCACGAAACATGCTGACCAGTTGATCACGCAGTGCAGGACTTAGATTCAGGTAATCAACACGCTCTCGAAGCTGCTTGCTCCATGGGTACTGATAGCTCTCAGCGTAGGTCTCCCAGTAAATACCAAATTCGTTCCAGAATTCACCGATGGAGCGTAGCTCACCTACCAAGCGCTTTAGCGCCGGGTCGTGCATCGTTTTGAATGGGAATTTCCCGGCATCTATCGCGGCTTCCTGATCGTTAGCATTGCTCTCTGGCATCGGTAGGTGAATAGGCTCTGGGGTCGCTTTCGGCAATTCTGCGTTTAGAAGCGTTTTAGGCGGAGTCGGCGGGGTAAGTTCGCTAGGGATAAGTTCATTCGGAATAAAATCAAGTGATTCAAGATCAACCGCCTCATCAATCTCATCAATTTGCCCAATCAGATTGATGCTATTCTCTGCGTCTTCCAGCAAAAACTGCTCTTCAAGCTCCGCAAGTGTCCGCTTTGGAGCCGGCGTTGGCGCTAGCTCCTGGGGAATGGACTCAGACAACGGCAATTCAAACGACGTTTCATCATTTGCCGCCGGAGTTTCTGCTTTAACCGCAGGAGACGGCGCTGTCTTTTTAGCCGGCGCTTTTTGTTTATCTTTCGACAATGCGATCAAAAAACTGGGGTCATCTGTTACTACGACTTCAATGTGATCACCCAGCTTTCGACTCTTAAGAATGATGGCATCAGCCCCCATCTCATCCTTTGCTTTGACCATCGCATCCTGCATGTCTTTTGCGAGAATTGTCCTTGTTGTCATGGTGTTGTCCCTTTACCGATTGTTATTAAATGAATGAGCTAACTGATGCTAGCTTCAATTGTTAGATTCTTGCTTGTTGGAATTTCATTGAATGCCAACACATAAAACTCTCCATAAGAAATACGAGCAAACCGCGCCATGAGGTTGCGAATGGCCCCAGTGACCAATAATACGGCTGGCTTGCCGTCCATTTCCTGTTTTCGCCCCAGGTCCTGCAGATTCGCTTGAAGCTGTTGCGCAAGATTTGGCTCTATCACCGAATCCAGATTGCTGTCGCCGCCCTGTCTAGCGGCTGCAACGCTTTGCTGCAACATTTGTTCAAGCGCAGGATCAAGCGTAATAACCGGCAGATTTGCTGCATCACCATAAATAGACTGAATGATGTTTCGAGACAGTGCCATTCGTACGGCATTGCAGAGTTGGTCAATGTCTCCGGACAAATCCGCATTACTGGCTATCGCCTCGGCGATTGACCGCATATCGCGAATTGGAACCCGTTCTTCAAGAAGCATTTTCAGTAAGCGAAGAAAAACTTGAATGCTGACCGTATTCGGCACCAGCTCTTCAACCAACTTAGGTGCTGTTTCAGAAAGCATGTCGAGAATTCGTTGTGCCTCATCATG
>JBGCDE010000148.1:0-4237 GCA_045105115.1 Pseudomonadales bacterium | reverse complement strand
GGCATTGTCGCAAGACGAGGTGGAGCAGCTCATTAAAGAGGCCATTTCCAGCACTGGTGCCGAGTCAATGCGCGACATGGGTAAGGTTATGGGCGTGCTCAAGCCGCAGTTACAAGGCAAGGCTGACATGGGTGCGGTGAGTCAGCAAATCAAGGCAGCGCTTAACAGCTAAGCGCGGGTATACTCGGCGCATGGCCGGGCGAATTCCACAGACATTTATAGACGAATTGCTTGATCGCGCCGACATAGTCGACGTGATCGATTCGCGTGTCACACTGAAAAAGTCAGGCCGCAACTTTATGGCCTGTTGCCCGTTTCACGACGAGAAAACCCCTTCTTTCAGCGTGCAGCCCGAAAAGCAGTTCTATTATTGCTTTGGTTGCGGCGCCAGTGGAAATGCGCTGGGCTTTTTGATGGAGTATGAGCGGCTGGACTTTCGTGTGGCTATCGAACAGCTCTCGTCAAAGTATGGTCTACCGATCCCGGAAGAAAGTCGCGAAGACGAGCAGCAAGGCCGTCGCAAGCGCGACTTATACGCGGTGATGGAGCAAAGCGACGAATTTTACCGTCAGTTATTACGAACGCACCCGGCCGGCAAGGGTGCGGTTGCTTATTTGAAAGACCGTGGCTTAAGTGCTGCTATCGTGCAGAAATTCGGCGTTGGCCTTGTACCACCCGGCTGGGATAACCTGCTCAAGCAGTTTGAAAGTGACAAGCAGTTGCTGGAGATGCTGCTGGAAGCGGGCATGTTAATTCACCGCGATGCAGGTGGCGGCAAGCATCGACTGTACGACCGATTTCGGCATCGAATCATGTTTCCTATCCGTGATTCTCGTGGCCGCACCATTGCGTTCGGCGGCCGGGTGATGGGCGATGACAAGCCCAAGTATTTAAACAGTCCGGAAACTCCGATTTATCAAAAATCACGTGAACTGTATGGCTTGTATGAGGCGCGTCAAGCCAACAAACATCTTCAGCAAATATTGATCGTTGAAGGCTACATGGACGTAATCGCACTGGCCCAACACGGCATAGACAATGCGGTGGCAACCTTGGGTACTGCAACCAGTGCTGTGCACTTGCAGCGCCTGTTCCGCCATTGTGAAGAACTGGTGTTTTGCTTTGATGGCGACCAGGCGGGTTCGGCCGCGGCCAGGCGCGCGCTGGACGTCTGTTTGCCTGTCATAGAAGATGGTCAGCAACTGAAGTTCTTGTTTTTACCGCAAGGCGAAGACCCGGACAGCTTGGTGCGTCAAGAAGGTAACGAGCAATTTCAAGAGCGAATCGCCAAAGCCCAGCCGCTGTCTGAGTACCTTTTTGCCCAAGCGGCTGTGGGTCTAGATATCTCCACTGCAGATGGCAAAGCAGCGATGAGTCAGCGAGCATTGGCGTTAATCAATAAGCTGCAAACCAGTGCGTTCAAAGGCATTTTGCAGAGCGAATTGGCGGCAAGAACTGGCTTGGATAAATCGACCGTAGAGCAGTTATCACGTGACGATACAGCACCTGCGGTACCAGAGAGTATTCCAGCGCCAGCGGATGCTTACTATGGCGAGGGGCCCATGTTCAGTGACGCCGGCGAGCCTGACGTTCCGAATGACTATGATATGGCGGCAAGCGCAGCACCGGTTCGACGGCGGCCATTGCGCAGCCAAGGTCCGCCAGAACCGATGTCGCTGGTGGAGGTTGCGATTGGTCTTCTGGTGTACAAGCCGCAACTGATCTCGCACATCGATAGTGTTGATTTCATTAGTAATTTGCATGACAACGACGCAGAGCTGCTACGCCAGTTGTTAGAACTTCTTAAACGCCGTCCGGATTCTTCTACTGGTATGCTGCTGGGTTATTGGTATGGCCAGGAAGAAGGCGAAAAATTAACTGAGCTGTGTGGGCGCGGCATTGAGCTGTTGCGCGAGGGTATGGAAAGCCTCGAGGAAGAGGGGCAGGCTGAATCCGCCTTCGAGCAGAGTGTTGAGCAGCGCTTTATCGACACTGTTGAGAGAATTGGTGAGCAGTTAGACAGGCATAAGCTGGACGCACTATTGCTGCAAATCGATCAGTATCAGCGCCAGGGCGCGCAGGCGCCTGTTGAGCTTCGCTCTGAGTTGAAAGAGCTATTGGCGCAGCGATCAAAAACCTAATTTGGCCGCTAATAACCGCTGGCCCTTGAAAATCGCAGACCTGGCCCCAACAATGGATGTTGCGTCAGTGGCGCACGCAAAACCGTGAAAACTCTAGAAATCTCAGTGATTTGTCCGTTATAATAGCGGGCTAACTTCAGTGCCTGTTTGGCGCGACTCACCCGGGCTTTAAACGGGCGCGTACAGCACACCTCCGGAACTTCTGTAGCGTATGGCAACAACAACAGCAGCAAACCAAAAATCGCGGCTTCGCGAACTGATCTCTCGCGGCAAAGAGCAAGGCTTTTTGACCTATGCAGAAGTCAACGATCACCTGCCGGAAGACATAGCCGATCCAGATCAGGTTGAAGACATTATTCAGATGATCAATGATCTTGGGATCCAGGTGTTTGAAGAAGCACCAGATGCCGATCAACTGCTTCTCAATGAAGATGATTCCGCCGACGAGATTGCCGCCGCTGAAGCCGCTGCTGCCTTGGCTGCGGTGGAAACCGAAGTAGGCCGCACCACTGATCCAGTTCGCATGTACATGCGCGAAATGGGAACGGTTGAACTGCTCACGCGCGAAGGTGAAATCGTAATTGCCAAGCGCATTGAAGAAGGCATTCGTGAGTCCATGGCTGCCATTTCTGCGTTTCCTGGCACGGTTGACCGCTTGCTGGGCGAATACGCTGCGTACGAAGCTGGCGAGCGCAAGCTGGCCGACATCATGACGGGTTATCTCAACCCTATGGAGCATGTGCCATCGGCTAACCAGATTTCTGCTGCTGATGCTGAGAAAAACAAGAACAAAGACAAAGACGACGATGACGACGCCAAAGACAATGGGCCGGATCCGGAAGAAGCAAAGAAACGTTTCGGTGCACTGTTAAAGCAGCACAAGAAAACGCTGAAAGCACTGGAAAAACACGATCGCTCAAGCAAGGAAGCGCAGAAGGAAATTACCGCGCGTGCTGAGCTGTTCAAGTTCTTCAAACTAACGCCTAAGCAACTGGATCCGCTGGCGCACTTTGTGCGTGATGCTATTTCGGAAATTCGACGCCACGAACGTTCTATCCTACGCATGTGTGTGCGTGAGGCCGACATGGATCGACGCCAGTTCCTGAAGTCTTTCCAAGGCAGCGAAACCGATCTCACCTGGGTAGATGCGCAAATCAAGAAGCACAAAGCGATTGCGCCCAAGTTAGAACAGATAAAGCCAGATCTTTTGCGAGCGCAGAAACGCCTGGTGATAATTTCTGAGGAAGCAAACCTCGAAATTTCCGACGTGAAAGAAATTAACCGCCGTATGTCTTTGGGTGATGCGCGGATGCGTCGCGCCAAGAAAGAAATGGTTGAAGCGAACCTGCGTCTGGTAATTTCTATCGCGAAAAAATACACCAACCGCGGCTTACAGTTTCTGGATCTGATTCAGGAAGGTAATATCGGTTTGATGAAAGCGGTTGATAAATTTGAGTATCGTCGCGGCTACAAATTCTCGACATATGCCACATGGTGGATTCGCCAGGCGATCACTCGTTCCATCGCCGACCAGGCACGCACCATCCGAATTCCGGTGCATATGATTGAAACGATCAATAAGCTGAACCGTATTTCCAGGCAGATGTTGCAGGAAATGGGTCGTGAGCCTACGCCTGAAGAGTTGGGCGAGCGCATGGAGATGCCAGAAGACAAGGTTCGCAAAGTCTTAAAGATTGCCAAAGAACCTATTTCAATGGAAACCCCGATTGGTGATGACGAAGATTCGCATCTGGGTGACTTCATTGAAGACAACACGATTGTCTCACCGGTTGACTCTGCCACAGGTATTGGCCTGGAAGAATCAACCCGTGATGTGCTCGCTGGCTTGACCGCCAGAGAAGCAAAAGTGCTGCGTATGCGGTTCGGTATTGATATGAATACCGACCACACCTTGGAAGAAGTTGGTAAGCAGTTTGATGTAACGCGAGAGCGTATTCGTCAAATAGAAGCCAAAGCGCTTCGTAAGTTGCGCCACCCAAGCCGCTCAGATCACTTGCGCAGCTTCCTGGACGAATAAGCAAGCAAAGTAGTTTTAGTAAGAAGCCAGGTAAGAACACCTGGCGCAGGATTTTTTT
>JBGCDE010000147.1:0-39681 GCA_045105115.1 Pseudomonadales bacterium | reverse complement strand
GAATAAACCTTTCAATTATAAAGACTTTTTGTACACATAAACAGCGCCATTGGTTTAAATAACGACGGATTGTAGTTAGAGACCGGCGCCAGAATGCAGTCTCTCTTGCGAGACACGCCGTGAACCCATCCATGGGGGCTTGGTTTTCGACATCCATGTCTCAAACAGTCCCGCAAGAGAGACTGCATTCCGACACCTAAGTGCCACATTGAATTGTCGAATGTACTCTGTACTTGCAGAATTGCACTGAGGCCAGAGAACGAGTTTCCGCAGACAGGAGCGTTGAAAAGAGGGACCTTTTCAACGCCAACAGTAGGTCCTTTAGGGAAGCCCCCATGGACGATGCACATGGATGTGCAAGTGTCGCGGGAGGCAGGATGCCGGGAGCGACTGGGTTCACGGCGTGTCCTGCCTGTGAGTACGCGCTTCTTGACCGTTCTCGATCAAACAGGAAAACTCACCCCCTCAACCGAGAAACCGTCTCCAAAACCCGCCCAACCGCAAAATCCACATCCGCCTCAGTAGTAAACCGCCCAAAACTAATCCGCAAAGCCCCAAGCGCCAACTCTCTTTTAAGCCCAAGCGCCTGCAACACATAAGAGGGCTCCAAACTCGCTGACGTACACGCCGAGCCCGTCGATATTGCCAGGTCTTTCAACGCCATCAGCAGTGATTCACCGTCAACGCCCTCAAACGCCAAGTTCAAGATACCCGGTGCGCGCTGCTCCAACGATCCATTAATTTGAACCCCAGACAATCCAGAGATGCCATCAAGAAACTGCGTACGAAACGCAAGAATTCGCGCACTCTCGTCGGCCAACTCAGCCGCTGCAATCGCACAGGCTTCGCCGACACCTACTATCTGATGCGTTGCCAGCGTACCTGAACGCATACCTCGTTCATGGCCGCCCCCATGTATCTGGGCCTCTATATTCACCGCTGGATTACGACGGGCATAGAGAACACCCATACCCTTGGGACCATAGAATTTGTGCGCCGAAATAGACAGCAAGTCCACATTAAGCTCGCCGAGATTAATAGGCAGCTTGCCAACACTTTGCGCCGCATCCACGTGAAACAAAACGCCGTGCTCTCGGCTTACTTCACCGATTGCTGCAATGTCGTTGATCACGCCAATTTCGTTATTGACGTGCATCAATGAGACCAGCACCGTATCTTCACGCAACGCCGCCCTCACCGCTTCAGGCTGAATAACGCCCTCTTTGTCGGGCACAAGATAAGTTACATCAAAGCCTTCGTCCTCAAGGAATTGACAGGTATCCAACACCGCTTTGTGTTCAATCTGACTGGTGACTATGTGCTTGCCACGTTCCGCGTGAAAATGCGCAACACCTTTGATTGCCAGATTGTCGGACTCAGTGGCACCTGAGGTCCAAACGATGTCTCTTGGCTCGGCGCCAATCAGATCAGCGACCTGGCGACGGGCATTTTCTACCGCTTCTTCAGCCTTCCAGCCAAACAAATGCGAACGCGAGGCCGGGTTACCAAAATTGCCGTCGCAGGTAAGACACGCCATCATTTTTTCAGCCACGCGCGGATCAACCGGTGTGGTGGCGGCATAGTCTAGATATATAGGGTCAGATCGGCTCATGCGGGTTTACTTTTTTGCGGCTGGGGCTTCGCTGCTAGAATTTCTCGGCACCTTAGCGGTCACCTGTGCTTGCGCGGCGGTGAGTATGCCACGCAGTATGTTAACTTCCATTTGATCGAGATCAATGCGGCCAAACAAGCGTCTTAATCGCGTCATCAATTGTCTGGGCGCAGCTGGATCAAGGAAGTCGAGGTCTACCAGCGTTTTCTCAAGATGCACATAGAAGCGCTGCTTGTCTTCGTCGGTAGCCCAGGGAGAATCCCAGTCGTCCGTGGGCTTGGCATTCAACACAGCTTCATCAAGGTGAGCCACGCGCAATTCATAGCAAATCAGTTGCACTGCCATGGCAATGTTCAGCGAGCTGTATTCGTCATTGCTTGGAATATGTATGTGGGCACCGCAGCGTTGTAACTCGTCATTCGTTAGGCCGCGGTCTTCACGACCAAACAAAATAGCTATCTCACGCGACCTTCCTTTGGCCACATATTCCGGCAGTGACTCAGCGAAATCACGAGGAGATTGCAAGGGCCAGGGTATTCGGCGAGAACGCGCACTCGTGCCAACAATCAAATCAACGCCTTCCAATGCCTGATCCAGGGAATCACACACTACTGAATTGTCTAGAACGTCCACGGCGCTCGCGGCTCTAAAAACCGCGGCTTCGGCCGGATAATGTTTAGGTTCAACCAGGTAGAGCCTGCCCAGCCCCATATTTTTCATGGCACGCGCTGCGGCACCAATATTACCCGGGTGAGAGGTATTGATTAACACAATGCGAATGCTGTTGAGTGGTTCCAAGTCTGACACTGTAATTTCAAGATAGTTGGCGAGACAGAAGTCTACCAGACAGTGATATAATCGCGCGCCCTCAAGTCACCGGCCAGCTCATGCATCATCCTACTGTTAACATCGCCTTAAAAGCAGCACGCGGCGCCGGCAAGATCATTCTGCGGTCCATGGATCGTCTGGATCGGCTTGTTATCGAGGAAAAAGGGCAGAACGATTTTGTCACTGAAGTAGACAGACAGGTCGAGCAAGAGCTTATCTATCAAATCAGCAAAGCCTTTCCAGACCACGCGATTCTTGGCGAGGAGGGTGGCTTCAGTGTGGGTGACGAAAACGCTGAGTTTCAGTGGGTGATCGACCCTTTGGACGGCACAACCAACTTTGTGCGTGGCATTCCCCATTTCGCAATTTCAATTGCCTGTAAGCACAACGGCAAACTTGAGCATGGCGTTGTGTATGATCCGGTGCGTCAGGAAGAATTTAGCGCCACGCGCGGCAAGGGTGCCCAGTTAAATGGAAATCGACTGCGTGTGTCAAAACGCAATGATTTGGCTGACGCCGTGCTAGGCACCGGCATTCCCTATCGCTCTCGCCAGGAAGAAAAAATTCCGCAATACATGCAAACCCTGGAAACGTTGACATCACAGTGCGCGGGCATTCGACGCATGGGTTCTGCTTCACTGGACTTAGCGTATGTAGCTGCCGGTCGCTTTGAAGCCTTCTGGGAAACCAGTTTGAGTGAGTGGGATATTGCTGCTGGCGCCTTGCTGGTGCAGGAAGCTGGCGGTTTGGTCAGCGACTTTAAAGGTGGACCAAACTTCCTGAAGAGTGGCGATATTGTTTGCGGCAATCCGAAGTGCTTTAAGTCGGTGTTGCAAGTGGTTGGGCCTGTACTCGGCTAATAGCTACTTGGGCTACACACCCAACACCGGCCACTCATCAACAAGCTGACCATTGCGCACTGCCAGTAAATCACCAAACTGCAGAAACACCGCCTCACTTTGCCGTGGCCGCATGAAAACAAAATCATCAACTTTTAGCGGAATCTTGTCAGAACCATTAATCATTTCCTGATTACTGCTATGCCCCCAAATTGGATTTCGCAAAAGCCCTGGCGGGCTCTCATACTCCGCCTGCCAGTTGCCTCCGTACAAATACCAGGCTTGTTGGCGGTTAGGATTCCACGCTGAAAATACAGACGAAAGTCCTTCAAGGCCTGAAATTTTGACGTCATCGTAGTGTTTTAAAACCGGTGCCGCTACGTACGAGGCCGGTCGATGGCTGGCAAGCGTACTCATATCAAAATCGGTGGGCATCACCACACCAGAACCTGCACTGATGTCGTTGAAAAAGGTATCTGTTTCGTACATCGAATACGTTTGGCTACCCGCAATATTGTAGGTCAACTCATTTTCAAACAACTGCGGGTATGATCGTTTGGCTGCATCGACTAGCTTGTGATAGCTGCTCTTTACGTCTTCAAGTAGAGATTGGGTGTTAGGCAGTTTCACAACATGCGGTTCATAGCCCATAAAGCCAGAAAATTTCAGATGTCTGGAATCATTATTGATTATTTTCAGCGCCGCCAACAGATGTGATTCCTCAGAAAACCCACCACGGTGCAAACCTACATCTAATTCCAGGTTAATACGCAGGGTAACCCCCAGCGACTGTGCAACAGATTGGTATTGCTGCAAACGCTGCACTGAGTCAAGCAACCATTGAAGCTGCTTGTCGGCCGAAAATTTCGTGTCACCCAGAGTCTGATAGAACTTAAGCGCTGCAGCCGCTGGCAAGGGTTTACCGAGCAACACATCAGTATTTGGAAATTGCTGGGCCACCTGATTCAAAAACGGTTGATGAAAAGCCATGAGCGCGCGAGTATTAGCCTGTCGCATTATGTAATCAAGCAACTGCATGGAAGGCAGAGACTTCACCACAACCCGCCACTGTTTGGGTGACTTTATACTCGAGGTAATGGCATCAATATTTGCGTCTATGGCATCAAGATCAAGAACCATTCGAGGCTGGCTGACCATGCTTGCTTTCAGCGTTTGATTCAGCGCAGAAAAATAAGCGTTGTAAGGGCCGCCTTTGTCATTTGGTTTTAAGACATAAGCACCCGCCGCTAGGGCACCCCCTAACAGCAGTTTCCTTCGATTTGTAACCAGCCAGGATTGTTCTGCCATATTGCCTCTAGCTAAACAGACTGCGGAGATACGAATTAAGAAACGTCCCTGAAGGATCAAGTTCGCGACGTACTCGCTTGAAGTTATTCCACTGCGGGTACAAAGCTGCAAAGTCAGCCTCTTTCATACTATTCCATTTCCCCCAATGCGGCCTGCCATCATACTTTCTAAATACCGGTTCCAGCGTTTCGAAATACGCCTGCCAATCAGGCGAATCTGCAAACTGATGCATGGAAATACTGCAACCGTCGCGCTCACTAAACATACTGAGCATAGACTGGTCGGCCTTTACATAACGATACTCTAGTGGAAATGCAACATCGGGCGCTTTTTTGCGAATGACCGACAAAACTTCGCGCAAGCACTGCACGCCAAGCTCAGCTGGAACCGTGTACTCCATTTCCATAAAAGGTACTACTCTAGGATGCGCTAACACCTTATAGGATGCGCCAATGCGATCACTGCCGCTACGGTAGGCTAGCTCCAAGAGTTTTTTGTAAACGAACTCGCCGCCAATCGGTAGTGTCCGGCTAAGTTCAAATGCTTGTCGTAAATCATTTACCGCTTCCGGACGATCTACAATCGTGTCCGACTTGCTATCAATTGCAGGATTAGTAATTACCACAATGGACTTGCTGGTATGAGGCAGCGGAAACAATTCAAACTGCTGATTGGAATGCATGAACGAATCAATATCTTCGAGTACGTCTTCCGTCTCGGCTAACCATTCACGCTGATGCAAGCGATGGGCCGGCTGATTCTGCAAGCGCACGCGAGAGTTAACGCCCAAAATACCCAGAGACACTTGAGCTGCCCTGAAAATCTCGGCATTTTTTTCAGCATCGCAGTCGATTGTCTCACCATTAGCTGTCACCAGGCGCAGACCACGCACGAAGGACGACATTGAACCAATACTTGCGCCAGTGCCATGGGTGGATGTTGCTATCGCACCGGCAATCGACTGGTAGTTAACATCAGACATATTCAACAGCGCCTGATCAACACTTTCCAACGCAGGCCCTAAAGCGAATAGTTTGGTGCCGCCCCACACGTCAGCTTGCACGCTGTTTGAATCATGCGACACCACACCATTCATGGCATCCAGCGAAATCAAGCGGCCTTGCGTGGGCACCAGCGACGACCAGGAATGCCCGCTGCCAACGGGGCGAATAGTTCCGGTACTGGATTTCAATAATTCGACAAGCTGGTCTTCCGACCGCGGTACCAAAATACTCTGCGGCTGACTACTGAGGTTGCCACCCCAATTCCGCCATTGCGAGGTACTTTTTGCTGCCAGCAATTGGGCAGGCACAAGCCCCGCGGCACTGGCAATCAGGCCAGTGGTTTTTAGTAAACGTCGCTTGGTCCAAGCGCTTGTCATTGCTAGTGCCCAACTTTTTGTAAATGCTTGGGACTATTATGCGCGATTGGTTGGATATGTGGTGGAGAGATATGCCTGAAGCGCCGGCAGGTATCAAACGCCTTACGCCTGATACCCGAGCAGACTATTCATTAGCGGCTTTGCTTAGCGCTTCAGCCAGAGTTTCGATCGGTGATTCCGGCTTGTCTTCTTCAGCCACTACTTTTTCAACAGCTTTGAGAGTAGCGATCACCGCATGCAGTGCTCTCGGGTCCATGTCGATAGCTCCCTGGAACGTGCAGCCTTCGTCCAACGATACTTTGGGAGACGTAATGTTGCCATAGACAGCGCCATTTTTTCCTACCGAGACTTGCTGCATGCCGGTAACGTCACCATATACTTTGCCTTCTATTGTGACCTTATCGGCCACTATGTTTGCTTTAACAATGCCTGTTTCCCGAACCATCACATCCGCTGAGCGTAAATCGATACGCCCTTCTATCTTGCCTTCGACAGACAAGTTTTTATCCCCGAGCAAATTACCCTTGAAGAACACACCTTCGGCAATCACTGACGTGGCGCCTATAGTGGTACCCGACTTCAAACTACCTGGGTAAAAATCTTCTGGCATAAGCTCTTCCTCTTTAATCCAGAACCATCTTAATGATCGCTCATTTTTTAATCAGGCTAGAGTTGAATGTGAACTACTTCAAATTTTTAAGCCGATTGCGAGACCAGCGGTAGTAAAATCGATAAAAAAGCCCCTGAGAGAACATCGCATATGCCTAGCAATCGCCTATTTACTGCGCCGCTTTTTGCCCTTTTTACCGTACTACCTACGATGAGTCAGGCACAAAATGCCAATGAAGAGGCTCAACACAACCCATTTGCAGCAACCGCTGTGCAACAACGGCAAACAAAAAGTGGCAAAGACTACTCGCCTTACACTGGTTCTGCCGTGCCACAAGAGTTGCTTTGGGGTGACACTCATTTGCACAGCTCGCAGAGTATCGATGCTAATACCGCAGGCAACGAGAAGCTGAGCCCGGCAGAGGCGTACCAATTTGCTCGTGGTGACCAGGTGATTGCCAACAGCGGTCAGCCGGTAAGGCTCAGCCGACCCTTAGACTTTTTGGTCGTCTCGGACCATGCCGAGTACATAGGTCTGCTGCCCTTACTTAAAACAGGAGACAAATCACTGCGCAGCAGCGACGGCGGGCGCAGATTGCTGGCTGAAATGGGTAAAGGTGAACAAGCCATTGCCAAGCTATTTACTGACCTGATTGTTGCCTTCGCAAATAGCGATAAAGAATGGGATGTTCCCGAAGTGACTCTGGATGCCTGGAAAGCCGGTTCTGCAACAGCCGACCAATACAATGAACCTGGCAAGTTCACCGCACTGATAGGCTACGAGTGGACGTATTTCCCGCAAGGCGACAACTTACATCGCGTAGTGGTGTACAGAGACGGTGCTGATAAAGCCGCGTCAATGCCCCCCTTTTCGTCACTGGACGCACAGACGCCTGAAGAACTGTGGGGTTTTATGGCCAGCTATGAGGAAAAAACAGGAGGCGGGATCATGGCTATTCCACACAATTCAAATGTTAGCAATGGCCGCATGTTTGCGTTGCAAGATTCTTCCGCCAATCCATTAACAGCAAGCTACAACGCTTTACGCCAACGCTGGGAACCGATTGTGGAAGTTACCCAAATTAAAGGAGACAGCGAAGCGCACCCTTACCTGTCACCAAACGATGAATTCGCAGACTTCGAAACCTGGGACAAAGGCAATCTGGACC
Organism: Pseudomonadales bacterium; assembly: GCA_045105115.1. Lineage (GTDB taxonomy): Bacteria > Pseudomonadota > Gammaproteobacteria > Pseudomonadales > JAUIET01 > JAUIET01. The sequence continues at coordinate 31,935 of JBGCDE010000147.1, read as the reverse complement.
CATTCAAGAGCCATCCGAAAAAGCAAGAAATGCTGCAGTACGAATACGCACGCTCTGCCCTCAAGCTAGGGCTTGGTGAGCAGGCACGCACCGGCAAGAACCCATTCAAATTCGGCATGATTGGTAGCACTGATGCGCACACCTCACTGGCAACCGGTGCCGAAAATAATTTCTGGGGGAAGGCTTCAATGCTGGAACCCGGTTTTGATCGAATATCCGGCGTGTTTATGCCAGGCACGCCAGGCGAACCCGACCCCGTTATGGCTTGGGAACAGGTGGCCGCAGGTTATGCGGCTGTCTGGGCGACTGAAAATACTCGGGAGGGTGTTTTCGATGCGATGAAACGCAAAGAGGTCTACGCCACCACCGGCTCGCGCATTGCGCTGCGATTCTTTGGTGGTTGGTATTACTCAGACAACGATCTGCAAACCGCTGACCGCATTCGCAATGCGTATTCGCTGGGCGTGCCTATGGGTGGCGATCTAGTGGGAGCCCAAACGGATCAGGCACCGACGTTTATGGTAATCGCTGCAAAAGACCCGATTGGTGCCAACCTCGACAGAGTGCAAATTGTGAAGGGCTGGCAAGCGGCTGATGGTTCACTGCAAGAGCAGGTCTATAACGTGGCCGTATCTGACGATCGCCACTTAAAAGACGATGGTAGTACCTCCGCGATTAAATCAAGCGTCAACCCTGAGTCTCTCAGCTATTCGAACGACGTTGGCAATACCCAGTTTGAAGTTGTATGGCAAGACCCTGATTTTGACCCCGCGCAGCGGGCGTTTTATTACGCCAGGGTGATCGAGATTCCAACGCCGCGCTGGACAGAGTACGACAAGAAACTCTATGGCTGGGATATTCCCGAAGAAGCACCCACTGAAATTCAGGACCGCGCCTACAGTTCGCCTATTTGGTATACGCCCTAGGGGAAAAACGATAACAAAGCAGCGGCTACGTGTGGCACACTTTGTTCTTGAGTAGTAATAACGGAGAACCCTGATGCTGGTTTTTATAGCCGCCGTCACCATGGCGCTGCTGATTTCATTTCTTTGTTCGATTATGGAATCGGTATTGCTCACCGTGCGCAATTCCGATGTTGAAGCCCTGGCGCGCAAGGGCCAGCCCGCCGGCACTATTTTGCGTGGCTTTAAAAACAATATGGACGCGCCAATTGCGTCCATTCTGATTGTAAATACAATCGCCCACACCATTGGCGCAACGGTTGCCGGTGCAAGCTACGAAACAGCTGTAGGTGCTGATTCTCTCTGGGTGTTCAGCGTGGTTTTCACAATCGCCGTATTGTTGCTGTCCGAGATTATTCCTAAAACGCTCGGTGTTGCCTATTCGCGCCAATTGGCGGTTCCGGTCGCGTACTCAATTAAATTCCTGAATCTTGCGCTACACCCACTGGTTGTGGTGAGCGAACGCATTTCTCGAATGTTACGCAGTGAAGAGGCACAACCAGTAACATCAAGTGAAGAGATTCGATTGCTGGCGATACTCGGGCGCAAAGAAGGCGCTGTTGGAGAGCAAACAGCAAAGATGATTGAACGCTCAACCCGACTTGGCAAAACGCAAGTACGGGATATTATGCTGCCCAGGCAAAGCATTACGTTTTTGTCTAGCGATATGACTCTAGAGCAAGTTCTGGAAGTGGTACACAGCAGTGGTTACAGCCGCCTACCGGTATCAAGCAGCAACGAACTGGATGATCTTGTTGGCGTGGTGTTGGCAAAAGAACTACTGCTGTATCTGCGTGACAGCTCGGCGGAAGCGTCTAACTGGATGAGCCTTGTGCGTGAACCTTTGGTGTTTCCTGAACACAAAACCTTAAGCAAAGCCCTGCGAAAGTTTCAGGATTCGCGCAGCCATATGGCCATTGTGGTTAACGAATACGGTAACGTTGACGGCATCGTTACCTTGGAAGACGTTATTGAAGAGGTGGTTGGTAATATCTACGACGAGTCAGACACCGACGCCGATCAGCTCAAACGGCGCCTAGACGGCAGCATAGAGGTCAATGCAAACGCCGAATTACGTGACATCTGCGATTACCTTGGTCTTGAATGGCAACCCAATAGTGGAGCCAAGAGTGTTGGCGGTCAAATAACGGAGTTAATGGAAAACCTTCCAAAAGAAGGCGATCATGTTGACTGGGAGGGTTATCGCTTAACAGTGATTGACGCTGAGCCCACACATGTTGTGAGGGTCTCAATACGTAAGTTGCTTCAGGATAGTAACAACAGCAAAGCGGGCGACACTGAGCAATAGTCGTGTCTATGGCATCCCATCATCAAAAGCGACTCCTTCCTTCTCTGGCACCATCAGATCTTCTTTCGATATGTTGAGACTAAGTAGAATATTGGATGCCACGTAGATTGAAGAGTAAGTACCCACGATAACGCCAATAATCAGTGCTTTGGAGAAGCCGTTGATTAGTTCACCACCGGTAAAGAACAAGGTGGTTAACACCAGCAAAGTGGTCAATGAAGTCACCAATGTTCTACCCAGGGTATTGGTCAACGATATATTCACAATGGCCTCAGAGGCTTGCTTTCGAAGCATTCGAAAGTTCTCCCGTATTCGGTCCGACACAACAATAGTATCGTTGAGCGAGTACCCGATCACAGCCAACAACGCCGCTAGCACGGTTAGATCGAAGTCCCATTGAAAGAAGGAAAAGAGCCCCAAGGTGATTATCACGTCATGCGCCAATGCGGCAACCGCGCCTACGGAGAATTTGAATTGAAAGCGGAACGCGATGTAAACCATCACCATCAATAGCGCGATGACAAGCGCAAGACCACCCTGTTCACGCAGTTCTTCTCCTACTTGCGGCCCAACAAATTCTATTCGACGCAAATCCACAGTTGCATCTGTTTGCGCACGAAGTGCTTCCAGCACACGCGTGCCTACTTCGTCTTGCTTCATGTCTTTCAAGGATTCGTCGTTTTGCAGACGCACAAGAATGTCGGTTTCCGAACCAAAATGAACGGCAACTGCATTTCTGAAGCCGCTGTCTTCCAGAGAGGTGCGAATTGTTTCTAGATCTGGTGGCGTGCTGTAGCCAACTTCAACCTGGGTGCCTCCCGTGAAATCGAGACCAAAGGCGATGCCGCGCGTGGCCAGAGAATAGATTGAGGCAGACACCAGAATCAATGACAAAACCATGGCCAGCTTGCGCCAGGACATGAAAGGAATAATCTTTACTTCACTCATGAGTGACCGTCTTCCTATCTAGATAGACAAAGACTTGACCCGGCGCCCGCCGTAAATCAAGTTAATCAATGCTCGGGTACCAACAATTGCAGTAAACATCGAGGTACAGATACCAATCGACAGGGTAACGGCAAAGCCTTTCACTGAACCGGTGCCCACGGCATACAATATGACAGCAACGAGCAAGGTGGTGAGGTTGGCATCCATAATCGTTACGAAGGCCCGCTCATAGCCGGAATTGATGGCCGCTTGGGGCGAAAGCCCATTCTTTAGCTCTTCTCGAATTCTCGCGAAAATAAGCACGTTTGCGTCCACCGCCATACCTACGGTCAATACGATTCCTGCTATGCCGGGTAAGGTTAGTGTTGCTGACAACAGCGACATAACCGCAATGAGCAAAACCAGGTTTAGCGCCAGGGCCAAGTTTGCTGCAATACCGAACACACGGTAATAAATAAGCATAAAGATCAGTACAAGACCCATACCAATTTGCACTGACTTCATACCCAATGAAATATTCTCAGCGCCCAGCGAAGGTCCTACGGTACGCTCTTCAACAAACTCGATAGGGGCAGCCAGCGCGCCAGCGCGAAGTAGTAGCGCTAGCTCGGAAGATTCCTGAATATTGTCCAACCCGGTAATACGAAACTGGCGAGGCAATGCTGTCTGTATAGTGGCAAGGCTGATTATTTTCTTTTCGTCGTAACTTTCCTTACGAATTTCGTCGCCGGTTTTAGGGTCGCGAATAGTGTTTGTCTTTCGCTCAATAAACAACACACCCATGCGGCGTTTTATCGCCTTGGATGTGGTGCGATTCATTAATTGACCACCAACGCTGTCCAGCGAAATGTTTACCTGCGGCTGGCTATTTTCATCAAAGCTGGCCTGTGCACCGGAGACACGCTCACCCGTAATAATAATGTCGCGTTCAAGATACGCCTGGCGACCCTGATCCCGTGGGCTACGAAATTCAAATTCTTCCTTACTTGCCATAGACGCATCAATTTCTGCCTCAAGGCGAAACTCAAGGTTGGCGGCTTTACCTAAAATTTTCTTGGCTCGCGCTGTGTCTTGAACACCAGGCAATTCAACAACAATGCGATTGGTGCCTTGCCTGGCAACCAGCGGCTCAGCAACACCAAGCTCGTTCACACGATTACGTAATGTGGTCAGGTTCTGCGATACCGCGTAGGTCTCTATTTCCCTGCGGCCTTCTTCAGTCAGGCTCAGGTGAGTGATGAATTTGTCGTCTTTTTCAGAATTTGTTCGAGTGATTGAGGCAAAATCGCTGGCTAATACATCACGTGCTTTGCCGCGCAATTCCTCGGTTTTAAATACTAGCTCTATGCGGCCGTCATCCAGTATTTGCGAACGCGAGATAACACGAGCTTTGCGAAGCGCACGCTTGATTTCCGTGAAATTGGTCTTGATACGCGTTTCAATCGCCGCTTGAGTGTCTACTTCCATAAGAAAGTGCACACCGCCTTGCAGATCCAAACCGAGTTTCATGGGTTGTCCGCCCAGAGATTCCAGCCACTGTGGCGTGGTAGGTGCCAAATTCAGCGCCACAACATAATCGTCGCCCATCACCCGCTGCAGAGCAGCCTGGGCGGCCAACTGATCGTCTGACTGTTCCAGCCTTAGCAGAATGTTGGCATCTGTGAGTTCATGGCGAGAAACCGCCACGCCAGCATCAGATAAAGCTGTGGTAGCTCGCTCCAGGTCCGCTTCAGACATAGCGGTGCCACTGGAATCCGACGTGATCTGTACCGCCGGGTCGGGAGCATACAGGTTGGGTGACGCATAAACGACGCCAAAAACGATGACCAGCAAAATCAGCAGGTATTTCCAGAGCGGGTATTTATTAAGCATGGAGGGTAGTGCCAATCTGGGTGGGTGCGAAAAAGCGGCGCATTATACCGCAGCGTGAACTACGACTCTATGGGGCTGCAGGTGACAAATTCAAGGCCCAGGGCAAAACTTAGCCCACAAATCGCCGTGCATTGTAGAACAACTGCATCCAAGGGCTGTCTTCACCCCATTGCGAAGGTGCCCAGGAGTGCTGAACCGAACGAAAAACACGCTCCGGGTGCGGCATCATGATGGTCACCCGGCCGTCCTGGCTGGTCACTCCGGTAAGACCCTCTGGCGAGCCATTCGGATTCAGCGGATAGCAGTCTGCAATCTGACCCTGATGATCTGCAAATTGCAGGCTTACACCGCCGCCGTTCGACAACCCCTGCATAGCAGTGCCGCTGATTTCCGCGTGGCCTTCACCATGGGAAACAACAACGGGTAAAAGAGAATCTTGCATACCCGCCAGCAACACACTCGGCGAGTTCGCAACGCGAACCATCGATAGACGTGCTTCAAATTGCTCGGACAAATTGCGCACAAAGCGAGGCCAATTCTCAGCACCTGGAATCAAACTGTGCAGGTTGGACAACATTTGGCAGCCATTGCAAACACCCAGTGAAAAACTGTCAGGGCGTTCAAAGTAAGCCTGAAACTGCTCCCTGAGCATTGAATTAAACAAAATGCTCTTAGCCCAACCTTCTCCGGCACCCAGCACATCGCCGTAAGAAAAGCCGCCGCAGGCTGCCAGACCCTGGAATTCGCTTAGTTCATAACGACCTGCCTGCAGATCAGACATGTGAACATCAATCGCTTCAAATCCTGCGCGTGTAAACGCTGCGGCCATTTCGTACTGCCCGTTTACGCCCTGCTCACGCAGCACAGCAAGCTTAGGCTTGGCGCCACCAATTATCTGTGGAGCATTGATCTCAAAGCTAAGGCTTGGATTTAGTCCAGGGTTATCCGTGGCCAACAAGCCGTCAAATTCCTGCTCTGCACACTCCGCATTGTCGCGCAGTGCCTGCATTCTAAAGCTGGTTTCAGCCCAGGTTCGCTGCAAAGCAACACGCTCGGCTGAATATTCAAGCTGGCCACCGCGGGTGATTTCAATTGTGTCTGTCGCATTACTGTGACCGATGCGATGCACGTGTTCATGAATACCCAGCGCTTCTGCGCTTGCCAACAGTCGCTCAGCGGCCTCAGCGCTCAGCTGTATAACAGCACCTAATTCTTCTGCAAACAACGCCGCTAAGGAATCACCAGGCAGCTCATCAAGGTGCAGAGTCACACCGCAGTGGCCGGCAAAGGCCATTTCTGCAACAGTGGTCAGCAGCCCGCCATCGGAGCGATCGTGGTAAGCCTTTATGTCACCACTACCAACGCCCGCCTGAACCAGTGTGAAGAACGCCTTGAACGCATCACTGCTGTCCAGGTCAGGCTCGGCGCCGGCGTTTTTCTGAAACACCTGTGCAAGCACTGAACTGCCCAGGCGCGTTTGGCCCAGGCCCAGGTCGAGTAATAATAGCTCGGCAGACTCATCAGCCTGTAGCTGTGGCGTGAGCGATTTGCGCACGTCATTCACTGGCGCGAATGCAGAGACAATCAAGCTCAGAGGTGCGGTAACACTTTTGCTTTCACCACCTTCCGCCCGCCATGCCGTGCGCATGGACATCGAATCTTTACCTACCGGAATGGCAACACCCAAAGCCGGACACAATTCCATGCCAACCGCATTGACGGCATCAAACAACTTTTGGTCTTCGTTACCCGTTCCGGCTGCTGCCATCCAGTTTGCCGACAGTTTTACTTTTCCAAGATCGCTAATATGGCAGGCTGCAATATTGGTTAAGGCCTCACCTACCGCCATACGTGCTGAGGCAGGCGAATTGGCAACCGCCAACGGTGTTCGCTCGCCCATCGCCATTGCTTCTCCGCAATAGCCTTGGTAATCATTCAGCGTAACCGCCGCGTCGGCCACCGGTACCTGCCAAGGACCCACCATCTGATCACGTGCCACCAAACCGGTCACTGAGCGATCGCCAATAGTGATCAGAAAGGATTTGCTGGCTACCGACGGATTACGCAACACCCTGTCAATCGCATCGGACAAAGACACATCGGCAAACGCAGATGGCTCAGTCTTCGCTTCAAGATTGCAACGCTTAAAACTACGATGCATTTTAGGCGGCTTACCAAACAGCACTGGCATCGGCAGATCTACCGGCTTGTTGCTGAAATGACTGTCTGCAAGCTCAATCACCTTCTCATCTACTGCCTCTCCCACTACCGCATATGGACAGCGTTCGCGAGCACACAAGGCATCGAATTGGGCGAGGTCTTCATTATTCACCGCTAACACATACCGTTCCTGGCTCTCGTTACACCAGATTTCCAGTGGCGACATACCCGGTTCGTCGCTGGGTATGGCGCGCAAATCAAAGCGCCCGCCGCAACCACCGTCCTTGACCAATTCGGGCAATGCGTTGGACAAGCCACCTGCACCAACATCATGAATAAATGCAATCGGGTTTTCATCGCCCATTTGCCAGCATCGATCAATAACTTCCTGACAACGACGTTCTATTTCAGGGTTATGGCGCTGCACCGAGGCAAAGTCTAAATCTTCGCTGCTGCTGCCACTGGCGATCGATGAGGCTGCACCGCCGCCAAGTCCAATCAGCATCGCCGGACCACCTAATACAATAAGTTTCGCACCCAGTGGAATGTCGTGCTGATCAATATGCTCTTCAACTATGTTGCCCAAACCACCCGCAATCATTATCGGTTTGTGATAACCCCAGCGATCGGTTCCATCGCTGCTTTCCGCTGTTTGCTCAAACGTGCGAAAGTAGCCGCACAAGTTGGGCCGCCCGAATTCGTTGTTGAACGCAGCACCCCCTATTGGCCCTTCAAGCATTATATCCAGTGCAGAAACTATGCGATCAGGCTTACCGTAGTCTTGTTCCCAAGCTTGTTCAAAACCGGGTATCTGCAGGTTAGACACAGTGAAGCCAGTCAAACCTGCTTTCGGCTTTGAACCCCGACCCACAGCACCCTCATCTCGAATCTCACCGCCCGAACCAGTTGCCGCACCGGGTAGAGGCGCTATTGCTGTAGGGTGGTTATGCGTTTCCACCTTCATCAAGATATGGGCAGTTTGCGGGTGTGCTTGATAGCAACCTTTTTCGTTAGGATAAAAACGCTGAGCGGGTAGCCCTTCAATCACCGAGGCGTTGTCTTCATACGCACTTAATACACCCTCACCGTCAATGCTGTGGTAGGTATTGCGAATCATAGAAAACAGCGAGTTTTCTTGTTCCTCGCCATCAATACTCCAGCTGGCATTAAAGATTTTGTGGCGGCAATGCTCTGAGTTGGCTTGCGCAAACATCATCAGTTCTACATCGCTAGGGTTGCGATTCAGTTGAGTGAAAGCGTCCAGCAAGTACTCGCATTCATCCTGGCTTAAGGCCAAACCCAGGCTGGTATTGGCCACTTGCAATGCCTCAATGCCGCCCGCTAGCACATCGACCCTCTGCATCTCGGCAGGGCTATGGTGTTCAAACAAACCAATGGCCGACTCATAGGAATTCGTTAAGGTCTCCACCATTCGGTCATGCAACTCGGCGCCAATCAAGCGATACTGCGCCTCACTAAGCGTTGGACCTGAAACCGTGTAAGCAACACCGCGTTCAACGCGCTTAACCTGATTCAATCCACAATTACGAACAATGTCACTGGCCTTACTGGACCACGGAGAAATGGTGCCAAACCGCGGCAGCACAACAAACAATTCACCCTGCGGATCTTGCGCCGACTGACTGGGACCATAATGCAGCAATTGTTCCAGCACCGAACGCTGTTCAGAAGACAGGTCAGTCCCTGAGTCCAGCTCGGCGAAGTGAACATACTCAGCATAAACATCTGTAATGGAAGGCAGGATCTGCTGCAGCTTGTGCAACAGCTTCGCCCTCCGAAACGCCGAAAGTGAAGGCGTACCGCGCAATATCATATCGAAGCCTGAGTAGTAGTTGATCGGGGACGAGCGGTGGCTATTTTAAGGCCGAGCTGGTGGCAGCGTAAAGGCTTGCTTACAATAGGGCATGAGTTTTTCAAGTCTATTGAGTCGCTATTTGCTCGGCACCGCCATTATTGTGGCGCTTGGCTGTGAACAGGCCTCAACTTTGGAGCAAATTCAGACTCGTGGCGTGCTAAACGTGGCCACCCGAAACGGACCAGTTACCTACTTCCCGGCATTGATCGGCCATGATGGTTTCGAATTTCGGCTGGCGGGCGAGTTCGCTGACTATCTTGGCGTTGAACTGAATATGGTTAGCGTGTTTGGCCGAGACGATGTGTTCCGCCGCCTGAAGTATGGCAAGGCCGATCTGGCCTCGGCGGGCCTGATCATCACCCCCACAAAACTTGATACCGTACGCTATTCAGCAGCCTATTACGAAACGCAACCGCGTGTTATCTATAAGCTGGGTACCCGCAAGCCGCGCAAAATGGAAGACTTGTACAACAAGCGCATCGCGGTTGGTGCCGACAGCTATTTCGAAGCTTTTCTGGAACAGCTGCAAATCGAGCACCCTGACATAAAATGGAAGGCTGTGTTCGATCTGGAAGCCATCGACTTGATGGAGCAGTTGAATAAAGATGAGCTGGACTTTGCCATTATGGGCGAACACGAGTTCGTGGCGCACCGCGGAATATACCCCAGACTAAGCTTGGGTATGCGGCTTGGCTCAACCCAGCGCATTGCCTGGGCCATGCAACGCAGTAATGGTCGCGCAGCTAGCTTATACACCGAGCTGGATCGCTTCCTCATGGAAATGCACAACTCGGGTCGATTGAAGCAACTGCAAGAACGCTATTTCAGTCATTTTGAAGACATTAACCAGGCCGACGCATTAGAGTTCGCTGGCAATATTCAACGCCGCTTACCACTCTATGAAAAACTGATACGCTCGGTTGCGACCGAATTCAATATGCCTTGGGAATTGCTGGCGGCTATTTCTTACCAGGAATCTCATTGGAACCCTAATGCGGTCTCACCAACAGGCGTAGTGGGCATGATGATGCTCACACAGGCCACGGCCGAGCAGGTCAATATTGAGGACCGCGCCAACCTTGAGCAAAGTCTGCGCGGTGGCGCGGGCTACTTCAAGGACATGCTGGCTAAAATTCCTGAGGATGTAAGCGAGCCCGATCGAACCTGGTTTGCATTGGCGGCCTACAATGTTGGCTATGGGCATTTGGAAGACGCTCGCAAACTCACCGAGTCGCAGGGTTTTGACCCGCATATTTGGTTAGATTTAAAGGAACACTTGCCCTTACTCAGGCAACGAAAGTGGTATAGCCGTACTCGTTATGGTTATGCCCGCGGCAACGAGCCGGTCACCTATGTGCACAATATTCGGCATTACTATCAAGTGTTACGCTTGCATGAAATTGCGCGCGAGCGGGTTCGGCCACCGGTTGAGATGTCACATCGGGCGCCTGAGGTGTTGTCGCGGACTATCCCGGCTATTTAGATCCGATTGCGCTGGAAGTCTGCACTTTGTGGGCGCCTCTTGGCGGATAGGAGGCCTTGCTGCGCAACTGGGGCCCTCCGGGCTACCCTCTTTCTCAAAAAAGACTAGCCGAAGGTGACGGCTTTTTTGGGAGAGAGGGTAGCCCGGAGGGCCCAAGTTGCGCAGCGAACAGACCTATTGATCGAAAAACGCATTAATGGCGCCGCAGCCTGGCCAACCACGGATAGATAAATTGATAGAAAAACCGGTTCAGAACATTAGGACTCGGCTACCGGCGAGCCGCAAAAAATCCAGACATCAAGTTCCCACATTCATCTGCAAACACCCCAGATGTGACCTCGAACGAATGATTAAACTGCCCACCATCCAGCAACCCCGTATGACTCACCAGGCACCCCGCCTTTGGCTCATTAGCGCCAAACACAACACGAGCCACCCGCGCATGCACAATTGCCCCCGCGCACATCGCACAAGGCTCTATTGTGACGTACAAGGTTGCCCCCGGTAATCGATAGTTCGAAACTGCTTGTGCCGCTGCACGCAAAGTGACTACTTCCGCATGTGCACTTGGGTCACAAGCGTCTATCACCTGGTTGTAACCTTCAGCTATCAGTTTGCCACCTCTGACCAGCACCGCACCCACAGGTACCTCGTCTATAGCAAGTGCTTTCTTCGCCTGCAGCAGGGCTAGCTTCATCCAATGCTGATCTTGATTAAGTTGTTCTGAAGTGCTGTCCATGCCTTTAGTTTACCGCGCCGCGGAATGTCTGTCGTTTATGGCGAACGCTTCTCTTGTAATTTGCAAGGCCGATGGTCTCTTTTGATGCGCATGAGAACGACCGTTTAGCTGTTATAAGAACGAATTTTTGAGCCCTAAGGAGGTCAAATACGCTATCAGACATACGGCGTGCCGGTCGGCGGCACTGTATTGCGTGAGCCCAACTCGATGCATATGATTGCCGGCATATTGATCGCTAAACCAAATTCTCAGGAGCCTTTCGAATTGTTGAAATTTCTCTGTATTTTTAGTCTGTTACTTTGCACCGCCTGCAGCGGTGGCGGTGGTGGTAGCGATACCAACACAGCTGTAAACAGTGACGGTGGTTCGGTCAACGATACCGATACAGACACCAACACTGATACGGACACGAATACAGATACAGATACGAACACTGACACGGACACCAACACCGATACGGACACTGATACAAATACAAATACAGATACGGATACCGACACCGATACCGATACCGATACCGATACCGATACGGATACCGACACCGATACGAATACAGACACTGATACAGATACGGACGCCGATTCCGACGGTGACGGCATTTTAGACAGCGCTGATTCCTGTCCAAATCAAGCCAATACAGGACTAGGTCTGGATGGAACGGGTTGCCCTATTTCCGTGCCGGCAACGCAGCGCAGTACCGCGTCCATAGTACTGGCGCAAGAGTCTTCGCAAAGCGCCTTTGGCGGAGCATGGGAACTGGATTTTTATCGCAATCAAGCATACTCCTGCGGTGTATCAGGTAATTACTCGTTTCTCGTTGTAGAACCCAGTAACAATGCCGGTGCCCAAGCACCACTATGGGTGTATCTGCACGGCGGTGGCGTGGGTTACTTTAACAACAGCGGCAGCTATCTTGCTCTGCAAAACCAAACGCAAAACACCTGGAATCAGGAAGAAACATTTGATGATCTTTGGAACGATCAGGTGCGTGGGCGTGTATTAGACAGCGGTGGAAATCTGATTGATAACACCTTGCGACGACGCATTGAAGAAGGCTATCGTCTGTTGGTGGTCTCCATGTGTGACCATGATGTGTATTCTGGCCAGGGCACGGCTTACCCCAACAATCCCAATGGCGGTCAAGCCAACGGCTTGCAGGCGACCATGTCGGCTGTTGAGTATACGGTTGCCAACTACCCTACCAGTCATGTTATTGCGCACGGCACCAGTGCCGGTTCAGTGGGCGCATTTTCTTTGGCCACGGCCTTTGCTCAGGAAGGTACAGAGCTAACGGCGATAGTTGCCGATTCCTATGCAATCACCCCAAGGCTTCTTCCCATTACTGATCGATATGCAGGTACCTCTGGTTTTCCCCTGGTCGCAGGGTTTGACGCGCAAGGCGCGATAGATAAAGTTGGCTTTTATATTGACCCAGAATTGCATGGCTATCCGGAAGCAAGAATTGCCGCAGGTTTCACTGCGGTACCAAGCCTGTTCCTGGGTGGTGATGCAGACCCGTTTTGCGCTGGAAACCTTGCCACCATTCCGGAAGCTAGTGGCTCAGGCTTGAACAATTGCGATTGGGTATTTGACGCACTGCGTCAAGCCGTTTCGGACCAGCCAAACAGCCCACATCAGGTATCTATTCTGGATGGTGCGGGTCACGTGCCAACCAATGATGCTGGTCCAGTAAATAACATCGTAGACACATTTATTAGCGGCGTACTGGCTTCTAGCCCACCGTTTCCTTTTCGATAATGACGCGCAGCAAGGTAGACTAGTCCCCACGTGCCGTGGCGATATGTCTATGGGGTTGCGGTGACCAGAAATTGAAATTGAAAACCAATGATGATCAATCAACGCACCGTTCTTGTAACCGCTGTATGTATTGCAATATTACTGTTGCCCAGCTGCACGTTTACTAGCAGCAACGGTTTTAATCCAGCTTCTGTCTTCAACGTTACGGTTTATCGCACTAAGGGTGGCATACCTCATATCGTGGCAGAAGACTGGAGCAGCATCGGCTATGGCACAGGCTACGCCGCCGCAGAAGATCATTTCTGCGAACAGGCTCGCAATGTACTGAAGTTTCGTGGTGAGCTCTCTGCTAATTTTGGCGATTCTGAAGAACATCGCAACTCTGACTTTTTCTACAAGCTACTGGAAAAAGAAGGCATCTTCGATGAAACGATTGACGATGAATTTAACGACTTGTTTGCAGGTTACGCCGCTGGCTTTAATCGTTACACTCGCGACAAAGGCGTAAGCAATACAAGCGACCCTGCGTGCAAGGGTGCACAGTGGATTCCTACGCTAACCGCCAGAGACGTGAAGCGTTTCCATCTCACACCGGCCTTCCTGCCCAGCTTTTCGCCGCTGATTCTGACGGCTAAACCGCCAGCTGTGAAAACCGCGAAACTTGACTCGACATACAGTGCCGATCAATTCATCGATTCGACAATTGCCTTGACTGACTACAGATGGAGCTTCTCCAATCCTACTGATAAAGGCAGCAATGGTGTCGCAATCGGCAAGGATGCCAGTACTGACGGCGCTGGGCTGCTGTTCGCTAATCCGCATCTGGAATGGAAAAACTTCGATTTCAGGATGTACGCCATGCACCAAATAATTCCGGGCGTCAGTAACATGCTAGGGGCGAATCAGGCACAACGAGCGCATGTGGGTTTTGGCACCAATGGGCATGTTGCCTGGACGAATACTGTCTCCCGATCCAAGGCTTTTACCTTCTATAAGCTTGATCTGGTGCCTGGAAACCCACTGCGTTACGTGTTCGATGGCAAGGAAGTAGATATCGAGCCAGTCACTGTAAGCATAGATGCGCTTGGCGAGAACGATCAGCTGACAAAGCAACACCATACTTTTTATAAAGCCAACCACGGGTATATGGTTGGTGGAAAGTTTCCGTGGGTCAATGGCTTTGGTGTGAGCGTGCGCATTGCCAATGAAGGTGCGCGAGGCTTCCAGGGCGGCGCAATGGCTATGGCTAATGCGAAGAATGTTGAAGAACTGAAACAAGCAATCAATACGTATCAATCAACGCCCGGTATCAACACCATTGCCGCCGACAAATACGGTCGTGTTTTTTACGGTGACTTGGGACCCGTGGTTAACCTAAGCAACCAGCAGCTAGCGGATTGCGTGTTTAAGGAACCCCTGCTGAAAGGCAATACTAGTGATTGCAGCTGGAACACTGACACCGACTCGGCAACAGAGGGCGTAATGGGTGCCAGCAAGCAAGCCTCACTTATTCGCGATGACTACGTGACCAACTCTAACGACAGTTATTGGCTTTCCAACCCGAACCAGCCTTTGCGAAACATTCCAGATGTGCAGGGTAACAGTGAAAGTGAGAGGACCTTAAGGACGCGTTCCGGTCTGACAATGGTGCAGCAACGGATTAACGGATCAGACGGCTTACAAGGCAAGGGCTTTGATATCGATTCGCTGAGCGAGCGGATGATGAGCAATCAACACTATGCCGGGCAAATATTGCGCGATGACCTCGTGAGCTTGTGCAAAACCAACCCACAGGTAGTGGTAGACGCAGAAACTGTCGATTTGAATGAGGCGTGCAAAGTGCTTGCTGATTGGGATCTAAGCGCCAATTTAGACAGCCAAGGGGCCCACCTATTTCGTGAATTTCTGCGTGCTGCAAACCAAGGGAAGTTTACGCGCTGGCTGCCTAAGTCGCTCAACTACACCGTTGGTTTCGATGTAGACGATCCTGTAAATACCCCCAGGGGTTTGAACACAACAAACAATCCGGTCGCGATAGAAGCCTTGGCGCGCGCTGTGGTGGCAATCAACAAGACCGGCATTTCTTTAGACGCCCCACTGAGTGACATACAGCACATCACAAGAAATGGTCGAAGAATTGCGTTGCCAGGCGGCGAAGAGTTTGAAGGCATCTTTAACAAGATGGCGTATGACCCGATCAGCCGTGAAGGCTATCCAGATGTCACCGGCTCGGCGGCAAGTTGGGTAATGACCACCAGGCTTACACTCGAGCACACCGTGGTGAAAGGTGTTCTTGCATACTCTCAGTCCTCAAACCCTCAATCGCCCCACTACAGTGATATGACGGAATTGTTTTCCCAAGGCGAGCTCATCGATATTCCGTTTACCGAACAGGAGGTGAAGAAAGCTGCACTGAGTGAGATAAGGCTTACGGAGTAAATTGGATACATGCTATTTCTAGCTGAACAACCGTCACTTCTTCAACATGGACTCCACACCGGTGCCCAGTAATAAGGTATCAACCCGCGCCCTATCAGCCGCTGCAAGCGCTTGATAACGATCATTAGTCCACTGCAGACATTTCGCTTGATAAGGAAAGGTTCGCTGTGTCCAACGCGCACCATCAATTTCCGCTTCCCAATTTTTCTCACCGGCCTGAACGGCACTGGCATTTGCCAATTGCGCTGGTGCATAAACGCGGCCCACGTCGGCCAATAGTTCACGCAAACTGTCGGGCTGTTCTTCAAGTGTTAGCCAATCTTGTTCGCTAGGCTCAAGTCCGCTTAGATCGCGCACATGATCAACCCAGGCCACTGTGCGAGGCGATACCTCGTGAGTAATTTTCCGTGGTGTGGGGTCAAATGCAACTAACTGCGTCAGTTGGCCATACAATCCGAAGTCACCCGCAGCCGGACGGCTACCTAACATAAACTTTTGGTTTGCAAGGTGGTTTTCCATAGCCTGCAGAAAACGCCGGTAGCTAGCATCAATAACCGGTGCCGTTGTGTCATTGGAGCCTACGACATAAAGTCGTCCAATTTGTCGCTCAGAGACCCACGCCTTTGTTTGCTTATGCGTATCGTTTGACATACAAAGGTCCATGCCCAGTGGCAACAGTGTTCCCGCATTATCGGCATCGATTTCAGGATACCAACGGTAATGAAACATGTATTTCGTGCACCACTCATCTGCGAAATCTTCTATCAAATAGTCGATAAAGGCTAACGCTGGGGCGCTTGGCAACACGCTGCGGCCGGGGCATATTTTTTCGAGGCGGCGAATTATTGGCGTGGAATCACACTCAGCTTTTACTTGACCATTCTGCTCGAAAAAGAATGTGGGCATGAATACGGGTTTAGGTTGCTCCACCCCTCTGGCATCACATTCTTGACCAGGGTCGCCCCAGGTAACGGTATAAGGCACTCGCCTGTAGCGCATCAGCGCCACCATTTTCTGAGTATAAGGAGAGCCAGTGCCCCCCACCAATTGCATCGGCTGCTGAGCTGTCACAGACCGTTCTCCTTATCTTTGTTCAAGTATCGCTGGCGTGCAGGTTTGCGCACAACACTCAAACTATATTGACATAAATAATGTCAATAAGTAAAGCCTTGCCTAAGCTGCGCTCAGCAGTACTAACGCCATTTTTGCCATTCCAAATATACTCGCTCCCCATGCGACAGTTCGCACCATTGGCACGGTTACAAACAGATAAATGAGGAAAAATGCGATCCGCGCAAACAAGTAAATAATGGCGCCAGTTTCACTACTGGCAGTTGAGCTTTCGGTCGCTACCAGTAAACACACTAAGCCAACGAAAATTGGAAAAGTAGCCAGCATGTTGCCGGCTGCTCTTTCGGCACGGCCTGTGAGAACAGAGCTTGGTTTTTGCTCATCCCGGGAACCCAGGCCCCAGCTAAAACCAACGTCACTTTGCGCAACTTTTAGCATGGCGGCAACAAATTGCTGCACGATCAATAAAGCGCTGGCTGCTATGAATATTTCCAGTTCCATTGTCACGTCTCCGCTCTACTTGTCACTAAATTCGACGTTGCCATCACGCCCAACTCTGCACGTCTTCTTGATTCGTTCTTCGCCGCTTGTAACACGAAGTTTAATTTTGTATTTTTTCTTGTGGTACCGAACCGACAGCATCTTTACACCTTGTACGCCATCGAACTGCTCATTAGCCGCAGCTTTGCAGGCCGTAAATGCTTGCCCTTTGTTGCTCACCTCGTCAGCGGCGAAGTTTGGCCAGGAAGCAAAAAGTAGGATCATAAATGCGGTCGGGAGAATGAATTTCATAGTGTTGTTCCAGTAATAGTTGAGAAAAGCCGGCCTGATCACCGGTCTGCATGTGATACATTACATATCATGCACTCACTTTATGGTCCATTTATAGACCGCTATGGATTGGAACGATTATCATTTTTTTCTGGTAGTGGCGCGCACGCCTTCGGTTCGGGCGGCGGCGGCTGAACTCAATGTAAGCCATTCAACGGTATTGCGCCGGGTAGAAAACCTCGAGAACCGTCTGGGTGCGAGATTGTTTGAACGCCAGACTGTTGGTTTTCGATTAACGCCAGCCGGTGAGGAAGTGTTTGCCGGCGCCTGCGATATTGAAGAAAGCATCCAGTCCATTGATCGCGCGGTTACAGGCCGCGACAGTTCGCTGGAAGGCTTGGTAAAAATCTCTATGCCGGCGGTTTTTTCTCATCGAGCCGTGTGTCCTGATTTCCTGAGTTTCAAAGAACAATTTCCCGGCATAAAACTTGAAGTTGATCTCAGCTACGTGAACGTCAATCTGAATAAGCGAGAAGCTGATATTGCCGTTAGGTTTACCCGCTCTCCGCCAGAGGACCTGGTGGGTCGACGAGTGGGACGAGCCGCCATGGCTCCCTATGCGACAAAGAAATACGTCAAAAAACACAAGCCTATGGATGCACAGTCTTCGGCGCAATTAATTGGCTACGGCAACCCCGACACCTGGCGGGCTCTCGCTGGTTTCGAACACCTGGATGTGGCTGGTTTTTATGATGATATATTTCTACAGGTTGATCTGACAAAGCGCGGGTTTGGCATCGGTACAGTACCCATATTCATGTGTGCCTCAGATCCTAACCTGGTGCAGCTGGCGCCGCCGGCGCAAGTATTTGATGTGTGGGTTTTGTATCACACAGATCTGAGGTATACCTCGCGTGTGCGCGCTGTACGAGATTTTTTGGTACCGCAATTAACCGAAAGGTTGAGTGCTGTTGCGATTACCTAAGCACCCTGCCATCTCGGGATCGCAGCTAATCACCCCAAACCTCCAGGTTTTCTGCACGATGTATCTGTCTATCCAGTGTAGCGCTCAAGATGGGTGACAAACCGCAGGCTTCCAACATGGTATCGACCGCCGTACGATCACTGGCATTGAGTTTCGAGTACAGTGATTGCACACGCTGCAATAGGAAAAAGCGATAGGGTTGCGCCATCGCACTTATTGTCTGACCACGCAATTCAAACTGTGCGCTGCCAATTGATTGAGCCAAACGACCCACTGCCGGCGTACCCGAATCCGGTTTGTGTTCGGCTAACCAGCTATTGAGAAGTTTTACCGCGGCCAGAGTTTCCGGCACAAAATCTTCCGCGCACACTTTCATCACATCCAGCAAGGTATCAGGCACTTCATCATCGGCCAGAAATTCGGTACCTGCGTTAAAGAACTCGGGCACATCCTGGTCAGGTCGGTTCATTCGCTCTACCCAACGGTAGACTCTTGTCGCACGCTGTTGCATCAACCGAGCAGGGTACGGATCGCGCCCGAGGTGAGCGTAGAGGGGCCCAATTAGGCCGAAGTCGCCAACGCATGGCTGCCAGCCCAATAAGTAAGGATGTTGTTCAAAATGTGTATCCAGCGCGTCGAGAAGCTCTAGATATAGGGTTTCAACCAATTCCTTACTATCTTCAGTCACGCCAAAAATCATTGCCGCGTGGCGCATGCGGTCCATCATGTATTCCGTTTTCTCCTCTCGCTTTGGGGTGTCACGTTGTGAATACAGGAAGTGGTAGCGCACAAACGCCAGATTATCTTCCGGGTAATTCCATCGATAGTGCATGGCCGGGCGCATCAGACCCTCTGCACCAATCACGTCAAACAAGGCACTGACAATCTGTTGTCTGGGTCCTGGCGGTCGGCTTGGGCGGTTATTAACAGCTTCGAAGTGTTCAATAATGGCGGCGCCATCGCGAATTACCTCACCAGAGGGTGTAAGCAAGGTGGGGATGGTGGGCAGTTTTCCCTTAGGCAACACATCAGCCTTAAAACTTTCGTGGCCGGTGGACAACTCCTTGAAAGGAATCTGGTGTTTGATCAAATAACTGCGCGCACGCCCCGAATACAGAGAGTGAGTAATAGCGTATAGAGTGTGAACATCAGCCATTTAAAAACTCCGTATCCATTGCCTTGGGTTGCGCTCGCACGGAGCGCGATTGTACTCGCATTTATTTGACACAGATTGTGTCATAATAGAACGTATCGCGACAAGCTGAAGAATGCTCGATCCTGCTCATGAGGTTTACTCAATGAAAAAATTGCTCATACCAGTTGCTGTTGTTGCCGCACTATTGATACTTGCCTACAGCCAGCAGGCTAGCATAGCCGCGCGGCTGATGGAGAGAGGACTGGAAGCCCGCATGGGCGCAGACCTTATCGCAGAATTGGAAGACGGCCTGCATCTGGCCCTTTGCGGAGCAGGCGGCCCATTGCCAGCACCGAAAGCATCCGGGCCTTGTGTCGCGGTGGTTGCTGGCAAGCAATTGTTCATTGTGGACACCGGCACAGACAGCCCACGCAATCTCGCCCGGATGGGCTACCAAGCCGGGCAAGTGAAGGGGGTATTTCTAACACATTTCCATTCTGACCATATCGACGGCCTTGGTGAATTAGCGACCATGCGCTGGGCTGGTGGAGATAATGCTACACCCCTGCCCGTATTTGGTGCCAGAGGAGTTGAGCGAGTGGTAGAGGGGTTCAATTTGGCTTACTCGCAAGATTTCACGTATCGGCATGCGCATCATGGCGATCTGGTTGCGCCAATGAGTGGCGCCGGTTTGCAGGCAATGCCTTTTGCCAAACCCGCACTGGGTAAGCTGCTAACAGTGTATCAAGGGCAAGGATTGACGGTCGAAGCGCTGGCCGTACAACATGCACCGGTTGAACCCGCGGTAGGCTATCGTTTTAGTTACAAAGGGCGTTCCTTGCTTATTACAGGCGACACAGCGAAATTTGCGAACATCGAGAAACTGGCGCAAGGCGTTGACCTATTGGTACACGAAGCACTTGCCCCGAATCTGGTCAATATGATGCATGACACGGCCAATAAGCTTGGCAATGAGATCATGGCCAAAATCACCCACGATATTCTCGACTACCACGCCAGCCCAGTTGAAGCGGCAGAAACCGCCAAGGCAGCAGGTGTGGGCCATCTACTTTATTACCATATAGTTCCACCGTTAGTTATACCCGGGCAGAAGGCCTTATACCTAAACGGTGCCGAAGACATTTTTCCAAACTACACGATCGGAGAAGACGGGGTCAGCTTTTCACTACCGGCAAATAGCGATGCTATTAATCTAACCCGTAAAGGCTTGTAAAAAGTAGACGGCTGTTATTTGGTGTCAGTTTTTAGCAATGAGTTCAGCATACCAACCAGAATAGAGGTAGCGGCTGATTTAGTCAGTGATTGGTGGTAACGCAAACGGTGCCACATTTCGAATGACGCAATTGCTTCGGCAGCCTCGCGCTCACCGCGCGTCAGATCTTTCAATTCCGGTAACCAATCTTCGAGATCTTTACGGAGCCCGCGTTGGTATCGCGCATAGTTCTTGCGCAATATTTCGGATCGCCAGAGCTGAGCCGTGGTAGACAGGACCTTATTATTGTTTTCCTCAAAGCCCTCGGCACGTCGTTCCACCGCATGCAAAATACGCTCAGGCAGCGTGCCATTTCGATCGCCGCCGATAAAGAGCGCTTCTGTCGCTTCACGGTTCTGGCTGTCGATGGTAGCGAATAAGGTTTCCATGTCTTCGAAGTGACGAAAGAAAGACCTAATTTTAATGCCAGAGCGATCGGCAATCTGTTGCGCCGTGGGAATGAGGTTACCCTCTTCCATTAGCGCCAACACAGCGTCGACGATGGCCTGCTTGCTGCGCTCGCTGCGTGCACGCCGACCGTCTACAACCTCCGGCTTAGCTAATTTCGACATGGAGTCCGTTTTTTCCTTGCGGAAGTAATCCTGCTATCGATGGTATCTATTTCAGCCAGTGATGAACAGGCCAAATTCGCACGTACTTTAATCAACCTGCAATCGACGCAAGCCTGTCATTAATGATTTGCTCGGCGTCGCTGACAATCGTTTCCACCAATTCCTGACAGCTGGGAATGTCATTAATCAGACCGCCGCACATACCAACCGTCACCATACCAGCATCAATGTCTCCGGTGCTCCAGGCTTTCTCCTGATTTGCACCAGACACCAAGCCATGCACTTGCGCAAAATCGCCACCAGCCGCTTCAATCTCGGCAACCTCATCAGCCACAGAATTTCGATATACACGAGCCGTATTCTTAAACGTGCGGAAAATCAGCCGAGTCTGGTTTTCGTCCATCTCAACCACTTTTTGCTTGATGCCTTCATGGATAGGCGCTTCCTTGGTGACCAGAAAGCGAGTACCCATATTGATACCCTCACAACCCAGGGCAAGGGCTGCGGCCAAACCACGCCCGTCTGCAATGCCACCTGATGCCAGTACCGGAATTTTGAGTGCTTGCGTTGCCGCTGGAAACAACACCAAGCCACCAACATCTTGTTCACCAGGATGCCCTGCGCATTCAAAGCCATCGATGCTGACAACGTCTACACCAATGCGCTCTGCTTTCAAGGCATGCCGCACAGCCACACATTTGTGAACCACTTTAATGCCCGCCGCCTTGAAACGATCCATAAACGGCTCGGGACTGCGGCCCGCCGTTTCAACGATCTTGACGCCACTTTTGATAATCACGTCAACATAGTCGTCATAGTTAATCTCACTGGCTACCACACCTACGGTGAGATTTACGGCGAAGGGCTTATCTGTCAACGAAGCACAGCGCGCAATTTCAGCGGCCAATCCTTCAGGCGTTGGCTGAGTGAGCGCGGTCATTACACCAAGCGCGCCAGCGTTAGAGGCTGCTGCGGCCAGATCAGCGGTACCAACCCGCATCATACCGCCGCAGACGATGGGGGTTTCGATGCCTAATAGCTCGGTTATTCTGGTTTTCATTCGTTTCTCTCTTACTTCTGTGCGTGCAATCAGTAGCTCAGCATATTGTATTGGCACTAGTTATGCCATAAATAATTTGTTTGTACGATAAACCTTCGGTGGCCCTGGAGATACCTTTTGTCGTGAAACCTCTGCGTATCGTAAATTATGCGGGCAAAGCCAAGCAATTGAACGCGAATTAATCTGTACTGAAAGGAGCGAAAACGACTGTAAAACCCGAAACGGACTTATTAAAGTAGCTTGATCATTGACGATGGGTAAATTCGTAAAAATACCAGCACATGAGGTAGCACTTGGCATGTTTGTCGCCGAGCTAGATTGCCCTTGGGAAGAGTCACCCTTTCTGCTGCAAGGATTCACCGTTAACACAGTTGATGAGCGAAAACAGCTTATTGAGCTGTGTAGCCATGTGGTTGTTGACTCAGGTAAATCAGCAGCTGACCTAGGCGACACCGGCTCAACAAGCCGAGGGCAATTGGGTAGAGGGAAAAACAGAAAGCGTGAGGTCTACACGGATCAAAGGAGCTTCGACGAAGAAATAATCAATGCCCGCGAAGTATTCAAAGACTTTGAATACTCCGTTGATAGACTATTTGTCAGCATGCGCGGTAACGGAACTGCCGACTACCAAACCGTGAAGGCTTCAGTAGATGGCATTGTATCCAGCATCATTAACAATCCTGATGCCTGCTTATTGCTTCAGAAAATGCGCCGCAAAGGTGACTACCTGTTCGATCACGCAACGGGCACCTCTATCTGGGCTGCCGCCTTTGGTCGTCAATTGGGATTGCCTAAATCTGACATTTCAGACGTCTGTCTTGCAGCGCTAATGTGCGACGTAGGAATGATCTCCGTGCCAGACGACATTATTGGCAAGGAATCTAAATTAAGCGAGCAAGAGTTTGAGCTCGTTCAGGGACACGTTGTGCAAAGCCTTAACCATATGCGAACCCAATCATTCATTAGCAAGAAAGTGCTAATGACCGTGCAGCATCACCACGAGCGCATAGATGGATCCGGATACCCTGCCGGTCTGGCTGGTGACGACATTCCCCTCACATCTCGAATTGTCGCGATTGCAGACACCTACGATGCGATGTCGAATCATCGCGCGTATGCCTGCGCGCGATCGCCGGCTGAAGCGGTAAGAGAGCTCTATTCCTTGCGCAGCATTAAATTCCAGGAAGAACTCATTGAAGAATTCATTCAGGCGGTAGGAATATACCCTGTTGGTACGCTTGTAGAAATTTCAAGCGGTGAGGTTGGCATGGTGTTGGCTGAGTACCGTGGTCGACGCTTGCGACCAAAAATCGTGCTTTTGGCTGACGAGCACAAAGAACCTGTCACTGACAATCGCACAATCGATTTAGCGAACGAGACCCGTACCGTAAACGGTAAACCGCTGGAAATAGTTCGAAGCCTGGAGGAAGGTGCGTTCGGCATCGCTACTGATGACCTCTTTATCTAAACCCAGTCTTGCACAGTTGTTGCTGATCAGCAGAGAAAAACTGTTCCGCTATGTGAATGGTCATTTGGAAACTTTGGAGACAGACGAAAAGCTCGCACTGCTTATCATAGACGCCAACGGCATAGATGGCATTGACCGACATTTTGGCTACCGGTTTAGTGACAATTTGCTGCTGACTCTGCAGACCCGCCTTAAAAAAGCACTAAAGAAAGCTCACTTTTTGGTGCGTCTTGATCGCACCCGATTTGCTCTAGCGATACCAGGCTTAAAGTCAGATCGTTTGCTACCGGTTGCAGCTCAGAAAATCAGACAGCTACTTGATGAACCTTTTACTTTCGAAGAAAAAAGTACAGTTGCCCAATGTTCTATAGGAATTGCGGTAGCGACGGATAATAGTCGTAAGGGCCATGTTTTGCTTACCATCGCAGAAGAAAGTGCCGTCGTTGCGCAACGCTCGAATTCGCCTTACGTCATCGAAGATCGTGATGCAGTGCTCGAGGATATTCCGTATTTAAGCGCGCCAGTTTTACAAGCATCGATGGTTGCCGGTGATTTCAGCATGGCATACCAACCAAAAATAGACTTGCGCAGTGGAGTGCCGGCAAGCTGTGAGGCTTTATTGCGCTGGCTACCCGAAGGGGCGGAACACTGCGTTAATACAGAACGCTTTATCGCGATGGCTGAGCAGCAACGCTTGATGCCAGCGATCACCGAATGGGTTGTTAAAACAACAATACGTGAATCCAGCGAGCTGTCTTTCAACAATCAAAGATTGGGCGTAGCACTGAACGTATCAGCGTCTGATATTCGCTCCAGTGGTTTACAAGCCAGCATAATCGATGCCTTAAGTATTTGGGGGATGCCACCTGAACTGCTCACTATTGAGGTGACAGAGAGCGCAATAATCGATAACCCGGATGAGTGCTTTCGTATTTTGAACAAGCTAAGAGAGCATGGCATTCGAGTATCCATCGATGATTTTGGAACAGGTTATTCGTCTCTCTCGTATTTCAAAAAAATTCCGGCCGACGAAATAAAAATAGATCAATCATTCATTAAGGACCTTGCCAGTTCCGCTGCTGACGCAGAGATTGTTGCAGCAATCACAGGTCTCGCGCATAAATTCAATATGCAGGTGGTTTGTGAAGGTGTAGAAGATGAGGCAAGCCTTAACGTGCTTAAGTCTCTTGAGTGCGACTACGCACAAGGCTATTACTTTAGCAAACCCGCTGCACTGCGGGAGCTAAAGCGTTGGCTGCAGCGAACTAATAACACCTGATAAGTACTAAACCTAAGCCACCGCTCGCCAACACCTGGACCTTACTCATATTTTTATTCTTTCCATTTTCGGATCATACAACGGGGCCAAGCAACAACGACAAGGATATTGCGTACCCGCAATATCAATCGTCCATTTACCAGTAGCTAGATAATTGGCGTCAACCGTTTCACCCGGTTCAATCATAGCCAGCCCAACAGCACCGCCAAGCGTATGGCCATAACTGCCCGCTCGAATATATCCTACTGGTTTTCCATCTTTACTGATCACCTCCGCATGCCACAACATTGGTTCCGGATCTTCCACAAGTACACTGACAAGGCGTCGCTCGAAAGGCCCTGACGCTTTCTTGTCTGTCGCAGCCTTGTGCCCGATAAATCCGTCTGGCTTATCTAGCGCCACTGCAAATCCCAAACCCGTTTCGAATGGATCATCTGTATTATCAATATCATGCCCGTAATCTCTGTAACCCTTTTCAAGTCGCAGACTACCTAATGCACTAAGACCTGCGTGAACCAAATCGAATTCTGCACCAGCTTCCAGCAGCCTATCGTATACGTGCAAAGCCTGGTCGCACGGAACATACAGCTCATAACCCAACTCGCCTGCGTAGGTAATTCTCACACAGAGCGCACGGGCATAGCCGATATCTATATCTTTTGCACCGCGATAAGGGAATACATTGCTAGCAAAGTTTGCAGAGCTCACTGTCTCCATAAGTGCTCTGCTCTTAGGGCCCTGAATATTGATTTGTGTGGTCGCTGTTGTCACATCCGTGACAAAAACATGCGCGTCTTCTGGAATATTTCTATTGAGCCAGGTTTCTACGTGATGATGCATGGTGTCTGTAACGACAACCATGAACTTATCATCGTCAAGTTTAGCAACGGTCACATCCGCTTCTAACTTGCCATTGTCATTAAGAAATTGCGTATAGGTGATAACACCGGCATCGCCATTCACTTTATTGGCGGCAATAAAGTCTAGAGCCTTACCAGCATCTCTACCTTGCACTAAAAATTTGGACATCAAACTCATATCCATCAGAATGACGCCCTCGCGACAGGCTTTATGCTCAGCTTGCCAATAGGGAAACCAGTTCATTTTTCCAAAAGACAATTTCTCTACTTCGGCCTTTGTGCCCGAGGGTGCATACCAGGCTGGTGATTCCCAACCGCTGGTTTCAATGAAGTAAGCGCCTGCGGCTGCAAGACGGTCGTGCAGCACCGATTGTCGTGCGCCACGGCATGTTTCTTTTACTTCGCTTGGGTAATGACAGCGATAAACACCACCTAGCGCTTCTGATGCACGGTCTGCACGAAAGTCGCGTTTTCCCAGATAACGGTGCACACGGTCAATATTGAAACCCGTCACGTCCACATCGGGTTGGCCATTCAAAATCCAGTGCGCCATAACACGCCCCAGACCACCGGCAGATAAAATGCCGATCGAATTTAATCCTGCGGCTACAAAATAATTTTGCAGATTAGGCGCTTCACCAATAATAGGCGCAAGATCATGAGTAAAGCTTTCAGGACCACAGAAAAATTTCTTCACACCACTTTTCAGGCTGATTGGAACACGGCTCATGCATTTTTCCAGGTATGGTGTCATGCGATCCCAATCGGGCTCTATTTCTCCAAACGAAAAATTATCTGGAATGTGATTCACGTTCCAACCAGCTGATACGGGCTCAAACAAACCCACCATTAATCCACCCACCTCTTCGCGGTAGTAGCCATAGTGAGAAGGGTCTTCCAGAACTGGCCAATCTCTACTGATGCCCTCAATGTCTTCAGTGATTAAGTAATAATGCTCCGCGGCCTGGTTAGGCACAGTGACCTCATGTTGTTCTGCAAATTGGCGCGCCCACATGCCCGCACAGTTCACAACGAACTCACACTTTATTGTGCCTTGGTCTGTAGTAACAGCCGTTGCGCGACCATTATCCCTTGTTACACCGGTTGCACTTACCCCGGTGATTAGCTTGGCGCCCTTCATACGCGCACCCTTGGCCAGAGCCATGGTGACATCTACCGGATTAACGCGGCCATCGTCTTTAACATAGAAACCGGCCAGCACATCATCCACTCGCGCAATGGGAAACAGGTCTTGCACTTCTTTCGCCGAGAGTTCCTGAACGTCCACACCGCAATAACGATTAAATGCAGAAACCCGGCGATACTCCTGCATCCTATCGGCATTGGTGGCAAGCTCAATAAATCCGCATTGATTCAAACCGGTTGCCTGCCCGGTCTCGGCTTCTAGCCTGGCGTATAAGTCTCGAGAGTATTTACGAATTTCGGTATTGGTTTCTGACAAGCTGCCATACGTCACCATCAGACCCGCAGCGTGCCAGGTTGTGCCTGAGGTAATTTCATCACGCTCCAACAACACCACATCATCGCAACCCATGTGCGCGAGATGATATGCGATCGAACACCCTATAATTCCGCCACCCACAATGACGACACGGGCTGAATCGGGCAGTGCATCAGCCGCTTTCATCGTTGAATTAGACATTGACTTCCTTTTTTGGAACGCTGTATTTTGGGCACGAAGACGCCATTTTATCTCTAGTGCACGATGGTTTGTCGCACTAATTTCATCCGTTTACCGATTGGCAGGAACTGAGCATCCATTCTACTGTCTATCAGCACACTGCAGATGCTAACAGAGAGATAATTTATGCCAGGCAAAACGATCACTACCTTATTCTTCTCATTATTCGCCTCGGTGATGGCAATCAATGCGACTGCGGCAGATCCGATCAACACAAGTTTTTTTGGAAACATCGCCATTGAAGGCTATGACCCGGTTGCTTACTTCCAGCAAAATCAGGCCGTTGAGGGCAGCAAAAAATATCAGCATGAATGGCAAGGCGCGAAGTGGAACTTTAGCAGTGGTGCCAACCGTGACCTTTTTGCTGCCGATCCTACCAAGTACGCACCGCAATATGGCGGCTATTGCGCTTATGCGGTTTCCCAAAACACTACCGCTGGCGTTGACCCCGATCAGTTCACCATTCTGGATGGTAAGCTCTATCTGAACTACAACGCCAAAATCCAAAAAAAGTGGCAGCAAGACCGCGACTCATATATTGATCAAGCCGACAAAAACTGGCCGAAAGTGCTGGAGTGAGTACTGCTTACTAGTGTAAAAGTAAGTCCTAACACCACTGCGTCTGCTAACTTCGCCTGACAAAAATAGGAAAGCAATAATGAAAAAGCACGTCTTGCTGGATCTTGTCGATTTAAACGACAGGGAGCCGGCTTATGCCTTGGTGGCAAACGTTGATCTTGTGGTCGTTCGCTACGATGATGAAGTATCCGTTCTCTATGGCCGCTGCGCGCATCGCGGTGCGCTAATGTCAGACGGTTATATTGATGGTCACAACATAATGTGCGGCGTTCACGGCTGGGACTATCGCTTTGATACTGGTGTCAGTGAATACAACAACTCTGAAATTCTGCATAAATTCAGTGCATGGGTAGAAGATGGCGAGCTTTGCGTTGACGCAGACGAAATAGCCAGCTGGGAACAAGAACATCCGCAGAATTATGATCGCGATGCATACCAAGGTTTGTATCAAGATCATACTGGCACGGAAGACGAACCACACGTGCACCTGATAGCTCAATTGGCGGATGAAGGCTTGAGCAAGCTTGGGCATCACGGTCCAATGGCGGCAATGGGTGTGTCTCGTAAGGAATTGCCTTCGTGGGATGACATTCAAATGAATGTTGCCCAGCTACATCGCTTGCCTCTGCTGGATGACGCAATGGTTGGGACCGACCTGGTCATAGGCTCACGCGCTCAAAAGCCACTCAAACTCGACATTCCTTTATTTGTATCTGATATGAGTTTTGGCGCTTTGTCGGAGGAAGCTAAGCTGGCATTGGCAAAAGGCGCAGAGCTAGCCGGCACCGGTATTTGTTCTGGCGAAGGTGGCATGCTGCCTGAAGAACAAGAAGCTAATTCACATTATTTCTACGAGTTGGCTTCAGCGCGATTTGGTTTTTCCTGGGACAAAGTACAGCGCTGCCAGGCGTTTCACTTTAAGGGGGGCCAAGGTGCCAAAACTGGCATAGGCGGGCATTTACCTGGTAACAAAGTGCAAGGAAAAATTGCCGACGTTCGCGGCCTTAATCCAGGACAAGACGCCATTTCACCGTCTACCTTTCCGGAATGGAACTCACTGAGCCAGATCAAAGAATTTGCGGATGAAGTAAAGGAAAAAACCGGTGGCATTCCAGTGGGCTACAAACTCTCTGCGCAGCAAATTGAGAAGGACATTGATGCGGCACTTGAGGTAGGCGTTGACTACGTGATTCTGGATGGGCGCGGTGGTGGTACCGGTGCCGCCCCTTTGATATTCCGTGACAACATCTCTGTACCCACAATACCCGCTTTGGCCCGTGCACGGCAGCACCTTGACAACAGTGGCCACAGCGACGTCACTTTGATCATTACTGGCGGCCTGCGGGTTCCTGCCGATTTCGTGAAGGCGCTTGCGCTAGGAGCAGACGGCATCGCTCTTTCAAACTCGGCGCTGCAGGCGATAGGCTGCCTTGGTATGCGCGCCTGCAATTCGAATAACTGTCCGGTCGGTATCGCCACACAGAAAGAAGACCTACGGGCGCGCTTGATCGTGGATCAAGCCGCAACAAGGTTACAGCGCTTTTTCGAGGCCAGCGTGGAATTGATGCAAGTGATGGCGCGTGCCTGCGGGCATTCGCATTTCAATCAGTTCACAATTGAAGATCTGACAACGTTTAAAAAAGAAATGGCTGAACTCAGCGGCGTGCCGTTTGGCGGCGTGCCGTTTGGCGGCGTGAGCGGGTACCGCAGTAACTAATTATAAATTGATTTCATGGGGAGACTTTATGGCAATGCTGGTAGGTGGCTATTGTTTGCTGGGCGTTTTGTTTGGCGTCTTTTTTCTATTCAAGGGACATAAAGCGATAGATCCTTCTTCGGATGGCGCTAGTTTTGGCGCAAGACTGATATGGTTTCCTGCCGCTGTTGCCTTATGGCCTTTACTGATGTTCAAAACTTTCGGAGGCACAGCACAATGAAACAATCGCATCGCAAAGTACACGGGCTTGCGTGGTTGCTTCTGCTGCCACTGATGATTGGCTTTGTTTATATGGCCCAAAACAGTAAGCCGCCAACAGCGCCCGCTGTGAGTTCTGCGCCAGCACAAAGCGAACAAGGTGAATTGCCATGAGCCATGGATATGTTGCCGTTCAATGGAGCCGCAAGAAAGCAATTTATGATGCCAGTGTCTGGATTGGCGTAGTGCTGTATATCGCGGTTTTTATGACAATAAGCGTTGCCAACAATAGCGGTGCTGAAGCGCTGTCGCCTATGATTCTGTTGATTAGGGCTTTTGCGACCTGTGCGTTCTTGATGCTAACGATCATATTGTGTATAGGGCCGCTGGCACGATTGAACAGTCGATTTCTACCGCTGCTATACAACCGGCGCCATTTTGGTGTGTCTATGTTTATAGTCGCATTGGTTCATGCAATATTGGCCCTGATCTGGTACCACAGTTTTGGAGTGGAAAACCCTTTGGTGTCGGTGTTTTCGTCACCTGGCAGTTACGAAAGTATCACGGACTTTCCTTTCCAGCGCTTTGGTGTGTTCGCTTTACTCATTTTATTTGTAATGGCCGCCACCAGTCATGACTATTGGAACACCAACCTTGGCGCTCCATTCTGGAAAGCACTGCACATGGGTGTATACCTTGCTTACTTCTTGCTGATTGTGCACGTGGCCAGCGGCGCGATGCTTCAGGCAGAAACAGGTATTCTGGCCGCAATGGTCTACTCCAGTGTGTTGATTGTTGGCGGCTTACATATTACCGCCGCCTTAAGAAGCCGTAGGGTAGATGTGGAACGCGACGACGCTGACTGGGTGAATATCGGATCTTGGCGCGATATTCCGGATGGGCAAGCTCTGGTCGTGCGAGTAGGCAGTGATGAGCGAGTTGCCGTATTTAGATACGAACAAAACAAGCTTGCTGCTGTTTCTAACGTGTGTAAACACCAGAATGGCCCGTTAGGTGAAGGCCGGATAATTGATGGGTGCATTACCTGCCCCTGGCATGGTTTTCAGTACCGCCCGGAAGACGGTTGTTCGCCGCCGCCATTTACTGAAAAAATTGCGACTTATGAAGTACGGCTAGAAGGCGATTCGATATTGCTTAACCCTAAAGCATTGCCAGATGGTACTGCCCGCCCTGTTACTGTTATAGGGGATTTGCTAACCACCGAGCATGCCATTACAGAGGAACAAACCAATGTCTGATAAACAAGACGAGTTTTTTGTTGGCTACTTCCCGATGCCGGCGCGTCTAGGGCAATTTTATAAGGTACTGGTCGCGCTACTGTTGTGTATCGGCGCGGGATTCGCCTTTTGGGTGTCGTCCTCACAAGAAAGTGCAGGCAAAGGGCAATGGAACGTCGCTGAAACTTCAAGTTTCAGCGGCTTTTTGACGGTAGATCCGTACCCGGTGTTGCATACCACTGGTGACAAACCTCGCTCTATCATGCTGCTCACACAGGGTAAACACTCTGCCGCGGCATTTACCGATGCCCTGGAGGGCAAGCACGTAGACGTTACTGGTTTTACCATCGAGCGTGGTGGCTGGATGTCGATGGAGCTGCGCAGCGTTGAAGATATCGCTGCAAGCGCAGCACCCGCTGGGACATCAGCGCCCAAGATTGAATCGCTGGAATCGGTGACGCTAAGTGGTGAAGTAGTCGAT
>JBGCDE010000146.1:0-9153 GCA_045105115.1 Pseudomonadales bacterium | reverse complement strand
CGGCGTTGCTCCGCGGCGGGCAAGTTACGGAGTCTTAGAATATTAACAACTGTGCGATCCAACATACTGGAAGAGGCGTCCAATAATATGAGGATACGCCGACCACCGACGCGAAGCCCGGTCAAATACTGCCGTTCACCTTCGCCACGTATAAAACGAGATCGACGGCCCTGCCCTTCAAGATCGGCTGACCTCAAGCGTTCGAGTTCGTCCTCCAGCGTGTTAATTTCAGTTTTTAGCTGATTGATATGCTCAATTTTTGCGAGGCTATCTGAATTCTCCTCAGCCAATTCTTCTTTTAGGTTACGAACTTCCTCGACCAGTTTTTGCGATGCGCCATTAACTTCAACCAACTCTTGGTCAACCACTTTCTTTGCATTTTTCGCCTCAGCTATCAGTTCTTCCTCCAGTTCTATGTCCTTGGCTAAAAGCTGCACTTCGGACAATTCAGAATTTGGATTCTCAACAGACTGGCTGCTGTCAGAGTGCTCGACAATAAGGAAAATAAGCACTACGGCACCGAAGCCACAGGACATCACGTCCAGAAAGGACATGTTAAACGTGGTAGTGCTGCGCTTACGCCTCATTACCTCTAACTCCGGTGTAGCCGGCCACTTCGATTAATCGCAGTTGTGCACCACCCTCTGTAAGCTGAATTACATCGCCTTTTTTTAACGCCACGCTCACAGTTTCCTGGAGAGTCGAATTCAACCAGTATTGCATTCCATTGAGCGGTACAAAAGTAAGCTGCTTATGGTCGTTAAAACCGAGCTCAGCGACGGCTACACTACCCGCTTGCTGCGTCCACACAATAGCGTCTCCCATTGTGTCGAAATAAACAGCACCTTCGTCCAGCGGCCATGCCGCATCATCAATCATAAAATGGCTGACTTGACCACTGGAACGCAGCGTTTCAACTGAACCTTGAATTGATGAACCCACCGCTTTTGTGACTGATGATGCACTACTTCGGTTTACCGGAAGGCGGGTAATAAAGGGCAAAGTCGCTGTATTGGTGCATACTCTTTGCTGATGTTGTGCCAAGGCTTCGGATGCGCATTGTTGACTAACAGCCTGAATTCTATTGTCGGTCTCGACGAAACCCGGCAAGCCAGCCAATCTATGGCTGCAAAGAATTTGTTCCACCGCGCCGAAACTGCTCAGGCGACTTTCAAGCTGCGCAAAAAACGCCTTCACCGGCGCCAACATAAGATCGCGTTCAATCTTGGCGTGATGCTTATTCAACAAATCAAACTGGAATACGGTATCGAGGCTATTGCTGTGAAGTTTTTCAGGCAACAAATCCCATAATTGCTGTTCAATGGCGGCATCGTGCAGAGGGTCAAATCGACACTGCTGAATAAATGCATCTGCGATAATTCGCACCCAACGTTCATGCAAGTCAAGTAGACCGAAGCCATCCAGACTCATAGTAGTTGTACGCTGCACGTGATCATCAATAAACTCAAAACCACCAATCACCATTTGGTGTAATTGCAGGTCGCAATAAACACCGGCACTTGAATGCATCGCACTGCTTGCGACTGCAACGGTTTGATCCAATAAACCGACCGCATCAAAAGAGCACTGTTTTGCCACGCCAAGCAGCACGGCCATGTGCTGCTCATCGTAATTCGGTGGCACAATAAACACACCACGCTCCAGTCCTTTAGTCTGTTGATGCGCGAACTGCAAAAAACGATAAGCCAGGTCAGCATGGTGTCTGGCATACGGATTAAGCTCAGGTGTTTCAACCATCGTCAGCTGCTGCACAAAACGATTGTTAATCTGTAAGGGTTGCAGACGCGCACGTTGACGTGCCTGCTCACCAAACAACAAACCGGTAGATTCAAGTAAGGCATAGGCCGGAATACTGGTGCGTTCCTCACCTTGCCAAATCGCAAATTCGATATCGTTGATTTCTACTGCAGCGTCGTACATGTTCATATCCGGTTACTCACACTCATGACCGTCAGCGTACTTGCAGATGCGGCATCAGATTGGTGTCGCAGTATTGCTGGCTGTCTAACACCAGGCGTTCTTGCATCAGTTGAACTTGATGCATAAGAAACATAATAAGAATGCTGACAACCAAGGCTACGAACGTTGAGTTAAACGCCACGCCCAAGCTACTGGTTACCCCGGAAATATTTCCCTCTACAGCCTGGTGCGCTTGACCGAGTGCGGCGCCAATACCACGAACCGTTCCGATAAAACCGATTGAAGGGATTGCCCAGGCGATGTACCGAACCATTGCCAATTCCGAATCAAGCCTATCTGCTTCGCTTTCGCAGACTTCCTTTATCGAGGTAGCAACGTCTTGAATACTGCGGGTGGAACCGAAACGCTGCAACGCGATCAGCAAGGCTCTGGGCAGCAAGCTTTGTTTTTCTTCCTGCGGCAAAGCCTGCAACCCCCTGGAATGATCGCGAGCATCGTCGGGCAGCACACTGGTTCCGGGACTAATATTGAGTAAACTGCGGTCCAGCATAACCCTCTGCCGGCTGATGCTGCGGGCTTTATAACCCATAATTGCAATCGCCCAAAGCGCCAAAATGAAGCAGGTTTCCTGCTCGTAGTCTTTTAACACCACATAAAGTGACCGTGACGGCAGATACGCACCACCCTCCGCTTCCAGGCGCGCTTGCTCTGCAAGCAGGGTCTCCGCCTGTGGTCGGATAAGGCCAACATACACGGTATGCACAACGATTACCGCCAGCAATAGGGCAAGCAGCTGATATAAAAATTCACTGTTTAAGTTGTTTTTCATTGGCGCGTCTTATCTCTCAATTTATTGCGTCAGATATCAGCTGGGAAAGACACTGATAAATCTTCGGATACTCTTTCGCTGGGCTCAAAACGTTTAGGTGGCGGTTTGTCGGATTGTGCATCAACAGGCGCTTTGACCGGGCCTGCGCCATCATCGCTGTCAGTCCTTGGTCGAGTTTGACCCACCGGAGCTGAACGCCCGCTTAATTCAACGTCCCCATCTTCCGACTCGCCCAAGCCTCGGTCATCAAGAATAATGAAGTCGTCATCATCTTGAGCAAGCACTGCATTGCTTATCCACGGGCCCAGAATCATTACCAGGCAAACCATCAGACTAGCTAATTTACTGAGCATAACGTGCAATCCTGAAGCCAAGGTCATCTCTTTCTTTGTCTGAATAATCTCTGTAGGACAAACGTAATTCTACTTGAGAGCCATGCCTCCAGCTTGAACCACGTACTACATGATAGTTACTGCTTTCAGGACCGAACGGATCGCTCAGTTCACCAGGCTTTTGCCCTGGCGCGTAAAAGTCGTGCACCCATTCAGCCACATTGCCACCAAGATCGTACAAACGATGTTGATTCGGGGTAAATTTCGCAACCGGTGCGGTGGCAGCAAAGCCGTCGTTATAGTTGCGTATCACTCGAGACAATATATAGCTGCCCGATGCGTCTGCAAAGTTGCCAGCTTTTGGAGGTATTGGCCATTCCTGCCCCCACGGAAACTTCAACGTAGTGGCATTCAAGGTACGAGCCGCCCATGCCCATTCGGCTTCTGTGGGCAATCGATAACCATTGGCCTGTTTATTCACAACCACCAGTTCTTCTTTTTGAATCGTATACACCGGGTCTAAGCCTTGCTCGCTGCTCAACCAATTGCAATACAGTGCCGCATCAATCCAGCTTACCCGTACGACAGGTTGTTGGTCGCCATTCAGGCTTTTGTCTTCTACGCGACTGGAAGAATGTGCGGAACGGAACTGTCGAAATTGTCCGTTAGTCACTTCGGTGGTTGACAAATAGAATGATTTTTTCAGGGTCACTTTACGAAGCAATTCATTGGCCCTTCGGCCGGGCTCTCGCCGAGACGCACCCATCGTAAAGGCTGTAGGCTTAAAGAGCAGCAAGGTTTGGCCGGCGGGACTACTTATCTGGGGTTTTATTGCCGCACTACGCGCTTGCGCAGGTGTTTGCAAAGCAACATCAAGGCGCTGCCTAAAGCCTGGACGAGGCGTTAGCGTAGTCACAAACGGCAGATAGCCCGGTTTGCTGACTTTAATACGGTGAGGTACGGCGGGTAACTTCAGCACACCACTTTTTGCGGAAACCGCACGTCCATTCACTTCGATCTTTACCGCTTGAGTTCGCAAATTTAATTGTATTTCACCCGTTTGTGCACGCAATGACAATTCCAGCGACTGCTCGCTGGCCGAGGCATAGCTAACCGTTTCTTTCTTCTTGCCAAAACCCTGCTTGAAGAGTTCAATATTGTGCTTTTCATCGGCAGCCAGAGAGAGCTGCAATGGGGTTTGACCGCGATAATCACCATTGACCAATACGCCAGCATCTTCGGGGCGACTGCTTAGATTCAGTAGCGCATCGGCCGGCTGTAACTCAATCAACCCAAGTTCATTGGCAACACCGGCGGTAACCTGTACCTCTTGTTCCCAGTTATTGAACGTGGCAAGCTTTAGCGACACCAATCGCTCACCGTCAATCAGCTCACCACGAAACGGCGTGATCCCTAACAGACGCTCACCAGAGTAAACTTCTGCGCCTTCGGGAACTGAGTCTACGGTCAACTCCGCCCAGGCAGGCTCAAGTGCAATTTCCAAGGTTTGGCGAAACCCTCCCCCTTCAACATTGAGCAATTTCTGTAGACTAAAGTAACGCGGATGATCAAAGCTGAGCTGTCGCTCACCCACTTCAAGCGACAAATTCTGCAAAGGCGTTTCACCCTGCGCCACGCCATCCACACTAACCTGCACTGTTTCTGGCGAACTACGCAGCTCATAAATATCCGGCTTGCGCTTCAGCTCAAACCGGAAAGCTTGTTGGTCGTCTTCGCCTATCTCTAAGTTGGCGTGAAGTGTTTCAAATTCAGGGTGACTGATGCTAAGCGTGTAGCTGCCTGGATACATAAGTCGACGCTCACCCAATGGTAACTGCAAACCGCCATCAATATTAATATCCGGATTGTCGACCTGGGTAGAGATTCGCACCGATTTTGCCAGCATCAAGGCGATGAATGCGATAACAGCCGTGGCGACAATTGGCAGCAACAGGCGCCACATCGCATTGTTAGCCACTGTTGGCGCATGCGACTGCTCGGGCATTGGAGCGAAATCCGCAGGGCTTATCTGTGGCTGTTGTTGCTCGCCACTGTGCTGATCAAACTGTGTGCTCGAAGGCTCAGATGGGTTCGACACAACGAATATCCACTTCAACTGAACTGGCACCCAGAGGCACCACAAATTCTTTGCGCACGTCGCGGTACCCATCGCGAATACCAACCGCTGCATACCGACCGGGTTTCAAGTTCAACTGACGTTGCTCAATAGCACCAAGGCGAGCAATACGCGGTAGCGAAACTTGCGTAATACCGTCAGAACTAATCGTGACCGGCTTCGATTCTCTGGACGCTTGCAATTGCTGCTCTAGCGTTGCAAGTTGCTCGCCTAGACGTGGGCCGGGCGATGAAATATTACGTCCGGCCGCAACGATTTTCAGGGCCTTTTGGTAAATCTCGGCATTGGCTAATCGCAATGGATCATTGCTCAAGGTTTCCAATGCGGCATCCATTTTCAAACGTTGTTTGGCATACGCAAGTCGTTTGCTGGCATCACCAAGATTTCCGTCTATTTTCAATGCAGCGCTGTATGCGGTAACTGCCTCCGCCCATTGTTCAGACTCTGCGCTGC
Source organism: Pseudomonadales bacterium (assembly GCA_045105115.1). Classification (GTDB taxonomy): domain Bacteria; phylum Pseudomonadota; class Gammaproteobacteria; order Pseudomonadales; family JAUIET01; genus JAUIET01. The sequence continues at coordinate 3,461 of JBGCDE010000146.1, read as the reverse complement.
GCTCTGCATTTTTGAAATGACTCGCCATCGCATTCAAGGCTTGCTCGTTGCGAACCTGCTTAATCGCAACAGCGGGTTGAGACTCACCCGGTTTCAGTTTGGCCGCGGCATTGAACGAAGCAATTGCGGCCTGGCGCCGTCCGGAATCCAGATTGCGGTATCCCTCAGACATCAGGCGCGTGAAGTTGGCGTCTTGAATTCGATCGGCCAAACTGGTAATTCGTGGCGACAAAACGTCGGCGCGCACGCCGTCCAGAGCCAGCGCTTTCTCTAGTTGCTTTTTAGCCTCATCAAGGTTGCCCTGCTCTTCCATCGCATCTGCAGCTTGCAAGGCCGCTTGCACATCATCCAGAACAAGTAGTCTCTCCAAGCCCGCCTTAGCGGCTTGATTGTCTGTATCAAGCACTAAAGCCATATCAAAGGCTTGCCGGGCCGTTTCAGAGTCGTTCGCGACTATTGCCAGCGTACCCGCATCAAGAGAATCCAGGGTGCGTTGCTCAACGCTATTCAACAATTCATCAGCAATACCCAGTGCTTTTTGAAAGTTATCACTTGCCTTAAGAAAATCGCGCTTGCGATAGTAATCATCGCCCTCTGTTGCCAGAGCCACGATTTGCTCGAATTTCTTAGCGGCCCAAAGTTCTACCTGCAATTCTTCCAATTCAAACTGCTTATCCAGCAATGGTTCCAATGCCTGCTGAGCCGCCTGCCGCTCTCTCGCTGATTGTGCTTCTTGCCAGGGACTGCTCTCTGCAGGGAGCTGACTGCCCTCGACCGCGACGTCAACACTTTCATCTGCATTCGTAGGAGAAGGCGGTGACTGCACAAGTCGCGGCAGTAAAAATATCACCGCCAGCGCTAGCAACAACAAACTGCCTATCGCTGGCAACATCCAGCCTGACCGGGATGATAACTCTAAGGAATCTGATGAATTGGCAACTGATTCTTGCGCACTATCAAGAGCACTGAAATCCAGGTCGATCGGCGCAATTTCCTGGTAGTTATTGTCCGCTACAGAGCCAGCACTGTTCACACTTGGTGATTTCTGTGCGGTCTGGTCGGGATCACGGTTGGACGATGCCGATCTATCAGAAGGAGCGCGACTCACCTTAGCCCCGATCGTTGCTTAGTGCAGTAGCCTCAGCAGCATTTGAATCAGCATCACTTGCGGGTTCTGTGTTAGAGACATCCACGCCGTTTTCATTACGGTAAATTTCTCTCAACAACTCGCGCCATTGTTGATACTGATCACCAACGGTGCCCGTTAGAGTAATCGTCTGGTCTTCAAGCTCAAGAACCTGTGGCGTAATAGCCGCCGTAACTGACTCGCTTATTTCTATGAAGTCTGCCTCATGCTGCCCACGTTCCTGGCTTTTCTGTACAGCGCTGTAAATCAGCCCGGTACCAGCGGAAAGACCCACAGAACCACCCGCACGATTAACACTACCTCCCTGGCCAATTGCCACGATGCTGGCAATCACCGCCGCCGCTCCCGCGATGCCACGTGTCATGCTCGTCCGGCGTAAATCGCGAATAGCCACAGCATGATCATAACTTCGCTCACGCCACTCCATATATGGCACATCCATCTGTCTGTGGAACACGCCGTAATAATCCTGAAGAGTGTCAACGAACAAATAGTCGCGATCGCGAATTTTCCGCACTCGCTGCAACATCGGATCCAGTTCAGATGGCAAGCGCAACACTTGATAAATACCATCATCATCTTTTTCAAGATGGCCACCGAATGCATCCGGTGAAAAATCTTGCGCAAATCTCAATTCAGCAACGGTTCGTATATCACGCACATCAGCGGCATTAAGCTGCTGTTGATATTGGGCTATATCGTTAGAGATCCGGTTGTAGATAGATTGAAAAGGCTCTTCCTCAGCACGCCGTTTTTTATAGACAAAGTCGCTGATAATCTCACTGTACTCATTAACAAACCATTGCCTGCCGGTGCTGTCTTCCACCTCAATTTGCAGGCTTAAACGCTCGCCATCCGACTCAAGGATTTTTCCGTGTACGTGCACATCCACTGAAGCAATGGTTGAGGGCACTACTCGCACAGCGCCCCAATGACCCGTACTTTGCATTGTTTCCATCAAGTTGACGGGTAGGTAGCGTGCTTCACCTTCTCTAACTTCCGGGAACAGGCTTTGCTCATCGCCCGCGGAATCCAGACCTGGATCAAACAGGTTGATACCAACGTCCAGCAGCAGATGCTCTGGTGTCAAATTCTCTGCTACTTCAAGAGATTTCACTTCCGAGGTTTTTACTCGCGTTGTGGTACACGCCTGCAATACAAATGCACATATCACGCAAATGACCAGCGAGCGATTGCGGCGCAGAGTTTCATGAAAACTACCCAGTGTCATTATCGCTACCCACCTTTGTACTTGCGATACTCATCCCAGAGCTTGTCGCGCAACTCCGGGTCTTGCTCACGCTCTGCCGCTTCACGAAGCTGCCTGGCAACCAGATCATCATCGTCACCGTCTGGAATATCATCCGGTACGTTTTCGGTATTACCCTGACCGGGATTGCCACCGGAACTGGACGAACCGCCGGGAGCGGTTTCGCCACCACCTGCACTGCCGCTTGAAGATTGCGAATTTGATGGTGGCGGTGGAATTCTGGATTCCTGGCCACTACCTGCCGCACCGCCACTTGGCCCAGAGCCGCTTTTCCCGCCAGCAGAACCTGACTGACCTGACTGCCCAGGCATGCCAGGCAAACCCGCGCTACCGCCTGCTGTTTCCATACCCACCGCACCGGATTGGCCGGCCAGAATTATGCCGTCGAATACATCCAGTGAGGTTTCAAACGTAATATCCAAATTGTCGCCACCGGCTGATCCGGTGGAACCACTTCTACTTGCATCACCAGCATCACCTAATACGCTGCTACCGCCACTGCTTTCCAGTCCTGGTAAACCGTCTAGATCCACATCAAAATCAACATCGTCCAATCCGGACCCAACATCGTAATCGTCATTGCTCAGCACTCCACCATTGGCCTCGTTATTGCTGCCTGCATTGGCAGTCGATTGAGCTCCCTGCGAGTCCGAGGCTGATGGGGCATTTTGGCCAGCAGAACTTGACCCTACTGCTGAATCGCCTCCTTCCGAACTATCGCCTGTTCGCGCAGTGACAGAGGGCACTCCGGCAACCGGAGGGGAAGGCATGCCGCCAGCACTTGGCAGTCCACCAGCACTCGGCATTCCACCAGCACTCGGCGATCCATCAGCGCCCGGCAATCCGCCGCTTGCGGATGAATCCACGCCAGAAGAACTGGGCGATGAAGGTGCGCTACTGCTGCTACTTTCCTCTTTGCATGCTGCTAGCAGCACTAATGGAACCAACAACAATGCCATACCGAATTTGCTACTCACCGTTCGTCTCCGCTTCAGAGGGGGCATCAGAATCTTTTGTATCAGCATCAACACTTTTTTCCTGCTC
>JBGCDE010000145.1:0-25533 GCA_045105115.1 Pseudomonadales bacterium | reverse complement strand
GCGCCATAAAGGAAACCTAAGAACATCTTTGTTACTACATATTTTAGAATTTTCATTCATCCTCCCTGAGATGCATAACACCCAAGTATACGTCGACGTGACGTATTCAATTCAATGACAATGAAATATATCACCACTGGGTAAAAATATCAGGTCAATCCCTAACTATCTGGATAATAGGCGGTAACTAGTGAAATGGGACCTTTACACGCATAAACAAACACGTCAAAAACCACAACCTAATCAATATCAGCCCAAACCCGCCCCGGATAAAGATCCGTCGCCGGTTTATACAGCCATTCATCCCTATAAGCCTTTCGCAAAAGCACAGGAATGATGACCTCATCACTAAGCGCGTCATTACTGATAAGGTTCACAAATTCCGCTCGGCCACCTTCCACTGAGTCAGGCCTTGCACCTAACAATTCAGTCAAATCATCCAGTTCTGCGTCATTCACCGCATCGCCAAAGCGTGTTCGGCGGTCTATGCATTCAATCAAACGGCTTACATCTGTAGCGCGTGACTGGGCGAATTTGTCAGTGGTGGCGGGCAGTACGTCTTTGCGTTGCATGTGTATTGCGGAGTTGGCCAGCACGTCGTCGCTTGCTGTGTCTTCTGGTAGCGCAGGTTTCTCAACGCGGATGTTCATGGCGGCGGCCAGCATTTCTGCGGTGGCGCGGTCGCCAATATAGCGATAGCACAGGTACCAGGCCAATGATTCCTGGTCGTTGCCTTTGTTGGCCACATAGTGAATGGGGATCATGCCACGCACGTTTTGTTGTACGGCGTAGTATTGGGCGCGAAAGCGATCGTAGGGTATGCCTGATTCCTGCTCGTACAGAGTAAACAAGCCTTTCAAGCCGCCGCAGGGGTTCCAGAACTCACGTACCATTATGTTGCCAAGGTCCTCCAGTGGGTCGCCGTAGTGGCCGCATTCCCAGTCAATCACTGTGCTTACGGCGTTGCCTTGAAACATGAAGTTCACAGGGCCAGTGTCGCCTTGCAGCAATGACACGCGGGCTACCGTTTCGGGCGCAAAACGTTCCAGCCATTTCACGCCATAACTCATGAGTGGGTCGTTGTAGGTCTTCATAAAGAAGCCCCACTGCGAGACCAGTTCATCCACTTCTTGCAGCGCGCAATCACGAGCTGTTTTAGGCCGGTACAGCATTACGTCATCCAGAGCGAGTTCGTCTGGGTCTAACAGATGGAAGCGTGCTACCACGCGCATGAAGTCTTCCATTACGGCGCGTTGTTGCTGCTGGCTTTCCAGCTTGTCTATGTCTGAGCGGCCCGGGTCGCGTTCCATTAATACAGCGCGAAACTCATCACTCCAGGCGTGTATTTTTGGGGCGGGTATGCCGCGCTCGGCTATGGCCTGCAAAATACGGGTTTCACGTTCCAGGCGTTGCGGGTCGCCGCCGGTGTCGCGTTGCAGCCTTAAGAAGCCTTCAATCGTTTCCCCGTTGTTTAGCTGCAGGTCTACTTTCCAGGCTTCGCGGCGTGCCACGTGGCGTTCGAGGTAGGTAATGCGTCCGTTAGTTGCTGCAGCAAGCCACTGCAACAGACCATCAGGCAGGTCGTGTTGGGCTATTGCACTGTCTGCTTCGCTCATGTTTAACGCGGCTCGCAGATAAACACAGGTATGTTGCGGTCGGTACGCTTTTGGTAATCAGCGTATTCGGCGTAGTGCTCTACGCATATTGGCCATACTTCGGCTTTCTCGGCGTCATCAGCTTGTCGTGCGCGAAGCTGCATTTTGTTGGCTTTGTACTGCACGTTTACGTCGGGGTTGGCTCGCACACTTTTTACCCACACCGGGTCTTTTGGTGCACCGCCCAGGCTGCCTACCAGTATTACGCCTTCCTTGTAGGGTACATACATCAGTGGAATGGTGATTTCTTTGCCGCTTTTGGCGCCGGTCATGGTCACCAGCATTACTTCGCGCCCGGCCAGTTTGCCCATAAACTTGCCGTTGGTAAGCTTGTAGAAAAAGACGTTTATCTTGGCGTAGTTCTTAATGAATAATCGAGTCATCGAATATTCTTTGTCTGTCATTGGGTTTTCGGCCATTGGCTGGCTCCTTTTTGTGTGTGAGCCAATAATAACCGCAGAAGAGGGTTTGATGACAAACCGCTGCTATAGCGATTTGTCATCAAATAAGGTTGGGAGCCTTCGGGGTTGATTAATAGCCTACAGGTCGCCGGCGGCTACGTTCTTGATAGTGGGCCAATTCGCCTCAGACTTCACCAGGTTGCCTGGAATGTCTTTGCGCCATGACTTATACACGCTCAGGTTCTTGTTTACATACAGCTGGCCTTCTACCACTTGGAAAGCCTTGCCATCCACCTCAAACTTCTTGCCAAACGAGGTGCCCAGTGCGCAGTAGCCGCCGTAAGCCGGCGCATACTTGGCTGGGTTTTCCGCAAACAGGTCGCGGTTTTTAGTGCTGCTAAACCGGTAAATCGCACCTTCGTACACGGCAGTAATGTCGGCATTGCCTTCAACCGCTTCGCTTTGCGTGTGGTAGGCCACAGTGTCGTAACCGTTCAAAATTACGTCATTGTCGTTAGTGGCCGTTTCCACGCCAGCCAGCGCGCCTGCGCTCATGAGCAAGGTGAAAAGGTAAGTAGCCAGTCGTTTCATTGTGTTTCTCCTAATGGGTTGCAGCTGATCATTCAGCCATGGCTAAATACTAGGCCTACTCACTTGTTGGTACTATGTGCGCCACACCGGTTAGTTTGTCCAATCGTCCAGAGCCGCTGGGCTATGCACGTTGGGTATCGTAGTTAAGGAGTATCTTTGGACCCATTGTCAGACATTTTAAGTACCTTCCGCTTAAACGTAGACATCATCCACAACGCGCAATATTGCGGTGAGTGGGCGCTGGATACCTCAGGCCAGGGTTATGTGTGCTTTCACCTGGTTACGCGTGGCTCTTGTTATGCCCGGGCAGACTGTATGGAAGGGCCGGTTAAGCTCGAACAAGGTGACCTGATTGTGTTCCCCAACGACGCTGCACACGTGCTGGAAGCCGAGCCTGAATGTCATGTAGTGATAAATACGGCAACCTCGCTTGATTATGATTCCGTGGAAAATGAAGCGGAAGGCGCTGGTTTGTTGTGCGGGTATTTTCAGTTCAGCAACCCGGCCAGTAATCCATTGTTGGGTGCTTTGCCCAGCGTGATGGTTAAGCGTCACAGCGATGCGTCGGGTGAGCTTACCAATAGCTTGCTCAGCATTATTGCAGAAGAAGCGGTGAGGCAGGGGTCGGGTACGCAAGCCGCACTGAATCGTTTAACCGAGTCCTTGTTTATACTGTTGCTGCGCGAACAACTCGCACAAATAGATCAAAATCGTGGCTTGGCGGCCGCTCTGCAAGATGCGCGTATTAGCAAAGCACTGGTGGCGATGCATGCCGATTGCGAATATCACTGGAAAGTAGAAGAGCTGGCAGAAGCGGCCAGCATGTCGCGCTCGGCGTTTGCTGAGCTATTCAAGAGTTTGCTGGGTGAAACACCGGTGGCTTACCTAAGCCAGCTGCGCATGCAAAAAGCATGGGTTTGGTTAAGCGAAGAGGGCGCCAGCGTGTACTCAGCGGCGGTGCGCGCGGGCTACGAAACGGAAGCTTCGTTTTCCAAAGCGTTTAAAAAGGTGGTAGGGGTAAGCCCTGGCAGTGTTCGAAAGAAAGCGGCTTAAGCGCAGCACCGTAGCCGGTGTTTTGCTTACAGCACAGCTAACTGACTGTTTCGTAAATCAGTCACTAACATATCGCCGGGGCTGTGGGTAATACAAAACGGCGGCTTAGATTGCTCTACAACGCTTTGCGGCGTTACACCACAAGCCCAAAACACTGGCAGTTCGCCAGGCTTAATACTCACGCCGTCGCCATAGTCTGGGGTGTCAATATTGTTGATGCCAATTAAGGCCGGGTCGCCCAGATGCACGGGCGCGCCATGCACTGACGGAAATCGCGTACAAATCTGTACCGCGCGTATCGCGTCTTCGGCCACCATTGGGCGCATGCTAACCACCATATTGCCTTTAAAGCGCGCAGTGGGCTGGCACTGAATATTGGTGCGGTACATCGGCACGTTTTTGCCTTCCGTTATATTGCGAATTTCCAGGCCGTCGGCCAGTAAGGCTTCTTCAAACGAAAACGAGCAGCCAATCGCAAACACCACCAGGTCGTCGCGCCAGTCAGCGCTTATGTCGGATACGGTTTTCACTAGCTCACCGTTTTCAAACACGCGGTAATTAGGCACGTCGGTTCTAATGTCTACGTCTTCACCCAGTGCTGGCATGAATGCGCTGCCGGCGGTGTCGCTTACGCCAATTAAGGGGCAGGGTTTGGGGTTTAGCGTGCAAAAACGCAGAAATTCATCGGCCCAGTCGGCGGGTAATATCATCAGATTGCATTGCACAAACCCCTGTGCACAGCCAGAGGTATTGCCTGTGTGTTGACCTGCACGAATGCGTTGTCGTAATTCCAGAGGGGTTAATGCCTTATTCACTGCGAATACTCTAGCCTGGTTGCGTGATCACTACGTGCGGTGACCACACGCCGTGAGAAGGTGCAAAGAGTACCGTGCATGGTCTGTAAACGCTAGCCACGCTTACAGCTTGCGAGATCATTGATTGCTGTACTTAATATTTCGCGTGAGATCCGAAGTGATTTTAGCGCAAATCAGGGAAATCGCTTTGCGGCGGCTAAAAATTCGGGTCATCAGAATAGTTTCCAGTGTATCGCGCAGGCTGGGTCGGGCACTTGGCACATTGCCCAAGGCCTTCAATGCGGCCGCGGCGGTGTCTTCCGGCAACATCACACCCTTCACTTTCTGGCCTTCTTTTAAACCGGGGTTGGCGCTTCGAAACCCAGGTGTGTTGGTGCCGCCGGGTGAAATCGCCAATACGTCAACTTTATGTTTGCTCAGCTCGTACCAAAGCGCTTCACCCAGCGACAGGTTATAGGCTTTGGTGGCGCCGTAGTTGGCAACATACGGTGTGCCCTGGTAGGCCGCACTGCTGGCAAACAGTATTACGCCGCCGCGCTGGCGCTCAATCATGGGTTTGCAGTAATGGTGGGTGAGTATGAGGGGTGCGTTTACATTAACCGCCACAGCGCCCAACATATCTCCCAATGGGGTTTGTTCGAACGGGCCTACGTGGCCGGTGGCGGCACACGCTACCAACAGGCCAATCTCGCACTGAGCTGTTTTTTCCATCAAGGTGTCCAGAAAATTGGCCTCTGCCAGGTCTGCACACACAGTAATCACGTCTACCTTAAGCGTGCTGCGCAATGTGGCGGCGGTTGTTTCCAGCAGCGCTTGCTCACGGTCTAGCAAAATCAGGTTTAGGCCGTGTTCGCCAATCGCGGCGGCAAAGGCGGCCCCCATGCCTTGCGCACCACCGGTAACCAATGCCCATGGGCCATACTGATGTTTGAAATTCAATGTTTCGCTCACACTTGCCTGTTGCGCTTACGTTAACAAAACGCAGTAACAAGCGACATTGACGATTGGTAACAGCCCCCGTAGCATGCAAGAAAAAGCAAGCAATGGAAACGTCATGGGTCAAAGCCTTCGAATAGACATAGTGTCAGACGTGGTCTGCCCCTGGTGTGTTATCGGTTACCTGCAGTTGCAGAAAGCACTGGCCACCTTACCCAGTGATGTAAGCGTAGACCTGCATTGGCAGCCGTTTGAACTCAACCCACAAATGCCCGCCGAGGGCCAAGACCTGCGTGAACACATTGTGCAAAAATACGGGCCTTCCGCGGGGCGCGGTAATGGCGCGCGAAAACAGCTTACTGATCTAGGTCTGCAGCTTGGCTTTGAATTTAATTACCACGACAACATGCGCATGGTAAACACCTTCAAAGCGCACCAGTTACTGCATTGGGCCGAACAGCAGGGTTTGCAAACCGAACTAAAAATGGCCTTGTTCACCGCGTTTTTTACCCACAGTCAAGACGTAAGCCAAAATGAGGTTTTGGTCAGTGCGGCCACGTCGGTGGGTTTGTCTGGCAGTGAGGCAAGTGAGGTGTTAAGCAGCGAACGTTACGCTACTGACGTACGCGCAGAGCAAAAACACTGGTTGGAAAAAGACGTTCACGCGGTGCCTGCGTTTTCATTTAATGACGCTTACCCGCTGCCCGGCGCACAAGGCGAAACAACGTTTGCTCGGTATCTTACAAAAGTGCTGGCAGCGTAAAACTCATGCCTGCGCAACCGGAATCGTCGCCTTTAAGCGTTGAGAAACCCAAGCCAGGGTTGGCCCGCTGGTTAGCGGCGTTTAGCAATTCCTACAACGGTTTGTTGTTTGGCTTGAAAAGCGAAGTGGCTATTCGTGAAGAGTTACTCTTGTTTGTTGTGAGTATTCCGTTGGCTTTTCTCTTAACTGACAGCAGTGCCTGGCGCCTGGCTATGATTTTCAGCGTAGCAATGGTGTTAGTGGTCGAGCTTTTGAATTCAGCGTTAGAGGCCACCTTAGACTTGCTGCATGAAAGCTACCACCCGCTGGCAAAAGGCGCGAAAGACATGGGCTCGCTGGCCGTGCTGATCAGTCTGCTTGCCGCCGTGGCCGTGTGGGTAGTGGCCGTTGTTTACAGCTGATGGTCACCATTAGCGAACTCACTATTTACCCCGTTAAATCCTGTGCCGGTGTGTCCGTAGATTCCGTCGCACTTGACCGCTTTGGCCCTGAGAACGACCGCCGCTGGCTGGTAGTTGACGAAGCCGGCGTGCAAATCACTCAGCGCGAATTGCCGGTGATGGCTTTGATTCAACCCAGCATTACTGCCAGCGGCTTGCAGTTCAAATATCGTGACCAGCAGATTGATGTAAGCACACCTCACCAAGGCGCGCCGCGTGCGGTGCAAGTCTGGGCTGACAGAGTGCAAGCGCTCGACGCAGGCACTGTGGCCAGTGAATTTTTCAGTAGCGTACTTCAATGTTCTGCGCGCCTGATGTGGATGCCAGACACTACCGAGCGGAAAGTAGACCCACATTATGCACAGCACGGTGAAACAGTGAGTTTTGCCGATGGTTTTCCTTTGCTGCTTATTTCCCAGGCGTCGCTCGACGACTTGAATACGCGCTTGGACCAACCGGTTCCCATGAATCGTTTTAGGCCAAACGTTGTGGTGCAAGGGTGTGAAGCGTATGCGGAAGATTCCTGGTCAACGCTTATTAGCGATCAATTGGAATTTCAAATTGCCAAACCATGCTCACGCTGTGTGATGCCGTCAATCAATCAACGCACGTCTGAGAAAGACAGCCACATTCTTCGTGCGCTGGCGAGTTACCGCCGCGGCAGTGACGGGCGAATCTATTTTGGACAAAATCTCTTGTACCAAATGAATGGTCAATTGAGCGTGGGTGATACTTTTGCTGCGCAATAAATTGCATCGCAGTCGTTAATCAACAATGAAATGCTGCAGCCTTCATCCTGCAGCGCCAGGCAATAGAACGCATTCGAAATCAATCATCGCCAAGCGCTTGTGGAATCACTTCCCATTCGGGGCTTTCGAATTCACCCACCAAAACAACGTCAACAAATTCTGCCTGCTCTGCAATAATCCGCGTTATCTCGGCATCTGGCTTAGCCTCCATCGCATCACGTGCCTGCTTTGACTCCCAGGTAGCAATGGCGAGTAGCACCGAATCGTCACCTATTTTCCTGTGCAAGCGAGTGCCTTGTGCTCCGGGTGCACATTGAATCATCTCGCTGGCGCGAACCCAGGCGTCGGCGTATTCCTCAGCGCTGTGGCCGGGCTTGATATGAACTTCGAATATAAAATGCATAGCCTATTGTAATGCAATAGCGGTGCGTGGCGCGTTAGACTGATGGCCAAGAATAAGGGGGGCGAAAAATGCTGAGACTATTCAAGACGCTGTTCAGCGTTTCATTGCTTACGCTGGTAAGTTGTGCCGAGTTAACCGGTGTGGGCGCTCCAATTGTAGAAAATGCCACGGCTCCTGACCGTTTGTTTCTTCAGCAGCTCAGTGATCAAAGTGCCATCATTAAATGGCGTGGTACCGCAGACTATGCCTGCGTTGCTAAGAAAAATGCAGTGCTTACACGTAGTAGCTGCAAACGATCTGTGCTCACAGAGGGCAATCATCAAGAAGTGCTGATTGATGGTTTATCACCAGATACCCAGTACAGCTACAGCGTCGGCGGCTTTACAGCCGATACCCTGAGGTTTCGCACCGCACCCGAAGCAGGTAATGTGGCCGCCGACGGCAGTGTGCGCATGCTGATTTTAGGCGACTCGGGTTCTGCCTCATCTCGTATCAAAGGCAAGTTCCCTTACGCCGGCATGTCTACAGCAGTGCTCAATGGCTACCAGAAATTTCTCAAGAACTCTGGTGGAAAACAAGCCGACGCACTGTTAATGCTGGGTGATAACGCCTACCAGGAAGGCACAGACGAAGAATGGCAGCTGGCAGTATTTGATATTTATCCGGAGTTACTCAGTCAAATGCCGCTGTGGTCAACCATCGGCAACCACGAGATGGGAGCTGCGATTATTGATGTATCGCTGCTAAGCGAAGAGACCGCCAAAAAACTGGGCAAATCAGATGGCGAATTAGTGCTGGGTGGTGTGAGTACTTCTTCCGACCCAAATTCCTTCGTAACCAGGGCCGACCGCACACCGCGAAGAATGCCCTACCTCGACATACTTACACTGCCTGCAAACGCCGAACTCGGCGGCGTACCCAGTGGTACTGAGCAGTACTATTCGTTTAACCATGGCAACGTTCATGTAGTCAGCCTCGACTCGCAACTGTCAATGCGAGATGAGCTACAGCGCAAAGCAATGCACTCCTGGCTGGAAGCCGACTTAAGCGCCAACGAAATGGACTGGACCATCGTGATTTTTCATCACCCGGTATACACCAAAGGCAGTCACGATTCAGACACCGAAGCTTCGTCTCGTTTCGGTATTGACCAACCCATTCTTGATTTACGCACAGAATTTACGCCCTTGTTTGAGCAGTACAGCGTAGACATAACGTTCTCAGGTCACAGCCACAGCTATGAACGCTCCTGGTATCTACATGGCCATCGTGGTGACTCACACACGTTTAACGCCACCGAACACGCAGAACTAAACGCCAAAGGCGACCCGGCCATTGGTCATGGTGATGAGGCTTATCACCAGCAAAGTTGGGGCAGTGATAAAGACGACAAAGTGGTGTACACAGTAGCCGGCAGTTCCGGGCACGTAAAGATGGGCCGCGGAAAATTAAATCACCCGGCGCACGCAATTCAAGAAAATGACGCCGAGAAACGTCACGGCCTGGAAGAAATGGGTTCAGTGATTGTTGATGCCACTAAAGATGAATTAACCGCGCGGTTCATTAATGAAACCGGTAAAGTATTGGACACAGTAGTGATTAAAAGCAAAAGAGAGAAACAATGATTCCTGAAGCAAATGATTTTTTAAGTGAAAGCAACGCGCTTCACGAACTGATTACCTCTAAAACAGATGGCTCTTTGACTGAGATTACTTTCTTTAAAGAATGGTCGTTTAACGAAATTATTCGACACCTTCACGTGTGGAATAAATTGGCGTACCTGTCATTGACTAACGCAAATCAATTTCAAAAAGAGTTTGAAGCAATTGCCACAGTCATGTTGGAGGGCGCGGGCCAGCGCGGCGCTGAGCTTCGTTGGTTCGGCGACATGCAGGGCCAAGCATTGCTGGACGAATGGCATAGCTACTATCAGCAGTTGGCAGAGGTGTTTGCTGAGGCTGACCCTGAACATCGAGTACCCTGGGCCGGCCCGGATATGAGCGCACAATCCAGCATTATTGCGCGTTTGATGGAAACCTGGTCGCATGCGCAAGCCATCTATGACGAGTTAGGTGTGGTGCGCCAAAACGGCGATCACATCAAGAGCATTGCCGAATTAGGTGTGCGCACTTATCGCTGGACTTTTGTTAACCGAAAACAAGATGCACCCATGCCGAAACCATTTATTCGATTGCATTCCGCATCTGGCGCTATTTGGGATTGGAACGAAGCCAGTGATGAAGAACGGATTGAAGGTGATGCCGGCGAATTTTGTCAGGTGGTTACCCAGACACGAAATATTGCGGATACCAATCTAAATGTTACCGGGCCAAACGCTACTTTGTGGATGTCAGTTGCTCAGTGTTTCGCGGGCGGTGCCGAAGATCCGCCGGCTCCTGGTTTGCGGCATACTAAAAATTAGGCTCAATCGATAGTAGTGCATGCTTAGGTATGATTTGTGGCACAGAGGCTTCGGATTGAGTGTCGGCCAGCGAGACTGTGTGAGGGAGGGACCCCGAACACACCAAAAGTAGGTCCTTTAGGGAAGCCTACAGGGATGTATTTAAAGCTGGCCCCGCGAGCAAAGCGAGTGCTTTGGGTCCGGCGTGTCTCGCTGGCCGACACTCGATTCGAAGCCGGTCTTCATCTTTACGCCAATTGCCATTCAGATCCTAATCATTCCTATTGCTGCCATCGGTAACATCCTTCACCACACTATCAATTGTCTGCCCTTGCGGATATTGGCCAAACAAATTGATGAAATGGTCCGACCTAACCCCAAAGGCCATTAATCGCTCGTAATAACTATCCTCACCATCCAGCCCCAACACCAGGTCAAGCAGCAACGCCACTGTACTGATAGGACTGAGCAAAAAATCACGCCCCGCGTCTGCAAACAACTTGAGCTGAAACAATAGTAAGCGGCCTATGGCTAGCCGCACGCCTCGGCGTTCTTTCATAGATGGCAACTTAACTTGTGCTGGTGGTTGTAGCATACTCCAGACTGACAGCGTGTCGAAGCAAACTGAGGTTTAGATGCTTAAATATCTAGGGTTAGTGCTGATTGTTATTGCATTGTTATGCGCAGTGTTGATTTTTTCAGCGACCTCGCTGTTCGACAAAATGACCGAAACACCTGAGTGGATTCCCGCACCTGGTGCTGCGGTTGAATCGAAAACGGTTCAGCGAACGCAACGTCGTTGCACTGATTATAATCCTCTAGGCTCTGCCTGGTTCGGTGACTTGCACATTCATACCGCGTACTCAATGGATGCGCGCTCGCGCGACATGCTGGGCACACCCGAGATGGCGTATCGCTTCGCGCGTGGCGAACCAAGCGGTCTTGGGCCTTTTGATGAAGAAGGTCAACCCAGCCGGCCAAGAACCTTGTCGCACGCTCTGGATTTTGCAGCCGTTACCGATCATGCGGAATGGATTGGTGAGATAAACATGTGCACCAAGCCAGGTTCTATTGCCTATGACACACAAGACTGTCGCGCCTACCGCGGTGAACCCGGTGTGCAATTTACTGGCATCAGAGGAGTCATTGGCAAGTTTATTCCGATGCGCATGATTGGTTTGCGCGGTTTTGCGGGGCGAAAGCCCGAGGTATGCGGCGAAGATTCAAGCTGGTGCCGAGACAGCCTGGAAGACGCCTGGCAAACCACGCAACAAGCCACCAACGCTGCAAACGATACCAGCGAAAACTGCGAATTTACCGCGTTTCACGGCTGGGAGTTCAGCGACGGCCCTGGCATGTCGAAAGTGCATCGAAACGTGATTTTCAGAAACAATGCTGTTCCTGAGCTACCTATATCCGCCTTTGAAACACCCGGCCCGCTGCGGTTGTGGAACAAGCTTGATGAGCTATGTACTAACACCGGCACTGGTTGTGAGGCGGTTACCATTCCGCATAATTCCAATGTCTCAAACGGCCGTATGTTCACCGTGGCCACGGGTGACCTAAACCTCGCGCAAGAACGAGAACTGGCAATACAACGCGCGCGCTTCGAACCCATTGTTGAAATGATGCAAATCAAAGGCGAGTCTGAGTGCAAATCGGGTATGTGGGGCGTGTTTGGCGAAGACGAACAATGCGGTTTCGAAAAAATACGCGGCCTTGATGAAACCCGCCCGGAAGACTGCCGCAACGAAATAGGCAGCGGCGCCATTATGGGAATGGGCTGCCAGTCGCGGCTGGATTTCTCACGTTACGCTTTGATTGAAGGCATGCGCGAAGAGCAACGCTTGGGGGTAAATCCGTACCAATTTGGTTTGGTTGGCGGTACGGATAATCACAATGCCGCGCCGGGCGATGTCAGCGAGACAGATTACGAAGGTTGTTGTGCAAATACCGACACCACCGCCGACAAGCGACTGTCGGAAAAGCGCGGTTTTGCCGGTAAAGGCCCGGTTGCGCGAAACCCCGGTGGTTTAATGGGCGTTTGGGCGCCGCAAAACACGCGCGATGAATTGTTTGACGCGATGCAACGCAGGGAAGTGTTTGCCACTAGTGGGCCGCGCATTCAACCACGATTTTTCGCTGGCTGGCAGCTGAGTGAAGATATTTGCAGTGGTGATGTTGCGGCCAGCGCGCAAGGCGCTTCCGTACCTATGGGTGGCAGTCTAAATGCGGCAGAGCAAACTGTCTCGCCATTGTTTGTTGCCACCGCACTAGCTGACCCAAACAGTGCACCATCAGCAAGTAAAGGTTTACAGCGACTGCAAATCATCAAACTGTGGCACGACGAACAGGGTAACTTTCATCAGCAAGTTAATGATGTTGCCGGTTCTAAAAGCAACGGCGCAGGGGTTGATCTCGGTACTTGCGAAACGCACGCACCCGCTAACACGGGCGCGCAAAATTCATTCTGTGCCACCTGGCGTGACCCAGAGTTCTCAAATGGACAGTCTGCGGCGTATTATGTGCGAGTATTGGAAAATCCAAGCTGTCGGTGGAGTTGGCACCACTGTTTGAGCCAGCCGGAGTCTGAACGCTCAGCCGCCTGCTCAAACCCTGGGGTTCGCAAGGTGATTCAGGAGCGTGCCTGGAGCTCACCCATCTGGTTGTCAGGAAGCGGTACTGCGGAGGTTATGTGAAAAAAATTGTGTTGTTAGTGATTGTTGCCGCACTGATTGCATTCGCTTTTTACAAAATGAATCAGGGTGAAGAGTTGGTGGTGTCGACGGTTCAGGTGCAGCGTGGAGACGTTGTGTCTTCAGTCAGCAATACCCGGGCAGGCACGGTCGACGCATGCCGTCGCGCTGGTATTGCACCGAACAGTGGTGGCACCATCACGGCTTTATACGTGAGTGACGGCGACCGGGTGAGCAAAGACCAATTGCTGTTAGAGCTTTGGAACGCCGATCTTAAAGCACAAGTGGAAGTGACCAAGCGTGATGCAACCGCCGCCAAGTCACTCAGCCGCCAGTCTTGTGTTACCGCCGATGTGGCCAAGCGCGCTGCCGAGCGGCTGGTGACGCTTCGTAAAACTAACGTGGCTTCAAAAGACGCTGTAGAAAAAGCGGTGGGCGAGGCGGAATCAGCGGCGGCAGCGTGCCAGGCATCTAAAGATGTTGCTCGTGTGCGCCTGGCCGCGGTAGAGGCATCAGTGGCGTCATTAGAGCGTACTCAATTGCGGGCGCCGTTTGATGGAGTGATCGGCGAAATCAACGGCGAGCTGGGCGAATTTGTGACACCTTCACCCGTTGGCGTTGCAACACCACCCACTGTTGACCTGATAGACAACAGCTGTCTGTATATTCTTGCTCCTATTGATGAAGTAGACGCACCGCAAGTACAGGCGGGTATGAAAGCCTGGATTACACTCGACGCCTTCAAAGACCGAAAATTTTCAGGCCGTGTGCAACGCGTCGCACCTTACGTGCTGGACCGCGAGAAACAATCGCGTACCGTAGACGTGGAAGCCGTCATCGATGACCCGGAAATGCAGGTCTTGTTGCCTGGGTACAGCGCAGACGTTGAGGTGGTTGTTGGTGAAAAACAAGACGTAGTGTTTGTAGCAACGTCTGCCGTTCTTGAAGATTCATCCGTTTATGTTATTCCGCAAGGCGGTGGTGTTATCGAAAAGCGTTCAATTGAAACAGGCATTGGCAATTGGCAGCAAACGGAAGTGATCTCGGGTTTGCGTAGCGGTGAGTATGTTGTTCGCACTGTAGATCGCGACGGCGTTGAAGACGGCGCTGAGGCCAGCGTTGAGAAAGACTGATGATTGAATTGGTTGATATTTGCCGCGAGTTCACGGTGGGTGAAGAGCGCGTGCAGGCGCTCAAAAAAGTAAACCTGACCATTGAGCAAGGTGAATACGCTTCAATTATGGGGCCTTCGGGCTCGGGTAAATCTACGCTACTTAATGTACTGGGTTTGCTTGATACACCTGATTCGGGTCAGTATTTTCTAAACGGAAGCGACGTTGCAAAATTAAGCGACGACGAATTGGCCGCTAGACGGCAGGAAGTGATTGGCTTTGTTTTTCAATCGTTCCACCTGATTTCGCGTATGACTGCATTGGAAAACGTAGAGTTACCAATGACGCTGTCGGGTCTCTCTGCCAGCAAGCGCAAGCAACGCGCGCAACAAATGCTGGAGCGTACAGGGCTTGCCGATCGAATGGGCCACCGCCCGGATCAATTGTCGGGTGGGCAGCGCCAACGCGTGGCCATTGCCCGATCGATTGTGATGCAACCACGATTACTGCTGGCTGATGAGCCCACAGGTAACCTCGACAGCAAGTCTGGCAATGAAGTGCTCTCGCTACTTGAAGAGCTGAATCAAGAAGGCATTACCTTGGTCATGGTGACTCATGATCAGGCAATTGGCGATCGTTCTCGACTCAGTCTGCGTATGCTGGATGGTGAGCTAACCGCAGAGCGTAAGGCATGAAGTTCACCGACAGCGGCCGTATTGCGCTAACCGCCATTATTCGCTACCCATTGCGCAGCAGTATGTTGCTGCTGGCCATTGCCATCGGTGTATCAGCCGTGTTGATGCTGACGTCATTGGGCGAAGGCGCGCGAACCTATGTCACTAAAGAATTTAATTCTTTGGGCACCAATTTACTGATAATCACGCCCGGCAAAATTGAGGTGGGTGGCGGTGCCAGTGCCGCCAGTATTGGCCAGGCAGCGCGACCGTTTACGCTTCAAGATGCCATGGCAATTGATAACAGCCCTTATATCGCGTCTATTTTGCCGTTCATTGGCGGTAGTGCCACCGTTAATTTTGAGGGGCGCGAGCGCAACGTCAACATTGTGGGCACCAATCACAATATGAGTGAGATGTTTGATTACACCATGGCTGAAGGCCGTTTTTTGCCAGTCATGGCGCTGGATAAAGTAAGCCAGCTAGTGGTGCTGGGCGATACCGTCGCTACCGAGTTATTTCAAAACGAGAATCCGCTGGGTAAGTGGCTGCGTATTGGTGATAGGCGGGTGCGTGTTATTGGCGTAGTAGATCAAATGGGTCAATCCGGCAGTGTAGACGTAGACGAATCGGCGTTTCTCCCTATAGCCTTTGCTGCACAGGTGTTCAATACAGAGTCTGTACAAAAGATGATGGCTAACCCACGCAGCGCCGAGGTAATGGAGGCGGCTCGCAAGGACATCATCCGCACTGTGATGGCCAGACACCAAGGTCATGACGATATTACGGTACTTGATCAAGGCGCCATTCTTAATACGTTTAATTCAATATTCCTTGTGCTGACCAGTACCCTGGGCGCCATTGCGTCGATTAGCTTGATTGTTGCAGGTACCTTGATCATGAACGTGATGCTGGTGGCGGTGTCGCAACGAACCGGTGAAATTGGATTGATCAAGGCCTTGGGTGGCCAGCGCCGCCAAATCATTACGCTGTTTATGATGGAAGCGGCTATTTTGAGCTTTATAGGAGCGATTTTTGGCGTGTTGATAGGCGAAGGTGCTATCTACCTGATGCGCGAATTCTATCCAGCTGTAGAGTTTCGGGCCCCAGTCTGGGCCACGTTTGCGGCTGTTGGTATGGCGGTATTGTGCGGCTTATTGTTCGGCATCATGCCGGCCCGCCGCGCCGCCGCGCTTGATCCTATCGAAGCGCTGGCCGGGCATTGAGCTCACTGTTGAGTGGCCAGGCTGTATGCTGACCTGGAATTAAGTAAACAGAGCCGGGAAATAATCGTAAAATGTGCGGCTCAAACGCTTAAGGACACTATCAATGCGCTCCGCACTTCTTGGTTTTGCACTTTTTCTGAGTGGCAGTATTGTCACAGCGGCCGACTATTCCCCGCCAATTGCCAACGACTACCCAACTCGACTGCTGTGGGGTGACACGCACGTGCACAGCTATTTGTCGCCGGATGCATTCACCTTCGGCAACCGCACCATCACACCTGAACAGGCATTTCGCTTTGCACGTGGTGAAGCGGTTACCTCACAAGGTGGCTTGCAAGCAAAGTTGTCCAGGCCTTTGGATTTTCTACTAGTGTCTGATCACGCTGAATACCTGGGCGTGTTTCCAAAGGTGTTCAGCGGCTCGGAAGATATTCTTGCCACACCTCTTGGTCAGCGTTGGGGAACATACCTGAAAGAAAACCAGGCCACCAAGGTGTTGATGGAATTTGGCATCTTGTCTATGGGTACTGAACATTTGGAGCACACGCTCAGTCAGCTGGACGATTCCATGAACCTTGACGCCGACGTACTTCGCGACAGTGCGCAAACGTCGGTTCCCGAACCTATCAAGCAATCCATTTGGAATAACGTGGGTGCGGTAGCGGATCAATTCAACGAACCCGGTCGTTTCACGGCATTCATTGGTTATGAATGGACGTCTATGCCCGGTGGCAACAATCTGCATCGTAATGTGTTGTTCCGTGATGCGGCGGATAAAACATCTCAAGTGCTGCCGTTTTCGTCTATCGATGGCGGCGACCCGGAACAGCTGTGGAAATTTCTGGGAGAGTACGAAGAAAAAACCGGCGGTAAAGTACTGGCAATACCGCATAATAGTAACGTTAGTAATGGCTTGATGTTTGCCGAAACTACATTGGGCGGCGACCCACTAAGTGCTGAATATGCCGAGCGACGCAGTCGCTGGGAGCCGGTGATAGAGGTTACTCAAATCAAAGGCGACAGTGAAGCGCACCCGTTCCTTTCGCCTGATGATGAATTTGCAGATTACGAAACCTGGGACAAAGCCAATCTTTCGTTTAACGCGGTAAAACAGCAATCCATGTTAAAGCATGAGTACGCACGTTCTGCTCTGAAAATAGGTTTGGCGCAAGAAGCAGCACTGGGTGAAAACCCGTTTAAGTTCGGCATGATTGGCAGTACCGATTCGCACACCAGTTTGGCCACGGCTGACGAAGACAATTACTTCGGAAAGATGAGCAGTGCCGAGCCCGAGAAAGATCGAGCGTATAAATCATTTTTCCCGCAACCCGCTGCACCAGACCAGATTCAGCAAGATCAGTGGGAAAGTGCTGCCTCGGGGTATGCGGCCGTTTGGGCAAAAGACAACACGCGCGAAGACATTTTTGACGCGATGCAGCGTAAGGAAGTGTACGCCACTACTGGCCCACGTATGACCGTACGATTTTTTGCGGGCTGGAATTTTGCCGCCACTGATGCACACCGCCCTGACCGCGCTTCACACGGTTATCGCAATGGTGTGCCAATGGGGGCTGACTTGCCAGTTAACGCAAGCGCTGATTCTGCGCCCACGTTCTTGGTGGCTGCGCAGAAAGACCCACTGGGTGCGAATCTAGACCGGCTGCAAATCGTGAAAAGCTGGTTGGATGAAAACGGCGAAACGCACGAAAAGGTTATTAACGTTGCGGCTTCTGACGAGCGCCCCATTTTGAACAACAAGGTTCGCCCGGTGGGGAATACAGTTGATACTGAGACGGCAACGTATCTCAACTCTATCGGCGATGCCGAGCTAGCTGTGGTGTGGACTGACGCCGAGTTTGATCCAAATCAGTCGGCTGTGTATTACGCCCGCGTGATGGAAATACCAACACCACGTTGGACACACATTGACGAAGTGTTTTTCAAATCACAAGCGCCCGAACAAGCACCAGAGTGGACTCAGGAACGTGCTTATACTTCACCGATTTGGTATACACCAGAATCCTCAGATGAGGAGCAAGCAATAACGGATGAACAACAAACAGGTGATGCGCAATGAGCTATAACTTCGACCCTGAGTTTCGCGATTTAATTTCACTGATCCCGGCCGCTGACTTCTCAGATGTTGAGGGTTCACGTCAGGGCATTGAGGCGATGCTGGCGGATATCAATGGCGCTCTGGATACATCGGGTCTGGATATCGAAGACCGAATGATTCCCGGTCTTAATGACGATCCGGAATTGGCCGTGCGAATTTATCTGCCAAAGCAGCGCAGCGGCACAACAGGTGCCTTGCTTTACATTCACGGTGGTGGGTTCACAGTAGGCAGCCTCAATTCAGAGCATGCCAGCGTTTGCAATTTTGCCAACGATTTGGGCGTGCCGATTGTATCGGTTGATTATCGATTGGCGCCGGAAGCTACCTATCCAGAACCGGTTGATGATTGCTACGCGGCTTTGCTATGGCTACACGCGAATATTGCTGAATTTGATATTGATCCGGAGCGCATTGCGATTATTGGTCTCAGCGCTGGAGCCGGTCTAAGCGCATCAACCGTGTTGCGCGCCAAGTCCGAGGGCGGTCCGGCCATATGCCACCAGTTTTTGGGTATTCCCGAATTGGATGACCGTCTGCAAACACCGAGCATGACTCAGTTTACCGATACGCCTCTATGGAACCGGCCGAACGCGATTGCCAGCTGGAACTTTTATTTGAGCCCGCGCTATACGCCCGGTGCCGATGACGTGCCAGTAGAAGCTGCCCCGGCAAGAGCCACAGCGGATGATGTAAAGGGTTTGCCACCAACGTTTATTTCAGCAATGGAATTTGACCCTTTGCGTGATGAGGCCATCTACTACGCTCTGACTTTGCTGGAAGCCGGCATACCGGTAGAGCTGCATGTGTACCCGGGCACTTTCCACGGCAGCTCCTTGTTCACTGAAGCCGCGGTCAGCCAGCGGCAGCAAAATGACATCAATGGCGCCTTGCGCCGGGCGCTTAAGATTGATAACTAAGCAGCGGTTAACGCGTTTAAAAAATAATTTTCCGTCATCGCGATTGATTTCCGTGCTTGAGTCTCTCATCAATGACAGGAATGCGAATTGGGCCGATCACATCATGCCTGTCTGTTTCGTTTGAGGAGCGTAACTGTATGTTTATTATGAAAAAATATGGAAAATCGAACCAGCTGCTGCTGGCGTTGGCCATTTTTTTCTCATCCCAGTCCATGTACGCCGATCCTAGGGGTGTTCCCCTGGACGGTTTTGATATCGCAAACTATCGCGGCAGCGTCGTTTATCTGGACTTCTGGGCTTCCTGGTGCGGGCCTTGCCGAGCGACTTTTCCGATGATGAACGACTTGCGTGCACAGTACAGCGAGGAAGAGCTCACCATTATTGCTGTGAACGTGGATAGCAATCACTCAGATGCGCTCAAGTTTCTTGAAAAATACCCGGCACGTTTTGCCATCTTATACGATCCGGAAGGCTCGCTGGCGAGCCAGTATGAATTGGCTGGTATGCCCACCAGCTATCTGTTTGATCGCAACGGAACGTTAAGAGACACCCATGTGGGTTTTCGCAAAAACGATGCGGATGTCATCAAGAGAAAAGTGGCTGAGACAATTCAGGCCAATGGATCAAAGGAGTAGTCAATTGAATAGAGTAAGAAAAGTATTCGCTTGTATTGCATTGTTTTCGCTGCTTTCGGCGTGCAGCTCGCTGGGCGTTGAACCCTGGCAGAGAGGTACCTTGGCGAAGCCGGAAATGGCGTTGGATAGCTCGCCAGTTACCAGTGCGCTGGATGACCATATTTATTTCAGTAAGGAAGCCTCAAGTGGCGGCCGCGGATTTGGCGGCGGTGGGTGTGGTTGTAACTAGCGTTGAGTGTAAGCAAGGAAAATTATGAAGAAGAATATTCGCGTCGCCTTGGCGACGGCTAGCTGCGCATTGGTACAACCTATGGCCGTGCAGGCTGAGGATGAGCACACCATAGGCGATTGGGACATTGGTGCTGCACTGCTTTTTTACAATGAGCCCGATCGGGTTCAGGCTATAGAACCGGTGGTCACAGCCAGGAAGCACATCGACACAGATGAGTGGTTGAATCTGAAGCTAACCGTGGACTCGCTGACAGGATCATCCGGTAGTGGCGCTGTTCCCACTAGCAGGCCGCAAACATTTACCAATCCATCTGGAGACGGCCGTTATACCATTGGCGCCAATGAAACCCCGTTGGATGACACGTTTCTTGATACTCGAGTAGCGCTGAATGCCAGTTGGGAGAAACCGATAGCCGCTGACACAACGATGGTGTTGGGTGGTAACGTTTCCAAAGAGTACGATTATTTTTCTGTTGCCTTAAGTTCCACGTTTGCGCGCGATTTTCGCGCGGGCAACACCACTGTGTTAGCTGGTCTGGCTGCTGAATTCGATCAGGCTGATCCGGTAGGCGGCGTGCCAATCCCTTTTGGCGAAATGGCTGAGCAAGACGGTGCACAACCGCGCGGGGCTTCATCAGACGACAAAATAGTCATTGATGCTGTATTGGGTGTTACCCAGATAATTGATGAGAACAGTTTGTTTCAGTTGAATTATTCTGTGAGCCAATCCGACGGTTATCTCACAGATCCTTATAAGATCATCAGTGTAGTCGACGCCACTACCGGAATTCCGCTCTTTCGCAATGCCAATAGCCCTGACTTACCAGTCGCTGTGTTTGAGAATAGACCGGACACACGTTTGAAGCACAGCCTGTATGGGCAATACAAACGTTTCCTGAGTGGTGATGTAATGGATATTTCTTATCGCTTCATGACCGATGACTGGGGTATCGACTCTCACACTATTGACGCACGTTACCGTTGGAAGTTGAGCGACAGTACACATCTAACACCCCATATACGTGTGTACCAACAGAGTGCAGCTGATTTCTACCAAAGGTTTTATATTTCTGGAGATCAGCCAACGGCTGGCGACGCGAACGCTTATGGCACATCAGACTATCGCCTAGGTGAATTTACGGCGTATACCATAGGTCTTGAATACGGTATGGAACTGGCGCGCAGTAGCTGGAGTGTGGCCGTTGAGTATTATCTGCAATCGGGCGACGAACCAGCGGGTAAGTTTGGCGAGCTACTGAATCAGGAGCTGTATCCGGATGTGGATGCCATGATGCTGCGGTTAATTTACGACTTCTAGCTGCGCCATGGCAAAAGCCATCGAAAGAGGCATCACGCTGCAAGTGGCGGACTGCGGTTGGTGTGGGCGCTTTAAAGCCATGGCCAGTGACTGTGAAGTGTTGATAGACAGTGACGATCGTGATGCCGCGCAAAAAATTACTGAAATCGTAGCTGCTGAGGCATGGCGTATTGAGCAAAAGTTCAGTCGCTATCGGGACGACAGCGTTCTTCATCGCATCAACACGGCGGAAGGTCAGAGCATTGAAGTCGATATTGAGACGGCCAAACTTCTTGATTTTGGTGCCGCAGCATTTGCACTTAGCGAGGGTAAGTTTGATGTGAGCAGTGGCGTAATGCGTACCTTGTGGCGCTTTGATGGCAGCGACCGGGTGCCGGAGCTTATTGAATCGCAAGCTTTGTTGTCACTGATGGGTTGGCAGAAAGTGCAGTGGCAGCCACCGATGCTACGATTGCCGCTAGGTATGCAAATTGATTTTGGTGGTATTGGCAAGGAATACGCGGTGGATAGCGCAACGGCCTTAGCCAGGGAGTATCTGGATGCCGCCATTCTGGTTAATTTTGGTGGTGACATTTGCGCGACGCAGCCGCCGCGCGGTAAAACCCATTGGTTGGTCGGTGTTGACCAGCTTGCTGAAAACCAGGCGGTAATGGTTCAGCTTAAAGCAGGTGGTCTGGCCACCAGCGGTGACAGCAAGCAATTCTTGCTCAAAGATGGCGTTCGCTATCCGCATGTGTTGGACCCAACCACAGCATGGCCAGTGCTGCAGGCGCCAAACTCTGTAACAGTTGCCGCTGATAGTTGCGTTGAGGCAGGCCTATTGGCAACACTTGCAATGCTGGAAGGTGCAGATGCCGAAGACTTCCTGCAGGCACAGGATGTTACGCATTGGGTTCAGCGTTATTCAGAGGGCCGCTAGACCTTATTGTTTTCTGCCCACGCGCTCATAAAACGCATCAAACAGCGGTGCCACATATTGACTACCGTAGGTAGATACGTGGTCATCGTCACGATACACAGCTCCGCCGTCTCTAACGACCGGGCATAATTCTTCATTGCCTTCGACAGTGCCGCACAAATAAGGCGTTGGGTCTAGCAAGGTCAAACGGTATTCAGGTTTTTCCGCAAGTGAACGAATAAACGCATTAACACGTTTTTGTCGCGCTTCATGCTCGCTGATAGACACACCCAAAGTGTTGATGTCTTCGCCTTGTAATTTACGGCTTGCAAGATAGCGGGGCGAGGTATGCTCATTTTGAAGCGGAACTTGAAGCAGCAGAGTAACGTCGGCTGTTTTCGACAATTGGGCAATCATGCTTTCAAGGCCTTGTTCAAACGCCGCTCGTGATTCCGCCTCTGGAGGCTTGCCCTTAGACAACCAATTACCCGGTCGCTCACCATCGGCATCCAAGGCACCAATCATTCGGTCTTCTGGATAAAACGCCCAGCGTCCCAGCATCAGCACGTTGTCGATATTTTCGTTTCGAACGCGATCGATAACCGCTCGGTTAAATGCGTCACAATTATGCATGTCACCCGTGTCGTAGCGATACACGCCAAGCATTGGTGGGCAGCCGTTATAACCGGCAAACAGGCCTGGAACATTCTTCTGACCACTGAGTTGATCAAGCAATGGCATCATTGAATTGGAATGGCTGTCGCCCACGGCAATATACGCTGGTTTCGCCTGGGTATCGGGGTCGCCCAGTTTGCAGACACGCTCTGGGTTGAAGTTCATGTAATGCGGGTTCAAGCATTCGCCACGACGTTGATTGTAGTACTCATGCCCGTTGTAAACCGACAACACCTGCGGGCCGATGCGACTCGGAAAGCCATTGCTTAAGTGACCGGCAAGTCCAATACCGATGCACACAACCGCAGCAGCAAAGGCCGCAACAAATACTGATTTTCTTGTGGTAAACACGTCGCCACGACGAATAGGTCCTTCCACGAACCGCCATGAAAAATAGGCCAGTACGAAGCTGGCAACCATGGCGGCGGCATTTAGCATTGTGTGCTCTTCACCGCTGGCGTGATAGCGGGCGAACACCAGCAAAGGCCAATGCCACAAATACAGGGAATACGACAGCAGGCCAATGAACACAACCGGCCTGAGCGCCAGCAGCTTGTAACACCATGTTTTGTGATCAGGTGATTGACTGAAAATAATCAGGCCGGTGCCAACGCACGGCAGCAAGGCGCTGAAGCCGGGAAACCGCGTTTCGGATGTGTACACCAGGCAGGTGTAAATGATCATGGCCAGGCCAGACAGACTCAGAATTTCTCTAAGCCATCCGGGGGCATTGTTACTCAAGCGAATGAACACCAGCAAAGCACCAATACTCAGTTCCCAGGCGCGGGCGGGCAAAAGGAAAAAGGCAGCCTCTGGTGCGCTTTTCACCATCTGGTGGCTCAGCAACAGAGAGATAAACGCGAGTACGCCAATAACCACTACCCGGTAGCGAGCGCGGCCGCCGGCGAGTGCCATCATCAACAGAGGAAACAACAGGTAAAACTGTTCTTCAATCGCCAACGACCAAGTGTGAAGTAAGGGTTTTAATTCACCGGGTCCGGCAAAGTAGCCAGCCTCTGTGAAGAACAGAAAGTTTGATGCAAACAAGGTGATGGCGAGCAGTGATTCACTGAAATCCCGATAATCGTCAGGGAATAGCAACCACCAGCTACCGACCAGCGCAAACAGGGCAACCACCATCAACGGTGGAATAATCCGGCGTACGCGTCGCTCCCAGAAGTCGATAAGACTGAAGGTACCTTTGTCCACCTTGCTGGTGATGATAGAGGTGATTAAATAACCACTGATCACAAAAAATACATCTACGCCAACATACCCTCCGGAAATGCTGGTGACGCCACCGTGAAATAGCAGCACAGCCATAACGGCAACCGCTCTAAGCCCGTCAATATCAGGCCGATAGGAAAAAGGGTGCGACATGGGGGGGAAACAACTCCTTGGGGAAAGACTAGAACCTCTACGTAAACCCTAGCTGAAATCAGTTGTATCGTGAAACCGGATTGGCTCGCAAGTGTAAGTTTATGAACATTTTTCTGCTCGATGCTCGAACCTTAGCCTACCGCTCGCTATTTGATCGCTTAACACACAAACACGGATAACTCTGTATAATCGCTGGCCGTCATTTCCATCACCATTGTCCATTTTCATGACCGACAGCTATACAGACCGTCGTACCTTCGCGATTATTTCGCACCCGGACGCTGGTAAAACCACCATTACTGAAAAATTGCTGCTGTTTGGTAACGTCATACAGCAGGCTGGTACCGTGAAAGGGCGCAAGTCTGACCGCCATGCCACGTCTGATTGGATGAGTATGGAGCAAGAGCGGGGTATTTCGGTTACCTCGTCAGTGATGCAATTTCCGTACAAGGGTCGAACAGTTAATTTGCTCGACACACCTGGCCATGAAGATTTCTCAGAAGACACCTATCGCACACTGACCGCCGTTGATTCGGCGCTGATGGTGGTTGATGGCGCCAAAGGCGTAGAAGCACGTACCATTAAGTTGATGGAAGTGTGTCGTCTTCGCACTACACCCATACTCAGCTTCGTGAACAAAATGGACCGCGATATTCGTGACCCAATCGAATTGTTAGACGAAATTGAAACTGTATTGAATATTGCAGCCGCACCAATTAATTGGCCGCTGGATATGGGGCGCCAGTTCAAGGGCGTATACAATCTATATACCGACACTATTCATGTGTTTCAGCAAGGCCAGGGCAAAACTATTCCTGAAGACGTGCAGATAAAAGGTTTGCACAGTGATGAAGCCAAGGCTCACTTGGGCACAATTTATGAAAGTGTTCTTGATGAAATAGAATTAGTGCGCGGCGCCAGTCATGAGTTTGACCGTGACGCGTACCTTGCGGGCGAATTAACCCCGGTGTATTTCGGAACAGCGTTGGGTAACTTCGGTGTGCGCGAAATGCTCGACGGTTTTGTTGAACACGCGCCGATCCCGCAAGAGCGCAATGCGGGTGATCGCCAGGTGCAACCCGGCGACGATGTATTCTCAGGTTTTGTATTCAAGATTCAGGCAAATATGGACCCCAAGCACCGCGATCGCATCGCCTTTATGCGTGTGGTGTCTGGAAGTTATCAACGTGGCATGAAAATGCGCCACGTACGCATTGGTAAAGATGTGCGCATTGCCGATGCGGTCACGTTTACCGCCGGTGAACGCGCCCACGTAGAAGAAGCCTTAGCGGGCGATATTATTGGTCTGCACAATCACGGCACTATTCAGATTGGGGATACGTTTACCAGTGGTGAAGAGCTGCAGTTCACCGGTATTCCGCATTTCGCGCCGGAGCTTTTTCGCCGCATTCGTATGAAAGACCCTTTGAAGACCAAGCAGCTGCAAA
>JBGCDE010000144.1:0-7675 GCA_045105115.1 Pseudomonadales bacterium | reverse complement strand
TAAAAAACGCAGACCGAGAGAGCAAAATAGACTCGCCTTTGCGAGGCTACTTTTGGGAAAGAGGGCACCGCGGAGCGGTCAAGTTGCGCAGTGAATCAAAGTATCCATCCGAACGCTGTATCAGGACCACAAAAACCTCAGCCCGTCTAACAACAAAGAACTGCTATCGATTAAAGCTGAGTCCGCAAAGGCAGCGCAGTAGTGTCCTTAATCTTAGTAACAGAAACATGCGAATGAAACTCCCGAATATTCGGCAGCTGCGCAAGTTGTTGCCGAACAAATTGCTCGTAGTGACGAATGTCTTTCGCCACAATTTTTAGCATGTAATCCATAACCCCAGTCATCGTGTAGCACTCCACAATTTCCGGAAACTTTGCCACCGCCGCCTCGAAAGTATCCAGCGCATCACCGCTGCTGTTACTCAGTGAGATAGACGTGAACACCACAATCTCCATGCCCAGTTTTTCCCGGTTCAGAACGTGAACTTTACGGCTGATCAGGCCGGCTTTTTCGTATTGATTGATGCGTCGCCAGCAGGGTGACTGAGAAAGATTCACCTTGGCGGCTATGTCGGCTGTGCTGAGACTGGCGTCTGTTTGTAGCAGTTCGAGGATACGAATATCCGTTGCGTCGAGTTCCATGAATAAAATATCTAATTAATAGTGATATAGAGAAATTATAAGTCATAAAGCCGACGAAAGCGGGCGATATAGGCAGGAAAAACCGCTTTTTTGTGCGTAAGCTTTAGGAATGCCCACGAACTGACCCCCTGAGTGCATAAGAGGTTCTTAATGGCTGCACATAAAGCTTCTGCCCGCAAAA
Source organism: Pseudomonadales bacterium (assembly GCA_045105115.1). Lineage (GTDB taxonomy): Bacteria > Pseudomonadota > Gammaproteobacteria > Pseudomonadales > JAUIET01 > JAUIET01. The sequence goes on along the minus strand of JBGCDE010000144.1, from coordinate 6,853 downwards.
TTTCCCTAGACGATAAGTTCGCCCACGACGCTACGCGCGCGTATATGACCGGCATTGATGCGCTGGTGCGTTTGCCTATGCTGCAGCATCAGCGTGATGTGCAGGCGGGTTTGAATACGGCTGGGTTTATATCCGGTTACCGTGGTTCGCCATTGGGCAGTATTGATCAGGCACTGTGGAAGGCGCAGTCGCATCTTGAAGAGCGCAATATTACGTTTCAGGCGGGTGTGAACGAAGACCTGGCGGCAACGGCGGTGTGGGGCAGTCAGCAAGTGAATTTGTATCCGCAGGCTAAATACGACGGTGTGTTTAGTATGTGGTATGGCAAGGGCCCGGGTGTTGATCGCAGCATGGATGTTATTCGCCACGCTAATGCATTCGGTGTAGCGAAGCACGGTGGGGTGCTTGCGATTGCGGGTGATGATCATGCGGCGAAGTCGTCTACCTTGCCGCATCAGACCGAACACATGTTTATGGGGGCATCTATTCCAGTGCTTAGCCCGGCTAATGTACAGGAAGTGTTAGATCTGGGTGTGTTTGGTTGGGAACTTTCTCGTTACTGCGGTTCGTGGGTGGCGATGAAGGCGATTACGGAGAATATGGATTCGGCGATTTCGGCCGAGATTGATCCAAACCGTGTGTCTATTGTTGTGCCTGAAGATTTTGAACTGCCACCAGAAGGTGTGCATGGCCGCTTGGGCAGCACGCCGCTGGAACAAGAATACATCATGAACAAGTACCGCATTTACGCGGCGCGACATTTTGCACGGGTAAACCGCCTTAACAAGATCATGATTGACAGCGCCAAACCACGGCTTGGCATTATCACTTCGGGCAAGTCGTATCTTGATGTGATGCAAGCCCTGGAAGACCTGGGCATAGACCAGCAGTTAGCGGGTGACATTGGTTTGCGTGTTTTGAAAGTGGGTATGAGCTGGCCGCTGGAGCCAGTGAGTACGCATGAGTTTGCCAAAGGGCTGGAAGAAATTCTGGTGGTGGAAGAAAAGCGCAGCGTGATTGAAGACCAGTTAACCGGGCAGTTGTATAACTGGCCGGTGGCTGAGCGGCCGCGAGTGATTGGTGAGTTTGATGAGTATGGTCACGACTTGTTGGTGAACTTTGGTGAACTCACGCCGGCCATGATTGCCCGCGCGGTATCTGCGCGAATAGCGCGCTATTACGACAGCGAACGTATTCGCGAACGCCTGGCTTTTCTGGAAGCCAAAGAGCGTACATTGGAATCACCGCGCGATAAGCTGGACCGCGTTCCGCATTATTGTTCCGGCTGCCCACACAATACGTCTACGGTAGTGCCGGAAGGCAGCCGTGCGGGCGGTGGCATTGGTTGCCATTACATGGTGACCTGGATGAACCGCGAAACGCATTCGTTTACCCAAATGGGCGGCGAAGGTGCGCAGTGGATAGGTCAGGCGCCGTTTACGGAGGAACAACACATATTTCAAAACCTGGGTGACGGCACGTATTTTCATTCTGGTTTGTTGGCGATTCGTGCTGCTATTTCCTCAGGCGTGAACATCACCTACAAAATTCTGTACAACGACGCCGTGGCAATGACGGGTGGGCAACCGCATGATGGCCCGTTAACGGTGCCCATGATTATCGATCAGGTACGCGCAGAAGGCGTGCAAAAAATTGCACTGGTCAGCGACGACATTGAAAAATATCAAGGCAAGCTAGCAAGCTTCAACGGCTTGAGCACAGACCACAGAGATGACCTGGACCAGGTGCAAAAGCGCATGCGGAATGTGCCGGGTACATCAGTCATTATTTATGACCAAACGTGTGCGGCTGAAAAACGGCGCCGACGCAAAAAGGGTTTGATGGACGACCCAGCCAAGCGTGTGTTTATTAATGAAGACGTGTGTGAAGGGTGTGGCGATTGCAGTGTGAAGTCTAACTGCCTGTCGGTACTGCCCAAAGAAACCGAATTGGGCAGAAAGCGACAGATTGATCAAAGTGCGTGTAATAAAGATTATTCCTGTGTGAAAGGTTTCTGCCCAAGTTTTGTCACTGTGCACGGCGGCCAACTGAAAAAGAAAAAGGCAGTGGCTGAAACCGCCGAATTTGCGAACTTACCCGAACCACCGGCTGTTGTATTTGATAAGCCCTGGAACGTACTGGTTACCGGTGTTGGTGGAACCGGTGTACTGACCATCAGCGCCATACTGGCCATGGCTGCGCATATTGAAGGCAAAGGTGTGGCCACCATGAACCAGACCGGCTTGGCGCAGAAGTTTGGTGCGGTTGTAAGCCATGTTCGCATTGGTCACCGCCAGGAAGATATTCACGCCGTACGCATAGCCGCCGGTGACGCCGACTTATTATTAGGTTGCGACCTGGTGGTTGCCAATGCCGATGACGCCATTGCCAAGCTGCATCGTGACCGCTCACACGCCGTGATCAATGACTTTGAAGCACCCACCGCGGGCTTTATTCATGACCGTGATATGGCGTTTCCAGGTGACGCCATGAAGGCCTTGTTGCGCCAGGAAGTGGGTGATGAAAAAACACATTTTATAAATGCTTCTGCCATAGCGACTGGCTTACTGGGTGACTCGATTGCCAGTAACTTATTTTTATTGGGCTATGCCTATCAGCAAGGTTTGATACCGGTAAGCGCTGGCGCCATACAGGAAGCGATAGAACTCAATGCAGTAGCCGTTGACTTCAACGCGCTGGCCTTTCTGTGGGGGCGACGTGCTGCGCATGATCTAGATGCAGTGACTAGCATCGCGCAGCCGAAAGAAACACCTGAGTTTTTGCGTGACGTGGATGAAGTGATTGAGTGGCGTGCTGAGCAATTGCTGCAGTATCAAAACCGTGCTTACAGCGACCATTATCGCCAGCTTGTGGAAAAGGTACGCGTAGCTGAGCAAGACTATGACAAACACGATTCCTCGCTTCCTTTAACCGACGCCGTTGCTCGTAATTTACATAAGTTGATGGCGTATAAAGACGAATATGAGGTGGCACGCCTGTACACTAATGGCGATTTTAAACGCCGCATTGAAGAGCAGTTTGAAGGCGACTACACCTTGAACTTTCATCTGGCGCCTCCGTTGTTTTCGAAACGGGACCCGGAAACCGGGCATCTTAGAAAGCGCGCGTTTCCACAGTGGACGCAGCAAATGTTCAAAATACTGGCGAAGCTAAAAGGTTTGCGTGGTACAGCGTTCGACCCTTTTGGTTACAGCGATGAGCGAACGCAAGAACGTGAAGCCATCGCCTTGTTTGAAGCCGACGTGTTGAGACTGCTTACAGACCTAAACGATGGCGATTATCAAGCCGCTATTGAGATTGCACGTTTGCCGTCGCACATACGAGGCTTTGGCCACGTTAAAGAAACCAGTATTGCGCACGCAGAACAAACGCGCCTGAGCTTGTTTGACCGATTCTATGGGCGCGATAACAAAGTAGTTCGCATTCACGTACAAGACGCTGCGTAGCAACAGCAACAGCAACAGCAACAGTTAAAAGGTAGTTAGAGGGTAACATGAGCTTGCAATCATTAGACGTAGTCGGCAAAGCCGATTTTGATGAGCATGAAAAAGTAGTGCGCGTTACAGATCAGGCCAGCGGCTTGCGCGCGATTATCGCATTGCATAACACCAACCTTGGCCCAGGCTTGGGCGGTTGCAGAATGTACCCCTATGCCAGTGAAGAACAAGCTTGTACAGACGCGCTGCGTTTATCACGTGGCATGACGTACAAGGCTGCCATGGCTGATTTACCGCTGGGTGGTGGTAAGTCAGTGATTATCGGTGACCCTAAGCGAGACAAAACAGACGCCTTATTTGAAGCCATGGCTACTGCCGTGAATGAGCTGGGCGGTCGCTACATCATTGCCCAGGACTCTGGAACAACGGTTGCAGATATGCAGTTAATGGCTGAGCACACAGAGCATATAGCCGGCGGCAGAATGCCAAGTCATGCCGGCAATGCAGGCGGCTCACTCGACCCCTCACCGGCGACGGCATTGGGCGTGTTCAAAGGGCTTGAAGCGGCCGCCAAATTTCGATTCGGTGGAAGAACCATAAGCGGTTTGAGCGTGTCGATTCAGGGTTTGGGAAACGTGGGCTTTGACTTGGCAAAGTATCTTCATGAAGCGGGTGTTGAATTGTTTGTGCAAGACATCAATGCCAAAAACGTTCGCCGCGCTGTTGATGAGCTGGGCGCAACCGAGCTGGTGGGTGATCAGATTTACCGGCACAAGGTGGACGTATTTGCGCCGTGCGCGCTGGGTGGTGTTATCAACGACAGCAGCATAGTGCAGTTGAACTGCCAGCTGATAGCCGGCGCTGCAAACAATCAGTTGGTGCGTGCTGACCATGGTCGACAACTGGCCGCCAGCGACATACTCTATGTGCCGGATTACGTACTGAACGCCGGTGGTATCATTGCTATTCACCACGCTCGAGTGGGCAGCAGCAAAGACGAAAGCAATGATCATGTAGCCAATATTGGTGACACTGTGATGGAGCTACTGCAACGCAGCAAATACTCCGCTGTGCGCCCAGAGCGAATTGCCGACCGAATGGCCGAAGAGCGATTCAAACCGAACTCGTCAGACGTAGATGAAGTGGCCTGAGGCTTAAGCGATTTTCTGTTGCCGGCCGGTGGTATAAAATACTGCGCAGCCCCAGCTCACTGAGATAACCCATGATTGAGTGCATACAACCCGCCGCTCAGGCGTTTAAAGATCAATATTAAGTGGCGCTTGTCTGGGAAAAAATAGACGCCAGCGGGCATTACCAGGTGCGCAGCGCCGGTAAAACTGTTCGCCTGTACAAAGACGGTGTTTTTCACAGTCATTACAACCCCAAGCTGATCGTAACCCGCGGCGTTTGGGACTTGCTGGTATTGCCAGCCCTGCTGCACCCACCAGCCAGCATCCGAACTGTTCTGATGTTGGGAGTGGGTGGCGGTGCTGCTATTCACTTATTGCAACATTTCATACAGCCTCAACACATAACCGCCATTGAGCTGGATGAAACGCACCTAAAAATCGCAACCCGATTTTTCAACGTTAACTACAACAACACCGAACTGCTTCACGGCGACGCCATTCAGTGGGTAAATAAACAGGCCGCAAAAAAGCGACCACCGCAGTTTGATTTGATCATTGATGATTTATACGGTGAAGAAAATGGCGAGCCCAAGCGAGCCATTGAAGCCAATGCAGAATGGGTGGCGCAGACTGGCCGCCTGTTATCAAATAACGGCTTACTAGTAACAAATTTTGTTAGCCGGCGAGAGATGCGCGACTCTTATGTAAATACAGCCAGGCGCAATGCGAGTGGTTTCAAATGCAGCTATCGCTTCGAAAATCCAAATTATGAAAACGTGATTGTAGCGAGCAGCCGCCTTGTAAATACCCGGCGTGAATTCAAGCAAGGTTTGCTTGCGCATAAACACTTACGATCTAATTCTTATCAAGCCAGCTTTAGCTTGCGCAAAATTTCGTAGCCCTTAGCCTACACATCATTCAACGGACTCAGCACGCCGCGCCCACCCCGATTCAGCACATGGGTATAAATTTCCGTTGTGCGAATGTCAGAATGACCCAATTGCTCTTGCACAGTTCGTATATCAGCACCGCGTTCCAACAGGTGAGTGGCAAAACTGTGGCGCAAGGTATGACAAGATGCGGGCTTGTGTATATTTGAGCGCCGCACGGCACTTCTAACCGCACGTTGAACCGATTGCTCACCAATATGATGCCTGCGCACCAGAGGCCGACCGTGTTCATCCGTTCGCTGATCTTTGCTTCGACGCCGCGCAGGAAACAGATATTGCCAGCCGTATTCAAAAGGTGCGGCTGGGTATTTGCGAGCCAATGCATAAGGAAGATAGACCCCATCCCATACATCCGCCATTTTGTCTTGCTGCCAATACAATCTGACTTTTTCAAACTGCAGCTGCAATGGCTCTACGCAGGCTTCAGACAAGGTGGTTATGCGTTGCTTGCGCCCCTTGCCGTCGCGCACATAAACAGAGAGCCTTTCAATATCAATGTCTTTAACGCGAAGCCGGCAAGCTTCCATTACACGCAGGCCCGAGCCATACATAAGCTGTGCACATAACAAATGCTCGCCTTCCATACATGACAGCAGCGACCGTATTTCCTGCAGCGTAAGAACAACGGGTAGCTTGGTTGGTGCTGACGCCCGAGTGTATTCACCAAGGTCTGTAAGCTCTCGCCCATAAAACCGCACATACAAGTAGCTGAGCGCATTCAAAACTGTTTTTTGAGTAGAAGGGCTTACATTGCGTTTAACCGCCAAATGCTCAAGAAACTGAGCCACCTCTTGCGAGCCTAGCGTTTCCGGGTGTTCAAGACCATGAAACCTAACGAATTGAACAGCCCAATACACATAGACCTGTTCGGTACGCTTAGAATAATGACGCGCACGAAGATGCGCCTGCAAACTGCGGACAAAATTGGATGACATAGCACGTTCCTTATGCTGACCAATTTAAGGTAACATGGGTGGAAACAAGTTGGCAAGTTAGTGTTGGTTTTGCGAGAAAATATTTGTGTGGTGATTTACGGGTGAAGTGACGTAATTCGCAATGCTCGGCAAAAGCTCAATGTAGAATATTATTTGAAAAATTAGATAGTTATGAAAATGAGTGAGAAAGAAAGCATCGTAGATACATGTCACATCGACGCATTGAAACACGTCACACTGACGTATACTTAACTGTTATGTGTAATGCTCTGGAGGTCATGAAATGAATTCCACGCCTGCCAAATCTCGCGCTTTCATAGCAAATATTTCCTTGTCGGTTATCACAGCCATTTTACTAACCTATGTGTATTTGCTTGCAG
>JBGCDE010000143.1:0-42152 GCA_045105115.1 Pseudomonadales bacterium | reverse complement strand
TGGCGCATCGTTCAACGCCGTGGCGGTAACACTCTTCGATCCGGTCACCGCAGGCGCTATGCCGTCCGACACTGAGGTCACTATCGTAAAGCTCTGATCGTAGTTTAATGTCGGTGTGTAAGTAACGCCGGCCAGCAAAGTATTAACATCGGCAACAGCACCTGATGCCGTCCACACACCGGAGCCTGCATTATACGTTGAGCTTACTGAACCCGATGTTGCAGTCAACAAGCTACCAGCGGTCGTATCAGACAAGGTCAAGGTAACCGTTGTATTGGCGTTATCAATATCCGACACGACGATGTCAATTAAATCGAGCGGTGTGTCTTCTGTGTAGGCTTCCGCAGCATTCAAATTAGTGGCTGTGGGCGCGTCATTGACGGCCGTGCCTGTCACGTTCTTGGTGCCAGTTACTGCTGGCGCAACACCGTCGGAAACGGACGTCGCAATAGTGAAGTTACTGTTGTAGTTCAGCGTTGGCGTGTAGGTAACGCCGGCCAGTAAAGTATTAACATCGGCAACCGCACCCGATGCCGTCCACACTCCGGAGCCTGCATTGTACGTCGACGTAACAGCGCCTGATGTACCAATCGACAAGGCACCTGCGGTTGTGTCAGACACGGTTAAGGTCACCGTCGTATTGGCGTTATCAACGTCTGCCACGACAATGTCAATCAGATCGAGTGGCGTATCTTCCGTGTATGCTTGCGCGGCATTCAAATTGGTAGCCGTAGGCGCGTCATTGACAGCCGTGCCAGTCACGTTCTTAGTGCCAGTTACTGCTGGCGCAACACCGTCGGACACAGAGGTCGCAATGGTGAAGTTACTGTTGTAGCTCAACGCCGGGGTGTAGGTAACGCCGGCCAGCAAAGTGTTTACGTCAGAAACTGCGCCCGACGCTGTCCACACTGCAGAACCTGCGTTATACGTTGACGTTACTGAACCCGACGTAGCAGTCGACAGACTACCAGCGGCTGTATCAGACAAGGTCAAGGTAACTGTCGTTGTTGTGTGATCAACATCAGACACAATGACATCAACCAAGTTGAGCGGTGTGTCTTCCGTGTAGGTTTCAGCTGCATTAAGATTCGCAGCAACTGGCGCGTCATTGACCGCGGCAATATTAAGATCTACGGTGTGCGAGGAACTGGCAGGTACCTGGTCAGCGGCCCATGCAAATACATTCGCTGCCAAGCGATCATTTGCTGTTGCAATCGCACCACCGCCGGACATGCTTGCTCGGAAAATACCTTCATCAGAGGTGAACAGTATCCAGCCACTGCCCAGTTGACGCAGCACCATTGTTGGCTCACCGCTAACAGAATCTGTTGCCAACACCTGATCGCCAGGCGCAAGACTGGCCGTGGTGAAATAACTGATGCTGCCTAATGCGCTGAATGCGCTGCCATTTGTACCAACCAAACCAAAAGGCCCGTTCATTATGTCCGCGGTCTGGTCTGCTACAAGCCAGGTAGAAGCCGCCGTACCACCAATAACAAGGCCATAGGATGCAGACACAGCATCATAGTTGGCTGCATCGCTGGTGGTTATCAGCACTCCACCTGCTTGCACCCAAGTATCCAGTGCCGTCAATTCCGCGACTGTCCAGTTTCCATCAGATACAAAGCCGTTAAATAGTACGCTGCCTTGTGCAAGATAAGCGGCATCAATTGTACTGTCGGCTGCAATGATACTGATCGCGGACTGATACGTTCCGCTAGTTCCAAAGTTTGATACGTTAGCAATGATGGCATCAGTGGGTGTCAATGACCCGCCATTCAGAGTGTACGAGTTTGGTTCACCTGCCAGAACATTAATGCTCGGCTTGCCGTTATTCATCTGGAAATCGAACGATCCGTAAGGCATCCCGTTATCGTCTACGTCGGGTATGAATTGCAACAACCCTCCATCAATATCAGCCTTGCTGACCAGCTGTCCAATGACGGCCGCACTGCCGTTATAGTTTAACGTTCCGTTTGCAGGGAGACCCAGTATCTCAATATCAGTCAGGTTATCGTCGCTGATGCCAGTAAAATCGAAATCACTAGCAACAAATATATAGGTTGTGTCTTCGGTTCCATTCACTTGTCCATTGCCCGGCTGCGCAACAAACACCTGAACGCTGGCCGTATCACTTACTTCAGTGCCGCCATTGACAGTGCCGTCATTGTCGTTGAACGTAAAATCAACTGTGCGACTGCCAAGCGTTGTTGAAGTGCTGGTAAATGTCAGGTTGCGCAACAGGGTGTCAACATGCGTTCCATTAGCGTTGGCGTTGAAATTGATTCTAAATGCGCTGCTGCTGGTGGCGCTCAAACTACCAACACTGGTTCCACCGATGGTCACAACAGAGCCATCACTGATGCCGGCCGACAGACTGATGCTGCCGCTGGTATTAATTTCAATTAAATCCAGACCGTCGAAACTGGAACCGCTGACTTGCAGAAAGCCTCCGTCGTAATCAGCCGGTATGTCGTTATCTTGTAAAGTAGCAAGAACATTGGAGTCCAGCGAATAAGCAGACCCATCGTTAAATGCGCTAACCGAATCGCCGCCAAGATTGTGAATAGTCGGCGCATCATTAACGGCAGTGAAACTGATAGTAGCTGCTTGCGGTCCGTCGCTGGATGCACCGTCACTGACTTCTATGCTGTAGGCCGGTGCGGCTTCACCGCCATCGTGAACAAACACCACTTGCCCCGCAATGATCTGAGACTGAGTAAAGCTGGTGATCAGATCTTGTGGATTACTGAGTAACTCAAACTGGCCACCGCTAACGCCAGAGACAGTAAAAGTCAGCGCGTTATCGTTATCATCCACGTCCGTCGCGCTGAGCTCGGCTGCTGAAAGCACAACACTTTCACCTTCAAGAATAGTCAGCGAGTTGTTTCCAAGCAATGGCGCGTTATTGCTGGCCGATATCGTGACCACGTTATTGCCTGTCGCTTGCTGCGCCCCGCCCGATCCCTGATTGCTCACATTGCCATCATCAATCGTCCAGTCAATCTGCACGCTGCCCGGTGGGTTGCTGGACGAATTTTCATAAGTGATTTGGCGCAGAATATTACGGGTGTCGGCCGACGTGGGAGTCTCGCCGTTGTCATCAGTGAATGTAACCACGAGTTCACCAGCGGTGGTGGCCGTGTCAAAGCTGGCAATGGCTTGACCGTTCTTGATCAAGTTTCCGCCGAGCAAGCTAATCCCACTGCCATCATTGAAGTCGAATACGTCTTCAGCATTGGCAGCAATGTTACGAGCCAGTGCCACCGTGGCTCCATCGAAATTCCCAGCGCCGGCATTAAATGAATCCAGTTCTGCATCAGTGACCTCTACCGTGCTATCAAGCACTATCGCCGAGCCACCTTCAGTAAATGTAGGGTTGTCATCCAGAGAGACCCAGGTCGGCGGATCATTCACAGCTGTGATTGATAACAGCGCTTGCGCGGTGTTACCGTCGTTGTCACCGTCGTTGGCGACGAATTCTATAGCCCTTGTTGTTGTATCGGGTGAATCTGATGTGTTGTTATAAGTAATCGTTCGCAAGACCTGTAGATAGTTTGCAACGGTATCGGTACCGCTTAAGCCAAGCACTCCGGTTGCGGGCGTATAAACAGCGGTTATTGTTGTGCCCGAAGTATTTGCGCTTAGTATTTCAGCCGTTCCATCAAGTTGGTTGGTGATTGTGACAGTGAGCGAATCGAGGGTAGAACTGTCGGTATCGCTTATGTTCGCGTCAATATCAACAGCAGAAACTGCACCGGCTGCTTCAGTAAATGAGCCAACATAACTATTTCCGATCGTTGTACTGTCATTGGCATCAAGGTCAATAATTGGTAGCGGCAGCGTTGCACTAATATTACCAGCGAATTCTGATGTATCACCTAACGAGCCACCACCAAGGTCAACCGTTGCTGTAGCTGATATAAATTCGCCATCGGCCACCAGAGCGCTAAGAACCTGATTGAAAGACGCATCACCAGAAATATTAGTTGTGACGCTTGTAGATCCTAGATAACGCTCACCTTCGCCAAATCCGCTGGCGTCCGCCGCACTGTTAGCGTAGAAATGTATCTGATAATTTGTGCTTGCAATCGTATTGATATTGCCAGTTATCGTCACCGAAGTACTGCCGTTGGTAATTGCGCTGTGCACTGTTGGGTAGTTCTGCAGGTTGTTAACGCCACTGTCAACATCGTTAAAGTCATTGCCAGTGACACCATCAATATCGAGGTCAAGTGCGAGTTCGGTGTTAGCAAAAATGCTGTTACCAACAACGCTGTGACCTGTACCGCTACCCGTAATACTAACCCCGTCACCGGAGTTGAACCGAATGGTGTTGCTTTCACCCGCGGCCACGCCACCTATTCTGGAGTCAGCTGCAGTAGAGCTGATGGCAATACCGTGCACACTGTTGGCAATGCCGGCAGTATTTGCAGCATTTGTGCCTATCAGGTTCGCAATTATTTCTGTATTGCTGGCAGCAACTCGTAAACCTATACCGGCGCTGTTGTTACCACTAATCAGGTTGCCTTGACCAACTGCACCAATAATTGTCCCGTCAGCATTGCTAACATCTATACCTTCCTGTAAGAAGCCTAGGTCAGCGTCGCCAGCCGCATTCGTACCGATGAAGTTAGACAGAATCTGGGTATTGTCTGCGCCGTCGATTCGAATTCCATCGGTGGAGCCACCAGCGATAACATTACTTTCGAACGAGTTAGCAGCCGCAGAATTCTGCACAACAATCGCGGCATTACCGTTACCGATGTTAGCTGTGCCAGCCGCGTTCAGGCCAATGTAGTTACCTAGGACTGTATTATCAGACGTGCTCGCATCGGTGAAGTCCAGGCCAACCGTGTTTCCTGAAACTACGTTGCGCGCATTGGCAGATGCCCCGCCGATTGTATTGTTGTTTGAGCCGCTTGAAAGCGCGATGCCCCAGTTTCCGTTGCCGATCTGCGCCGTTCCCAAGGCGTTTGTGCCAACATAGTTGCCGATTATCGTATTAGTCGCGGCGCCATTTTGCAGATCAATACCGTGCGAATTGTTGCCCGATATAACGTTGCGCTCTGCGACCGTGAGCCCACCAATCGTATTTAAGTCGGCATTGCTAAGCACGATACCGGAGACACTATTCCCTGAGTCGGCCGTGCCGGCAATATTAGTGCCTATGTAATTTCCAACGACAGTGACACTATTGACGTTGCTCAGAAAAATACCTGAATTAGCAAACTGGGTGATCGCGAATCCGCGAACCGTACTACCAGCGCCACCGCCAGCGAATGCCAGACCATTAACGCCAGCGCCGGCACTCGAACCGTCCAGCTCTATCACCGGAGTACCGGCGTAGTCGGGTTCGCTCCAGCCATCCAGAATGACCGTCTGTGTGATGGTTGGCAATGCGCTGCTTAAAGTAATTGTGTGGGGACCTGCACCGGCGATATCGAAGCGAATCTTATCGGGTGACGCACCGTTTGCAGTGTTGTTTGTTGCTGTTATTGCTTCTCGCAAGGAAATGAATCCATCTGTGCCGCGGTTGCCCAGAAGCGCAGTTATGCTGGAAGTATCGCCATCTATTGTGTCGATAACGGTATCAACGACTAAAGTACCAGCACCCTGAAACTGCGGGCTAAATTCACTGGAACTGCTAAACGTTGTAAAGCCACCATCCGCTTCTGTGGCCGTAGCGGTGATATTGTTTACACCGCTTGCAGTAATTCCGTTCAGCGTTGTGCTAAATCCTTCGTAGCCCACTGCGCCAGTTACTGTTATGTTTGCAGAACCAATATACGTTTTACCTTCTCCAAACCCGATCGCATCAACTCCGTCGGCGTTGTCAAAGAATTCGATACGGTAACTGCCAGCAGGCACATCGACATCGAAGTTGATCTCCAGATTTGCTCCGTTCTGAACTACATTCGTCAATACCGGAAAGTTAAGAAAATCGTTGGAGCCGGAATCAGCATCTTCGGCGTCGTTGTACGTAGCGCCATCATCCATTGTGACACTTAAATCGATTCCAGTGCTCACATTAGAAAAAATTGAATTTCCTAAAACAGAATTACCGCTGCCGCCATCCTGAATTGAAATTCCTGAGCCAAACGCCGGAGAGACTTGGCCACTGTAGGCAATAGTATTTCCTTCACCCGCACCGATTCCACCAATCGTTGTATTGGTTGCATTTTCGATCAGAATTGCATTCTCGCCGTGGCCCCAGTTTTGTGCTCCAGTTGCATTGGTGCCAATGATGTTTCCCTGAATCAAGGTTCCGTCACTCACACCCGTTGAGTCCAACTCGATTCCCGCGAAGACAGACCCCGCTATTAGGTTGTTGAGGATTTGTGCATTGTCTCCACCATCGGTAATGTAGACTGCACTTCCAGTGCCAGTGTTAAAATCCAGTTGCGTCGTTCCGTCGGCCGATACGCCGATCAGATTGTTCTGGATGGTTATATTGTCGTTATTTTCGTTGAATAGTCCAATTGAGATGATGTCTATCCCGGCGATTACATTGCCTTCAAAGGTGTTCGCCCCACCGATGCTTGCATTGCTGGCGGAATCCATTAGGTAGACCGCATAATCGGTTGATCCAAGCACCGCGTCGCCCGCCACATTGGTACCAAAAAAGTTACCTGAAACCGTGTTGCCTGTTGCCGTCCCTCGAATCAACACACTGAATTCGCTTCCGGAAATAACGTTTCGATCTGCTACGGTGCTACCACCAATTGATACATTGTCGCCGTAACTGCGAATACCGGAAAAGGTATTTGCTTCGCCAACACCAGCGTCCGTTCCATCACTGTTAAATTGCCCAATCCAGTTGCCTGCAATTGTGATATTGTCTGCGTCGTCGAGGATATCGATTACGTCAGAGTTAAAGTCCCTGATTACGAGCCCGCGAACTTCACTACCGTCACTCGTTGCCGCGAATGTCAACGCGTCGAAACTGCCATCGTTACCGTCGAGGACGATGGGCTGGAAACTTCCAGCGACCCAACTGTTTTGGGTCGTGCCGTCAATTACAACTGCATCAGTAATGACTGGCAGAGCGGTGATTGGTGTTAACAGGTGTGAGCCGGAAACAAGTGACTCCGGTATGTCGAAAAAAATATTATCCGGACTGCCACCATTTGTGGTGGCATTGGTGGCAAGAATTGCCTCGCGAAGAGAAATACGGCCGTCAGCACCTTTGTTATTGATCAGATTGGTCAGTGAAGTAACGGTACCGTCCAGAGTGTCACTTGCGGTCGTGACTGTGGCCGTGCTGTAATCTTGTGCAATCACATTTTCAGCAAACTCCGAGGTATCGCCAAGTGTTGGGAAGGAGGTGGCGGTTGCTGTTGCGCTGATAGAGCTGCCGACCGCAACAGTCGTCGAGATAGTTGTATCGAAATTGGTATCACCAGAGGCATCGGTCGATACGTTAACCGAACCAAGATAAGTTTGCCCTTCACCATGTTCTGACGCATCTGCCGTAGGATTGCTAAAAAATTCTATGCGGTAGCTCGTCAAAGCATTGCTGTTCAGCGAGCCAGAAACATTGATGCTTCCGACACCATCTGTATTTGCGGAAAACAGCACCGGAAAATTCTGCTGATTATTATTTCCACTATCGGCGTCCAGCGTATCGTTTGGTGTAACGACAAAGCCACTCAGATCGATCGCCAGGTCGGTATTTGCATAAATGGAGTTACCCGATATCGTATTACCGGTCCCGGATGCAACCGTAACTCCGTCGCCGGTATGATTGGCAATAACATTGGCCGCGTTGGTTACGAGCGCGCCCACAGTGTTGTTACTGGTGTTGATATTGACACCAGTACCCCCGTTGCCGAGTGCCGTGGTTCCGTCGGCGCCCACTCCGATGCTATTCCCATATACCGTGTTGCTACTGCCAGTAAAGAGATATACACCTATGCTGTCGTTACCAGCAATGACATTGCCGTCGTTCGCGCCAAGACCACCAATGGTATTACCGCCAGAACTATCGGCTAGAAAAATTCCGTAGTTGCCTACTCCTTCATCAACGTTGCCTGAGGAATCCGTGCCAATATAATTCCCCGCGATAGTATGACCACCTGAAGTACCGCTGATGTTTACACCGTGGAAAGCAGCTTTATTAATTACGAATCCACGAATTGTGGAACCGTCACTGCCTGCAGCAAGATTAAAACCAGAGCCACCATTGGTTGCGTTAAGCTCAATCAGCGGCGCGCCCGCGTAACCACCTTGCGTGCTGGCATCGATATTGACCGTATCAGTAATCGCCGGTAAGGAAGACGCAAGTACGATGGTTTGCGCCCCTCCGCCACCAATATTAAACGTTATATTATCGGTGCCGCCGGCTGTATTGGCATCGAGAATAGCTTGGCGAAGAGAGCCTGCACCAGAGTCATTAGTGTTTGTAACAGAAAAACTTGCGAGCCGCTGTTTTTGCGGTGCCTCAAGCAATGTTGAGTTAGCTACCGCAACGGTATTGTCTTCAGACTGTCGGTCCACGAACACAACAGGTAAGCTCTTCGTTGGCGTAATCGCTTCGCTATCAACATCGAACGACACCGGTTCGCTTTTTGACGGTGTGCTTTTCTGTAGCGATGAACTTGGTGCCAGTGATGTGGTGCCGAGTGTCAGCGCGTCTCCATTGCGCTCGAAAATATCATCAACAGTGATGCTATCAACCGCAATTGACGTTATCCCCAGATTGACCAAACCTTCCGCACCAGCAGAAAACAAAATACGCGGCTCTAGTTCCTCAACTAAAGGTTTTCGACAGCTAAGTGAATCAGGTAGTTTACTACCCAATTCACTTGGCTTATTTTTCGATCTATTTCGCCGCATGAAAATGTTTGGACGGTTTCTGTTGTTTTTGTCTAGTGTGCATTAAGTCGCTTATCGCAGACCGGTATCGGCCGGTGACAATCTCGAAAATAATACTGAAATTCATATACTTAAGTGTAGGTCAGTTGTGTATTGGTGCTCATTTCCAATGTGACCTAGTGCTCAATAACGGACAAGATCGGACGCTTCCCACGTACAGGTTAGAGTAATTATTGGACAGCTTTGCGTTACTCAACTAGCGAACAAAGGGGGGGCTAATCGCTCAATATGGCGAATTATCAGTCATGTTGAAGATATTTAAAGCGTATTAAGGACAAACCACGATATTGCCAACGTGTTTCTTATCGATAAACGCTTGCTGCGCCCGATGGAAATCGCGAAGTGGATATTTTTTAGCCAAAATTGGCTTGATTTCACCGCGTTCTATGTACGAAATTAAATCAGTGAATACATGTGGTTCAACAATCGTGGAACCAATAAATCGAAGATCGTTCAAGTACAAAGTACGAAGGTCCAAAGACACCATCGGCCCCGCAATGGCGCCAGAGCAGGTGTATCTACCCCCGCGCTCCATTGCCTCGATCAAGGTTGGAAAATAATCACCACCAACAACATCTGCAACGACGTTAACGGTGTCATAACCAGTTGCTTCTTTAAGCGCAGCATCCAATGCTTCAGGCGCACGAGGCAAAATCACGTCGGGCGATAACTCACTCACCTGAGCGTGCTTGGCTTCAGAAGCCATGGCAATCACCACTGCACCACGACGTTTAGCCAGTTGAATCAGTGCGGAACCTACACCACCTGAGGCGCCAGTAATTAATACGCGATCTCCTTCTACTACGTTTGCCCGAGACAGCATTCCTTCCGCAGTGGTGTAAGAACAAGAAAACGTCGCCAGCTCTTCATCATCCAGGTCACAATCGACGGCACCTACATTGCGATGATCAATGACTGTGTATTGCGCGTAACCACCGTCGCATTCTGATCCGAAGTAACCTACACCATGCAAGTTCAGAGGATCACTCCAATCACGAAGCCAGTTGTCTGTGATAACACGTTTCCCTAATAGAGACTGATCCGCGTTTTCCCCGCAGGCAACAGCAACACCGCAAACGTCTGCGCCTTGTATTCGTGGAAAGCTAAGCGGTGCGGCTC
The DNA here is from genome assembly GCA_045105115.1 of Pseudomonadales bacterium. Lineage (GTDB taxonomy): Bacteria > Pseudomonadota > Gammaproteobacteria > Pseudomonadales > JAUIET01 > JAUIET01. The sequence continues at coordinate 32,156 of JBGCDE010000143.1, read as the reverse complement.
CCCAAGTCGGGTCTTCTTCATTTACCTCATCGAAGCCATCGCCCGTGGTGCCATCAGTTACAGTTTTGGAATACCAACCCGATCGCGTGTTTACGTCTGTGTTATTCAACCCGCAAGCCCGCACTTCAATAAGCACGTCGCTCGGTCCCAGCTTTGGGGTTGGCCACTCTTCTTCAAATACCAGCATATCCATTCCACCATGGCCGGTGAGTACCATTGCTTGCATTGTCTCCGGAATTTGTTCAGTCATCTCTCTGGTCCTTATGCGTCTAAGTGTTCGCTTCATATTTGATTGTCAATTCAGATGCAGAGCTATGACTTATTCTGCAATCTCATCAGTCACTGTATGATGAACTGTAAACTTGAATACAGAAATGTAAGAATGGCCAAAATTGATTTTCTAAGCCCACAAGATTGGACGTTTCCAGTGCCTATCGCCTATGGTCCTGGCCGGCTTAAGGAAATAGCAAACCACTGTCAGCAAGCCGGTATGCAACGGCCACTGATTGTGACCGACAGCGGCAGTGCCAAGCTAGACTTCGTGACTCAAGCTGCAGAGTATCTTAAAGATGCAGGCCTACAGACTGCAATCTACTCAAACATTTCACCTAATCCACGCGATGACGAAATAGCGGCTGGTAGAGCACAATACATTACTGATCAACACCACGGTATCGTAGCTATTGGTGGTGGCAGCGGAATGGATGGCGGTAAGGCCATTTGCTTAACAGCAAATAACGAGCTGGACTTATGGCGTTTCAACATTGAACAGGAAACACCTGAGCTGGCAGCACATTCGTTCCCTCCTCTAATCACTATTCCTACCACTGCGGGTACAGGTGCTGAAACCGAAAGCACAGGCATGATCACCGACACGATACGTGGAATGAAGCTTTGCATATGGCACCCGCGCTGCAAGCCTTCAACAACCCTGCTAGACCCTGAAATCACCATTGGCTTACCCTCCAATCTAACCGCCTGGACCGGTTGCGACGCAATGATTCATGCCATTGAAGCTTACTGCGTGCCCAACTTTCACCCACTGTGCGATGGTGTGGCACTGGAGGGCTTACGTCTAATTCATCAATGGTTGCCGGCAGCGGTCGCAAACGGTAACAATCTGGAAGCGCGCGGCGCGATGTTGGTCGGCTCTTGTCTTGCCGGAATTGCGTTTCTCAAAGGCCTGGGCGTTGTTCACGCGATCAGTCATATGGTAGGTGCGCAATACGACACACATCATGGTCTCACCAACTCTATCGTTCTTCCGGCAGCACTTAGATTCAACCAGGCGGCGATGATTGATAAGCTGCCGGCACTGGCTGCTGCAATGCAGTTAGATAATGATGACTTTGGCAGTTTCTATTCGGCTGTTTGCGATCGGCTGGACGCACTGAGCATCCCGAAAAACCTGACCGATATTGGTGTACCAGGAGATTGCGCTAAGGAAATGGCTGAGCGCGCCGCGTTAGATGCCGCAGCAGCTACAAATATTCGATCATTAAGTGTTTCGGAGATCCAGACAATTATTGAGGAAGCGCTGCACAAAGGTCGTTAATGCTAATTGCTTTAACTGCTCATTTGCCTCTCTTCAATTTTTTGAATGAGTTGCATATCCACTCAACGGCGTCGCATTTAAAGCAGTCATGCTATGCTTGCGACACACTGGACGACTACCATCCGACGGCAGTCGCCAAAGAAATTGGATATACACATGACTATTAGCAATGAAGAGAAAGGCGCTTTTTTTGCAGAAGTAGATGAAGCCTGTAAAAAAGCAATATGGTGCGCAGTTGCCACGGTGGATGGCAATGAACCCAGAGTTCGCATGGTGCACCCTACATGGGATGGTGAAACACTCTGGATTGCCACCAGCCCAGTCTCAGCGAAAGCGAAGCAATTGGCCGTAAATCCATACGTTGATATTCAATATCAAGTAGCGCCGCCAGATTTTGTGCATGTAATGGTGCGCGGCAAAGCCGAACTCATCAGTGACCAGGCAACAAAAGATCACGCGTGGAACACTATTGACTACGACCTTACCCAGTTCGGGCCCGAGAACGCCGCAGATCCAAACTTTCTTCCTATCCGCATAACACCAACAAGGGTCGAGCTGTCGGAAATGTTTGGTTCAATGAACAAGCGTATTTGGCGAGCCTAAGCACAAGGAAAGCAACATTCGCTCACTGGTCATCGCTACCTTTCGTCCCTAATAAACACAACTTGCAAAATTATTTCGTTTTTCGCGACTGATTAGCAATTCACCTGCTCTCTCCAGTTACAAAGGACAAGATCCGACTCAACTGGAGAGATCACCATGTCAGCATTGGCGCAACACACGCTTCAAAAACCTGAACGCAGACGAGTAGAACAATACATCAGTGATGTGTTTCAGCATCATCACTCAGCAACGCTTAAATACTTCCTTCCCACACTGTTTTCCTTGAGCGACGAGGTCACCATAAAAGCAGCCATCGGCGTTGGCCCGCTTAACAAGGAAGAGGCTTTTCTTGAGCACTACCTGACTCAACCGGTTGAGGCCTCAGTGTCGGAGGCTGCTCAGAAAATTGTTGCCCGAAGCAATATTGCCGAAGTTGGAAACCTGGCCTGCAGCTGTGGCGGTGCCAGTCGTCAACTCATTGCGGCTCTTTCAGAATACTTAAGCGACTTAGGCATTGAATGGGCCGTGTTCACAGGTACCTCTATGGTCAGCGTTGTTCTTCGCAGGTTGCGCATAGAAACACACTGTCTGGGCGATGCCACACCTGAACGCCTCGGCGCTCAGCTTAGCGACTGGGGTACGTATTATTCTCACAATCCAAAAGTGATGCTGGTAAACGTTGAGCAGGCCAAACACGCTACCAAAGGCATAAGCAAGTTTGAGATAGAAGCGCATGTCTAGATTGCTCAAACATATTCATGACCATACCATTGCGCAGCCTCAGGCTATCGCCGTTGTAGGCCCACAAGACAGTGTCTCTTACGCAGAGTTAAGCGAGCAAGTTGACGCCACAGCATGTTGGTTGCGCGCACACAAGGTTAGAGCTCTTGGTCTGCACTGCAGCAATAGCGTTGACTGGATTGCAACCGACCTGGCGGCTGTTCAGCTGGGCATACCCATTATTCCAATTCCCGGGTTTTTTACCGAACAACAAGTCGCGCATCTCATCACTGATTCTGGAATAGATGCAGTGCTTGCGGATGATCAACAATCTTATGAATTTGAGACAGATAGAACCGCCCATATCAGTAATCAAGGTCTCAGTTTGAGGCGGCTGCCGGGCAGCGGCACACACGAAAATCCGAAGTACGCCAAAGTGACCTATACATCCGGGAGTACTGGCAGCCCCAAGGGTGTCTGTTTGTCTCAGGCAACCATAGAAAGCGTTGTGGAAGCTTTAAGCGATCGATTGATTGATACGAAGATGGAGAGACATCTTTGCATGTTGCCCTTCGCAACGTTGTTGGAGAATATTGCCGGTGTTTACCTGGCGTTATGGAACGGCGCATCTGTGATTGTGGATTCACCTTCTGAGTTTGGCTTGTTATCTAATTCAGAATTCTCTGCCCAACATTTCACAGCCGCTGTCAAACAACATCAAATCAATAGCGCGATACTTTTGCCACAAATGCTAAAAGCCATTGTTGAAAATAGCGGGCTTGAGAAAGCCGGTTCTGGCAAGGCGGAAAACAACGGTCTCGCCTCTCTCAGTTTCCTGGCTGTTGGCGGGGGTAAAACACCAGAGAGCGTTATTGCGCATGCAAACTGTATCGGTCTGCCCGTATTTGAAGGTTACGGTCTCTCTGAAACGGCTTCAGTACTGTGCATAAACACGCCCTCACACAATCGTACAGGCAGCGTTGGGCAGCTTCTCGGTCATGCCAAGGTTCATCTTGCCAAAGACAAAGAAATGATAGTCAGTAATCCGATCATGGAAGGTTATCTACACGATTCTGAAACACCCGAAAACATAGCCACCGGTGATATCGGGCACATTGATGAAGATGGTTATGTGTACATCAGCGGGCGTAAAAAGAACTGCCTGATCAGTGGTTTCGGTCGAAACATTTCGCCTGAATGGGTTGAGTCACACCTACTCGGCGAAGCCGAAATCAGTCAGATAGTCGTGTTTGGAGAAGCTGAATCTCATTTGTCGGCCGTAGTCGTAAGCGCTCTCAACTATGACTGTATCAATTTGCAAACCTTAATACGTAAACGCAACGAGAGTTTGCCCGACTATGCCCAGATAAAAAAGTGGGTGCTGGCTGACGCGCCATTTAAATCTGAGAACGGATTGCTAACAGCAAATGGTAAGCCCAAACGTGACGCGATCTTTGCGCACTACAAACAGTCTCTCACTGAAGGAGCACAACTCGCATGAATTCTGTCTTACGACTGGATCAACACGATAAAACACTAGCGCAACTCACCTCTTCAGGATGGGTGTTGTTACGTGAGGAATGTTCTACCCGCCCGCAGTTCGACGAGCTACTCGGAAAGTTCTTGAGTAAAGTAACCTTTGACCCAGCACGCAGTGCTGCAAGCAACAAAACACAAATGGTCGACTCGGGAAGCGACCCCATTGGTCTGCATATTGAAAACGGTAACACCCCATTACCACCAGACATTATTGCCTTTCATTGTGTTAGTGCTGCCAAGCGTGGTTCACAAACAACCGTATGTGATGGGCAACAATTATGGAGTCAACTTCCGGTTCGACTACGCACTCTCTTTGCCAATCCGATTACAGTACGCAGAACCTTGGATTGTGCTATCTGGAAACGCTACGTAGCAACCGCATTGGGACGAGTTGATCACGAGCTTATCACTGCGCAGGATTTGCATCATTTCCTGAAGCAGGTTCCTGGGCAAACTGGAGTGCTGCGCAAAGATGGTTCACTGGACTATATCCTCACTATAAACGCAGTTCGAACAGACAATATGCTGGGCGTAAAAGCGTTTGCAAACGCACTAATGGGACCCTCTTTTAACTACGAAAAGCCCACGTATTGCGCATCGGACGGAACACTTATAGAACCGCAGCTGATCGACGAAATCAGTCAGCTAGCGCAAGCGCTGGTTCACGATATTTCCTGGGCAAATGGCGACGTTTTATTGATTGATAATAAACGGGTAATGCATGGAAGGCGCGCCATTATTGGGCCTTCTGAAGAACGAGTTATTAACATTGGCATGGGAACGAGGTTGTAAAATATGAGCAATTCAACAACGCTATTAACGGGCGCCACCGGCGGCATAGGGCGAGCAATTGCGGCGGAATTAAACGCCGCCGGCGAATCCCTTTTACTGATCGGTCGATGCGAGTCAAGGTTAAAGAACCTGCAACGCGATCTGCGTCAGGCAAACGCACAATCAGGTGGCAATGTTAATTACTGCGTAGCAGACATTAACAGAGCCGAAGATCGCCAATGCATTTTACGCAAAGTACAACAGCATCAGCAGCCCGTTACGCGCTTGATCAATAACGCCGGCGTGAACGCCTTCGCGATGTTTGAAGACCAAAGCGCAGACTCTGTGCAAGATATTCTCAACACCAATGCAGTAGCTCCTATCCAACTGATCCGAATTCTACTGCCCTACTTTCTAGCGCAACAGACGGCAGATATTGTCAACATCGGTTCCACCTTTGGAAGTATTGGATATCCCGGTTTCAGCAGTTATTCAGCCAGCAAGTTTGCACTGCGAGGTTTCACTGAGGCACTTAGCCGTGAATATGAAAATTCAGGTCTTCAAATACGCTATTTCGCTCCGCGAGCGACAAAAACCGATTTGAATTGCTCACATGTAGAGCAAATGAATGAACAGTTAAACGTTAATATGGACTGCCCTAAGCAAGTTGCGCGCGAGCTAGCAGCTTTTATTAACAGCGAAAAGCGCTCTGCAGCCGTTGGTTGGCCAGAGAAGGGATTTGCACGATTAAATCAACTGTTCCCAAGCTTGGTTGGGCATTTCATTCAGAAAGACTTTAGTGTGATCCACAAACACGCGAAGGCAAGCATCACAGCGTAATGACTCTTGAGCATCAGGAACCCTGGTATTGTTATTTGATTGTGTTGTAAATCGGCAACAAAGTCATGATACTCGCGATTGATTGCTGTGCGGTCAACCCTCTGCTACTGCAGAACTAATCAATAATTTGCAACTCATGTCTGAGCATTCGGAAGATAAAAAGTTAGTAAAACGTATGCTTAATGGTGAGCAGGCTGCGTTCGATGAGTTTTTCAGCCGCTATCACCCTCGAATTCATCGTTTTTGCAAGAACCGCGCACCAGAAAACGATGTGGACGATATTGTGATTAAAGCGATGCGACAAGGTATGCGTCGCGCTGAAACCTATCGCGGCGAGTCCAGCTTGCTAGCTTGGCTATACCAGGTGGCACGCAGCGAACTGAGTGCGTATTACAAGAAAAACGGCCGTCAGAAAGACACGCTGTTTATTGAAGACAATGTGATGGCAATGGAACATATTGATGCCTTGGCTGTGAATGAGCAACTCACGCCTGAGGGCACTCTGAATCGTCAGCGACATATTGCTTTGATACACACCATGCTTGACCAGCTGCCGGGTGAGTATGGTCGAGTACTGGAAATGAAGTACGTGGAAGGGATTGCGGTTGACGAGATTGCTCTGCAGTTCAGCACTAGTAGTATCGCTATTCAATCAATGCTGGCGCGCGCCCGAAAAGCGTTTAAATCTACCTACACGAATGTAATGGCGGCTGAGGCCGAGTAATGGAGTTTCAAACATGAAAGAAGACTCTGACGAATTTAGTGAACTATTTGCCGACGTGCCGCTGCGGGATGCGCCCTCTGCACAAAGCACGCAGCTTGCCCACGCTGCACTCAATGATGAATGGCAGCTTGCTGTTGCACGCAAACGTAAGCAGCGCAAGCAATGGCAAAGTTTCTCAATGGCCGCAGGCATTATGCTGATGGCCGTTGTGGGCGTAGTAAGCTGGCCTGAAAACCCGCTAGATACTCTGCAAGTTCAGTCTGCACAGCGTTTGCTTTTAGACACTCACCCTGTGAATGATGAAACCTTCAGCATTGGTCCAGAACAAACACTTGTGGCCGTTAGCGATGCATCTCTTGCGGCGGGCGATCTGCAGTTACGATTGGCAGCCGGCACAGAATTGATCTGGAACGGACACTCTGAGGTCCAACTCAACAAGGGTCAGCTCTACGTAGATGCGGTAGGTGACAGTACGCTGCTAGTACGAACACGATACGGAACTGTAGCAGATATAGGCACTCAGTTTTTGCTCACTCTGCTTGATAATGAACTGCACGCGAGTGTTCGGGAAGGCACAATATTTATTGAAGCAAACGACAATCAGCATACCGCCAGCCCAAGAGAAAATGAGGCTGCCGTGGTAGTGCTTAGCGAAAACAAGATACAGCAACACTTTGAGGCCAAATCGAACACTCGATGGAACTGGGTACACGACACCCCCACTCGCTACGAATCTGAGCGGGTGGAAGAGCTTTTAGAGCTCATTTCGCATGACCTTGGCAAGCGTATAGAGTTTGCCAGTAAAGGCGTGGAAGCAAGCGTGGCGACTATGCGGATCAATGGTGAGCTGAATCCGGCAAAACCCAGGGAAACTCTAGAGATTATTACCCGAAGCTCGAACTTACGCTATGCAGAAAACGAGCGAACGATTAAGATCGATCGATTGCACTGAGCCGCATATCTTATAGCCAGTGTATTAACACGGCTTACAACAAGGCTTACGGTGTCGGTTTTATTCAAGCTTCGGTTTCTAATGATAGCCTGCCTGCTCAACGCGGGTGCGCAAGCGCAAGTCTTGGCGCCGACGCTTACTGAAGACATGTTGCTGCGCGATGCCTTAGATGCCTATGGTGAGCTCGGCTATGAAGTGGTGTATTCGTCTGCGTTGATTAATTCGTCACAGCGAATAAAGGCGTTCCCACCGGTTGGTACTTCGCTTATCGAGCAGATTCGCTTTTTGCTCGAGCCGCACAATCTGCAGTTGAACGTGGTGCGCGACAACTATGCGTTTGTAAGCGGCAATGGTAATTCAGCTGATGAACCAGCAATCAAGCTTGTATCCGCTAACACGCCTAGCCCACCACAGGCGGCAAACCTTCTGGAAGAAGTATGGGTGTCTAGCACATACCGCTTGGGCGCCAAAGACGCCAACGTGCACTACATCGACCACAGAGATTTCGATACGCTGCCCAGCGCTGGCCGAGATACCTTGCGCGCCATCGCAACACTTCCGGGAGTTGCAAGCAACGGCGTGTCAGCGAATTTGCGTTTGCGGGGAGGTGATGAAAACGAAGTATTGTACTTATTGGATGGCCAGCAAATTATCGAGCCATTTCATCTGAAGAATTTTCAGAGCTTATTTACCGCCATCAATCCAAACGTGATTGCGTCAGCCAATGTTTACGCGTCCGGGTTTTCGGTTAATCAGGGCTCGCGCATGAGTGGTGTGGTTGATCTGGAGCTGCATGACCCGGATGACCTCAATGAGCTGGAATCTGGCCGCAGCACTTCCGGTTCACTTGATGTTAATCTTGTCAGTGCCGCACTGGACGCGCGTGGCCAAACCGGAAGCTTGACATGGCTTGCCTCTGCGCGCCGCAGCATTATCGACACGGTGATTGGCCAACTGGACACCGACTACGGCAAACCACAGTTTCACGACGAATTGCTCAGAGCGAAATGGGGCGATGATGCAAATAACGTTCGATTTGGTCTGCTCAATTTCGCTGACAAAATTAGTCTACGCGACGAGCGAAATTTCGAGTCTGGCAATTCGAAATTCAAATACACCAGCGCCTGGATACATTGGCAACGAGACTGGAGCACCGATGGAACGTTCGCACTGAAGCTATCGCATGTAGACGCCGATGCCGACAGAGAGGGTGAAGTCAACGATCCGCTGGATTCAATTGGCGAAATAGAACAGAGCAGTAATTACCGAATAAGCAAATTGTCGATTGATTTAGCGAACCTTCCCTGGCGCGACATAGAAATTCAATGGGGTGGCGAGCTTCAATATCAAAGCGGAAATTTCGAAGCTGAGAACAGCGCAACTTTTGGGATACTTGGTAACGAGCTGGGTAAATTCGCGCAAGAACTTGAAAGCGAACAAAGCCGCAATGGATTAATAGGTACGGCGTATATAAGTGCCACCACAACGTTAGCGTCTGACTGGGGGCTTTCCACTGGCATTCGTTACGACTACCAAGACATAGACCCAATTCATGAAGATGTATTGAGCTTTCGCGCGCGCTTGTCTTATACACCGACAGAAAACAGTCGTTTCTTTTTGGACGCAGGCCGCTACGCACAACATCAAAACCTGTATGAGTTACAGCTTGATGATGGCAAAGCCGAACTTGATGCGCCGCAGTTTGCTGATCAAATCAGTGCCGGGTTTTCCCATCAGTTTCAGTCTGGCGCCCTACTTCGTATCGACGCCTATGGCAGAAATATCAAAGATCCGTGGTCGCGTTTTGAGAATATTTATAACCGTTGGGTACTGCTGCCGGAGTTGCATGCTGACCGCATAGAAATTAGAGCAACTGAGGCTCGCGTACGTGGTTTTGAATTCAGTATTCGACAAGACTTCAGCGACGCTTTGACCGCCGATTTAAGCTACAGCTATTCTCGCGCTGAAGACAAGGTAGCCAATCAGTGGGTGGACCGACCGTGGCATCAAGAGCACTCCTTGAAACTTGGTATGCGGTGGGAGACTGGACTTTGGAATATTGGTGGCTTTGTCAATTACCACGACGGTTGGCCGACCACCGGCCGAATCCGCGCACCCGCTGAGCTGGCAAACGCTCTTTATCAAGAGGCGTTTTCAAGCTTCTTGTCTGTCGACTTGCACATAAGCCGGCGTATACCAAGCAAGCATGGAGAAATTCTGCTTTACGCAGATATTTTGAACAGCACGAACGAAAAGAACACTGGCGGGTATCGCTACCGTCAGAACAACGGCGGCATTGCGCAGACTGCGCGGCACTTGTTTCCAGTAGTACCGGTTATTGGCGTGCGATGGCGATGGTAAAAGCTTAAAAGGCAGCCAATCAATACAGTATACTACGGCAACCTAAATTCACCATTCAATCAGTACGAGACACTCATGCATAAACAGGCAATCATTGCGTTCCTTGTCGCTGCCTTATTCACAAGCAGCAGTAGCGCCGAGAGCGTCAGTACCGAATCACTAAACATCAATGAACGCCAACAACAATCGCTGGAGCGCTTTCGCAAGCTGATTTCTTACCGTAGCGCAGCTGGTCATGACCAGGTTCTGCCAATGGCAGAATTCCTTGCCGGTGAATTTCGCAAGGGCGGCTTTTCCAAAAAAGATATTCATGTATTGCCAATGAACGACACCGCAGCGCTGGTGGTGCGTTATCGGGGTGCTAAGAGCAGCACAGAAAAACCCATCATGCTGATGGCGCATATGGATGTGGTTGATGCGCTACCGAAAGACTGGGAGCGTGACCCGTTTACCCTCATAGAAGAAGACGGTTACTACTATGGACGCGGCACCATTGATAACAAAGCGGGTGTTGCGAATTTAACAGAGACTTTTCTCAGACTTAGAAAAGAAGGTTTTGTACCCTCAAGAGACTTAATCATTGTTTTCAGTGGTGACGAGGAAACAACCGGACATACGATCAAGACGCTGCTTAAAGAGCACAGAGAATTGATCGACGCCGAGTACGCTCTCAATGCAGACGGCGGCGGTGGCAGCATTGGCGACAACGGAAAAGTGACCAGCTTCAGCATGCAAACTGCTGAAAAAACCTATATGACGTTCACGCTAACCGCAAGCAATCCTGGCGGGCACAGCAGCGCGCCAAGACCTGATAATGCCATTCATGATCTTGCGCACGCCATCACCAATCTCTCGCAATACAAGTTTCCACCACGGCTGGATGAAACAACAAAATTATTTTTTGAGCGACGCGCGGCGTTTCACACAGGGGAGTTAGCAGATGCCATGCTTGCGTTTGCAAATAACCCTAACGACAAGGACGCCGGGGATTACTTATCTAACGTAGGTGGTTATGTTGGAATGACACGTACAACATGCATCTCAACTATGTTGGAAGCAGGTCACGCGGAAAATGCCTTGCCGCAGTCTGCTATGGCTACAGTGAACTGCAGGGTATGGCCAGACGAGGCCATGGAAAGTGTGAAAGAACGAATTGAAACGGCAATTGCGAACAAAGACATCAAAGTAGAGCTACTGGCCGGCTATAGCATGTCGCCACCGTCTGAGCTTCGCCCCGACCTAGTGAAAGCCATCAACAAAGTGGTGCACAAAAGACACCCTGGAATACCATTGATTCCATTTATGGCGCCTTACTTCACCGACGGCAAGTTTACCCGTGGTGCAGGTATACCTACGTACGGCATAGGTGGTTTGTCGTTGGCCGCAGACGATGCACGCGCACATGGATTAGATGAACGGGTGCCTGTGTGGTCGTTTTTCGAAGAAGCTGATTATTGGTACGATTTGATCAGAGAGCTTTCCGCAAACTAAATATGGCGTCAGAAGATGCTAAGGGTTTGCTGCAATGTACTTTGGTAAATCCTTTTTCATAATGCCGGCAAACATTCTTGCCATTAATGGCTTGCCTAACTTCATGAAGTACTTACCTAGACCTTTGGGTTCCATCACCACAACCCAGGTAAGATGGCATCGACCATCACCAAGGTCTTTCACGATATAGTCTTCACCAAACACTTCTATATTGTCTTTATTCGCACCCGCAAACTTAAACGCCATGCGTGAGCCGCGCTCCCAGGCTATGAACTCTTCATAGCCTTCCAGATTACCCTTCATGTAAACGGTTCGGGTTGTTCCTATACCGAAAGGCTTAGGCGAGGTCCACTCTACACGCAGGATGGTACCCACCCATTGTGGCCAGCTTTCGGCGTCTTCGAAAATGTCGAATAAACGTTCCGGCGTGCAATCAAGTTCTACCTTGGTTTCAAAACGCAGATCGGCGGTATCGAAATACGCCAGATCAATGTCTTTCATTGTGTACATGATGGTTTCTCTGCGGAGCGTCTAGGGCTTTGTGAACTTAAGCGTCCACCGATCAGTGTTGCCCGAAACACTTCTGCGGCCTACCTCATAAACGAGTTCATCGTCCAGTCTGTAGTGCAAAGGCGAGTAGCCTTCAAACACGAAACCGGCCGCTTGTATTTCCAAAATGGCCTCAACCGGATCAAAGCGTCTGCGGTTTTCAGCACTTAGCTCCTGCATATGGCGACGTGTGTGATCAACCAGACCATAAACACCACCGCGCTTCAGCGTTTTGAACACAGACGCATTAATTGCTGCGCGCGACTCGGCGTTGAAGTTGTGGTAATTGCGGAAGGTCAGCACCATATCAACGTTTTTTGCGTCGATATCCGTGTTGTTCGCAAAGTATAAGCGCGCGCCTTCTGGGCGGCCCATCTTGGCATCTTCGGCAAGCACTTTTACCTTATCGAAACCTTCAAGATCTTTCAGCGCTTCAGTGACACGCCCTGTGCCGTAAGCAACATGCAGTTGGCCATTCTCGGCCAATGTTGGCGCGAGCAAACGGGTATACCAACCACCGCCAGGTATCAACTCTATTACTTTCATGTCGTCGCGCAAGCCGAAGAACTCAAGTGTTTCAACAGGCTTACGGTTTTTATCACGCGCCGCATCGGCTTCTGGCCGCGACTCGGCTTTCATTGCCGCTTCAAGCTTGGCTTTAGTGGCGTCATAATCAGCCGCGGCGGCCTTGCCGGTCATTGCTGTTGCAACAACGACGAACAGAAAAGATGAAATGGCTACTCTTAGCGTTTGCATATGGATTCCTCGAGACGAATGAAAACAAAGGTGCTCAGTCTACCGCAATTGGCAGCAGACACAATGAGCTCAAGCGCACATCCAGCGTGCTCAATTGTGGCCGGCACTCTTGCGGGTTTGGCGCGCCACCCACCAGCCAAGCAGTTTGTCCTGAAGGTTTTTACTCTCACCCTCGGTGCCACTGGAATCGGCTGACAAATCCATTTCAGCACCACCTGCGCGATATTGCTCTGAATACATATCCAACACTTTCTTTCGCACCATACCCCGCAAAGGAACATGGGCAATCATGCCATAAGTAGCCGCACTGCCTTGCTCACCCAGTGTTGGATTAGCACGCACAATCTCCACCGCTTTGTTCAAATCTACAAGATAATCGTCAACTACTTTCAGATGCTGAGCAGTGACCATGGCGTGTAAGCCCGACGGGTACTGGTTGCGGTTTACCTGCCAGCCCATTGCATCCATCTGATCGCCAACGGCAAGTATGTTCAGGCTTGCACTTGTTGCCCGGTAGGCCAACAGTGGCCCTTGCGTCTTGCCCCTCCCTTCACCGTCTTCAACGGCCTCTCTGCCCTCTTTCCTTCTCGACTCAGCTTCCCATGTTTCGCGCGCCAATTCGCGATAGCCCTGCTTGCCAAAATACTGCAAAACGCTCCAAGCCGCGGCATATGCCCCACCAGGGCGAGTACCCAATAGCGCCGATGACGCAAACACACCCCCTGGCCAGTCCTCGTATACGAACATTTGATAACGCAGATAATCGAGGTTACGGTAGGTGATGGTTGACGCACCTTTCGCGGCATAACCGTATTTATGTATGTCGGCAGAGATTGAAGTAACGCCAGCAACACGATAGTCCCACAACGGCAATTCTTCACCATTCATTTCCATAAACGGCAAAATAAAACCGCCCACGCACGCGTCTACATGCAAAGGAATATTGTGTTTCTGGGCGATTTCGCCCATCGCTTCAATTGGGTCGATAGTACCGTGGGGATACTCCGGTGCGCTACCCAATATCATCACCGTATTGCGGTTGACCATGCGCTTCAGTTTTTTCAAATCTGGTGACATATCTTGCAGTAAGGGCACCAGTCGAATCTTTACGCCAAAGTATTCCGACGCTTTAAACCAGGCTACATGAGCCGACTCAGGAATAATCATCTCCGGTTTTTTTACACGGCGTTTATCCCGCGCCATATCGCGGTAAGTTTTCACCGCCATTAAGCAACTTTCAGTGCCACCTGATGTAACAACGCCACACACCTCTTCCGTACCATTCAGAATATCAGCAGTGGCACTGATCACTTCAGACTCCATTTTCTTAAGGCTTTTAAACGCTCCTGGGTTAAGCCCGTTTTCGCTGGAAAAACGATGATACGACTCTTTGAGAAAACCTGAGTGATCTTCGTTCAGGTAATACACCAAACTCCAGACCTTGCCTTCCTTGTAATTCGGGTCGCGTTGTTTAAAGGCGTCTAAGTCCGAAAAAATCCCGGTGACGTCACGACCGGTTTCCGGCATCACTTGATGCGTTGGTGTATTTTGAGATGAAGCTTGTTCGTTTTCCATCGTTGGCCTCTTAGCAAGGCAAACCTGTTGGGCTACCTTAGTGGTCACTATTGTACCAATTGCCCTAAAGTGATGCCCAGATAGTTGACCAATGCACAGCTTAGAATGGCTGTAATCATGCCAGATAAGAACGTTTTAATTACCCATCACTTCAAGCCTTAATCACACGTGTACAAGCGTGCCTCTAAGGCCCTACTGTATACTCAGAAGTGTGCAGCAATAGTTCACGGAACTACTGCGCCGCCGTTGGAGAAATTAGCGTGTCAACTTCTTTCAAAATACTATCAAGTGTTGTCCTAATTACGCTGGCCGTAGGCGTGTTAGTTGTAACCCAACGACACTGGATTGCCAATCAATTACTGTTACTGGATACAGGCGGCGAGCCGCCACCTTTAGTTGACGCCAGCGAAGAGTCAGCCGCTACCGTTTGGTTCGACGATTATTTCACGATAGAGAAATTAGCCCCCGGCACCTACGCGATCGGCGAGCCAAGATATTATCAAGAAAATTACAACTACCTGCTGGTCGGCGAAAATCGCGCTGTACTCTTTGACGCCGGGCCGGGTGTTCGCGATATCATTCCCGTAGTGAAATCGATCACCAATCTTCCGGTTGTGTTTCTACCCTCGCATTTTCATTATGACCACGTAGGCAACGGCATCCGTTTTGAACAACGCGCAGTGGTTGATCTGCCCTATCTGCGCAGCCGCGCTGAAAACAATGTGCTGCAATTTTCCGACATGGAACATTTGGGAGAGGCCGAAGGCTTTGCAACGCCTTCCTGGGCTATTGATTTTTGGTGGCTTCCAGGCGAGGCTATTGACTTGGGTGGGCGTTCTGTAGAGATTGTGCACACACCCGGCCATTCCACTGAATCAATCTCGCTGTGGGACCAACAGAACGACATAATGCTGAGCGGCGATTACATTTATCCCGGGCCACTGTATGCGTTTTTACCCAACTCCAGCTTGACTCAGTATTACGCCACAGCTAAAAAATTACTTTCAACGGTACCTCAAAGCACAAAGTACTTTGGCGCACACCGCTCTGGCGGGCCGGGTGCACCACAATTGAATTCACAGGATCTTGAAGATTTGCGCAAAGCACTTGAACATATACGTGACGGACATATTAATGGTGAAGGCATATGGCCCATCGAATACCCTGTTAATGAAAGAATGAAATTGTTAGCTGAACGACGGGCTCTGCAGGATTGGTAGCTCTGGCATCAATCCCACCAATTGTCCGGAAAAGGTGGAAGAAACAATTTGACTTTAACGCTGTAAGGCTATAACGTTAATCACAGCTAGAAAGTTAGCCTCTTTTTTACATTCTCCAATTCGTAGCATTCCTGAAGTTCTTCGTCCTGTAGTTTCTAAATCTCTGTCTGTTTTTTCGCTATTCATGCCTTATGAAGGCACATTTATACTTATCTACAGGAAAATCTGTTATGTCTACAACAACTACCGGAACCGTAAAATGGTTTAACGAGTCAAAAGGCTTCGGCTTTATTGAGCAAAAGTCTGGCCCTGACGTGTTTGCGCACTTTAGTGCCATCGTGAGCTCGGGCTTTAAAACACTCACAGAAGGCCAAGCCGTAGAGTTCAATGTAACTCAAGGCCAAAAAGGCCCTCAAGCTGAGAATATTATCGCTGTCTAACAGCTTTAGTATTTTCTTCGAAAGGGCAAGCTGCTAAAGCTTGCCCTTTTTTGTGTCCAGTGCAGCCATACATACCAGGTAACGTCCGGTATAAGATGCGCACTGTTTTATACGAAGTGAAAACATGTCATTAACGAACATCGGCCAATTGGAATACTTATGAAAATACTAGTACGTAACTTGGATCGATCAACAACAGAAGAAGAGCTGAAAAATATCTTTCAAGAATTCGGTGCCGTGCAGTCATGCACCTTAGTTGTAGACAAAGAAAGCAAATTATCCAAAGGCTTTGGCTTTGTTGAAATGCCCAAAGTGGGTGATGCGAAAACAGCAATCAAGACCTTGAACGATCAAAAAATCGGCGACAACAAAATACGGGTTAAAAAGGCTGAATAGTCATTTCTCAAGCCTTGCACTGAGACTAAATTCCAACAGCGCCTTACTAGCACACTTTGATTTAGCGAATAAGCAAAGACAATTGAGAACCAAACCAGATTCTCGTTCATACTCTTTATTTGTAATTCTTTTGAACGACGCTCTATGAATCCAGATACAGCAACCTTCGTTGAGCAATGGCTGGCAAGCTTTGAAGCCTCCATCACCAGCGCAAACCAGACTGAAGTGGCCGCCTTATTCCAGAGCGACTGCCATTGGCGTGACTTACTTGCCTTGAGCTGGAACATAGAAACTACCAGCGGTTTAGATGCCGTAGCAGAATCTCTGTGTTTATGCGCAGCGCGGTTGTCGCCATATTCTTTTCATATTGATTTAGACGCAACCGCCCCACGAATAACACAACGCGGTGGCAAGAAAGGCGTATTAGAAGCGGTGTTCGGCTTCCATACTCAGGTAGGCGCTTGCCAAGGTGTTGTACGATTTCTTAATGAGCCAAGCGCAAAACAACCGCTAAAGGCGTGGACGATGATGACATCGCTAACGGAGTTAGCTGGCTTTGAAGAACGCATTGGCACCGCCAGGCCCAGTGGCCATACCTATTCCCGCAATTTCGCTGGCCCCAATTGGTTAGACCGCAGGGAACTTGCGGCTGGTTATGATGGCCGTGATCCTGAAGTGCTTGTAGTGGGCGGTGGTCAGGCAGGGCTTGCGGCTGCAGCGCGGTTAACCCAGTTAGGCGTAGACACTTTGGTCGTGGACCAGGAAGAGCGCATTGGTGATAACTGGCGCAAGCGCTATCACGCATTGGTGCTGCACAATCAAATTCACGTGAACCACCTGCCGTACATGCCCTTTCCGCCGAATTGGCCGGTGTATATTCCTAAAGATAAACTGGCCGGCTGGTTTGAATACTATGCCGAAGCAATGGAATTGAACGTCTGGACAAACACTGAGTTTATCGGCGGGCAATACAACACTGATGAACAACAATGGACTATTGAGCTAAAACAAACCCAAGGCGTTCGGCAGATGCGCCCACGTCACATTGTGTTTGCCACCAGTGTTAGTAGCATTCCCAAGCTGCCAGATATTCCAACGCTGAATCAGTTTGATGGTGAAGTGATTCATTCCAGCGCGTATTCCGGCGCAGAAGACTACAAAGGTAGGAGAGTTTTGATAATTGGTACCGGCACCAGTGCACACGACATGGCACAAGACCTGTATTCCAATGGGGCATCTGTCTCATTAATTCAGCGCGGTTCCGCAAGCGTGATTAACGTAGAGCCCAGCGCACAACTTCCCTACACTCTGTACAACGAAGATTTGAGCTTCGAAACAAAAGACTTAATCGCTACCGCAACACCCTATCAACCCTTTGTAGCCGCACACCAAGGCCTGACAAAAGAATCTACCAGGCTCGACAAAACTCTATTAGATGGGCTTGAAAACGCCGGCTTTAAAATTGACCATGAAGACACCGATGGCTGGCAATTTAAATACATGCGGCGCGGCGGTGGCTACTACTTTAATGTAGGGTGCTCTGAGCTGATTGTGGAAGGCAAGGTTGGTGTTATTCAATATGACGATATAGAGTCTTTCGTAGCCGATGGCGCACAATTGAAAAACGGCAACACCGTTGCCGCCGATAGTATAATTTTAGCGACTGGCTTTGAGGGTTCAGAGGCGCTGGTCAGCAAGCTCTTAGGCAAAGAAGTGGCTGATCGCGTTGGCCCAGTATGGGGCTTTGGTGCTGGCCAGGAGCTGCGAAATATGTGGGTTCGCACAGCTCAGCCCGGCCTATGGTTTACCGGTGGTAGCTTCGCGCAAAGCCGAATATTTTCAAAGTATCTTGCCCTGCAGATTAAAGCTTGCCAGGAACAGATGATTTCACCGCTCATGGAATCCAAGCCCGATTCTGTTCAGTAGCACGTTTATAGAACTTCTGATGCTTGATGTTTACGGCCAAAGTGCGTTTTGCATAGCGCCCTGGAATTTGCAGAAGCATTTATACTATCGGGCTTGAGTGCGGTGTGTCGTAATAGGGACCCAACCTTCCACATTTGCTAAAATCCACGATATTATGCGTATCTCGCTAACTCACGTTGTTGCAAAGGGTTCATGCAAAGAAATTTTTTCTCCTGGATAGTTCACCATCCAGTGATGGTTATTGTGTTGTCGCTGATCGTCGTGATTGCTGCTGCCCTAGGCGCCCCTAAATTGCGCTATATCAGCGACTACGAAGTCTATTTCAGTTCTGAAAACCCGCAGTTGTCGGCCTTCAGGCTTATGGAAGAGGTATACGGTGGAAATGACAACGTAGCCATTCTGATAGTGCCAGATAGCGGAAGCATTTTTACGTCCGAATTGATTCCCGCTATTCGCGATCTCACGAGTGATGCCTGGAGCGTTCCGTATTCCAGTCGCATTGATTCCATCATCAACCATCAGCACACCTACGCCGAAGAAGACGACCTTATTGTTGAAGACCTTGTGTCTAATGCTTCGTCCTTTAGCGCTGAAGACTTGCTTCGAATAGAACAAATTGCTCTCAATGAACCATTACTTGTTAACAAGCTGGTGGCAAAAGACGGGCGAGCCACGGTAATAAACGTAACCATTGATCTGCCTGGGGAAGACATTCTAAGTGAAGAACCGGCAGTAGCCGCAGCGGTTCGACAGTTAGCCGCTGATTTTGAAGCAAACAACCCGGGCGTTAAGGTTCATTTGTCTGGCATCACCATGCTGAATACCGCATTTCTTGAAGCGGCAATTAACGACAACGTCAGTTTGGTACCGCTGATGTTCCTTTTGGTCATGCTAATTGTTGCAGCGGTTTTTCGAACAGTAACGGGCACTGTTTCAATACTGATTATCGTGATTGCCAGCATAGCAACCACCATGGGCCTGGCAGGCTGGACAGGTTTTTTTCTCACGGGCGCTTCTTCATCAGCACCTATTATGATTTTGACTTTGGTAGTAGCAGATTGCGTGCATATATTGACAACGCTTGTGTTCAATATGCGCGAAGGCGAGAGTAAAAAGGATGCGCTGCTGAACAGTTTGCAACTCAATTTTCAGCCCATCATGCTGACCAGCATTACAACCGCGGTTGGCTTCTTAAGCATGAATTTTTCAGACTCGCCGCCGTTTCAGGATTTGGGCAACATGGTAGCAACAGGCATGCTACTGGCTTTTGTTTTCTCCATTACATTGTTTCCTGCCTTGATATCAATACTTCCGTTTCGAGTAAAGCAACAGCCGCACAACGCCACGGATTTCATGCATACCCTGGCCGACTTTGTGATAGAAAAGCGCCGTTTTTTATTGCCGACCATGTCGATAGCGATTATTGGCGTTAGCCTGTTAATGCCTCTGAACGCGATAAACAACGACCCAAAGAACTTTCTCGCCGAATCAATACCCTTCAGATACGCTGCGGATTTAATGGAAGAGAAAATCTCTGGCCTGACAACGATTGAGGTGTCTGTTGACAGCAAAACGGAAGGCGGCGTTAACGAGCCTGAGTTTATTGAGCACACGCAAAACCTGGTTGCATGGCTGCGGGCGCAAGAATCAACAGACCATGTGAGCAGCATGACAGACGTGTACAAACGTTTGAATAAAAACATGCACGGTGACCAAGCCGAATGGTATCGCTTACCAGACAGCAGAGAATTAGCAGCGCAATACTTATTGCTTTATGAAATGTCCCTGCCCTTTAACCTGGACCTCAGCAACCAACTTAATATTGATCAGTCATCCACCCGAATAGTAGCCACGTTTCGCGACGTAGCCTCCCAGGAACTGGTTGACCATGAACAGCACATCGTTCAATGGTTTGCAGACAACGCACCGCAATATGAAGTAAATGTGAGTAGCACCATGCTTATGTTTGCACATTTGGCACACCGCAATATTATTGGCATGTTGTTGGGCACCACACTGGCTTTATTGCTTATCTCACTTCTTATGGCCTTTGCTCTAAGGTCTATTCGTTATGGGCTTTTAAGCTTGCTCCCCAATTTGGCGCCGGCTGCAATTGGCTTCGGTTTGTGGGCCGTGTGGAGCGGCGTTGTCGACATGGGTATTTCCTTGGTTGTTGGCATGACGCTTGGCATTGTTGTGGACTATTCAGTGCATTTTCTTATCAAGTATTTACGCGCGCGAAAAGAAATGAACCGCAGTGCTGAAGACGCTGTGCGTTATGCATTCGCCAGCGTTGGTCAGGCTCTGTGGGTAACCACACTGGTGTTGTTTGTTGGCTTTATGTGTCTTGCCCAATCTGATTTTGCAATCAATGGCAATATGGGCTTGCTTACTGCGGTTATTATTTTGCTGGCGTTGATTGTTGATTTTCTATTTTTGCCGCCGTTGTTGGTTAAGCTTGATCGGGTGCTGCATAGGGAGTTGAAGGCGTAACGCGGGGTCAGGTCGGGCAATGCGCACTGCGGACATGGCGCTGCTTATAACCTATCATGGCGCGGTACAAACTCATTTCTCTTTGAAGGCCCAGCCATGCAACGCCTACTACTAGAAAAAGATTCCGGAATCTGGACGGTGCGCTTCCATAACCCGCCGCATCACTACATGGACCAACACACCGCAACAGCGTTTGAAGCCGTGCTGGATGAGGTACAGTCTAGTAACGAGGTTCGAGTGGTGATTCTCACCGGCAGCGAACCGGGTATGTTTATTCGCCATTACGACGTAGGCGAACTGCTACAGCTTGGTAAGGATCTTGCCGAACAAGGCGCGCAGTTTTCTATAGACAAGCCCTCGCCTGAAGCCGACATACATCGTTGCTACCGCCGTATGGAAGAGCTGCCTGTGCCCTTCATTGCCGCTGTTAATGGCAGCGCCATGGGCGGTGGTTTTGAAATAGCATTGGCTAGTGATATTCGCCTGGTGCAGGATGGCGAGTTTGATCTGGGGTTACCCGAGGTAAACATCGGAATTCTTCCTGGTGCAGGAGGCACACAGCGTTTGCCCCGCATCATTGGCCAGGGCCGCGCGCTACAGATGATGTTGCTGGGCGAAACTATTTCGCCACGTCAGGCCGCAGACTATGGAATTGCCATGGAATGCGTTGCCGGTGATGTGCAGCAACGTGCAATGGAAATTGCGCAACGCCTTGCCGCGTTACCGCCGAAAGCGCTTGGACACATCAAGCAATTGGTGCGAAGTACTGCTGACTATTCTTTGGAAGAGGGTCTTGCTCGCGAGCGCACATTATTTATGGATTTGATGGTATCCAAAGACGGTCTGGAGCGAATGCAGACAATCGTTGATGGTGGTGATATTCGCGATGCGCCTTAATGAAAGCCCGCCAAGGCCTCAATAACCAAGCGAGCCGTTTCCTCTGGTTGCTCTGGCAATAGCGCATGGCCTGCCTTATCGATAATGCGCAGAGTAACGCGATTGGGATGACGCTGCATTAGCACCTCTCCAGCGCCAGACGCAGCGGCATCTTCAGCGGGTTCCAAAATCACCATTGGATCGTCTCCACCGGCCACCCACGCAGGGTCTGTGCGACCTGTTGAAATCGCACGTGTGGCATTGGCTTGGGCGATTCCTGCCGTAGGATACCAACCAGAAACCCACCATTGTGGTGCCCTATTTCCCTCGGCAAAAAACGCGAACTCAGTGGCTTGTTCGCGCACAGCGTAAGGAAACAAGGAAAACTGGATTTTCATGATCGCCTGGCTGACCGCCTTAGGTGTTGGCTCTTCCCCACCAGCGGCAAGCAAAACCAGGCCATGACTGTGGTTCGGATAGTCATGGGCAAAAGTGCGAGCAATGCGATTGCCGTAGGCATGAGCGACGATTGCAACTGAAGAATACTGCTCGGTATCCAAAACCGATTTAACATCCGCTGCATAGGCGTGCAGTGTCATGTCACTATCAGGCAGGGTTGAGCCCTCAACACCGCGAGCATTGATCGCCAAGGTTCTGTAACCCGCCGCATTCAGCTCCGTAACCAGCTCATTGAAATCAGATATTGAGCGAGCCCAGCCGGGCAGCAAGACCACTGGCGTTCCTTCTGCGGGGCCTCTAACATAATACTCAATGTTCGCAGAACCCGATTGCACGGAAGTGGCAACGCCAATAGCGGGCCTACCAGGGTTATCGCGAAGCCCGATCTTGTACAAGCTCACCAGCAGCGCGGCAAGCACACACAACAGCATTAACAACTTTTTCAGCATGTTCATAGTTGTGAGACTGCAACTTATCTCGAATACACCAAGCGCCCACGAAAATACGTTTTCTGAACAGTTGTGTCTGATACCTCATCAATAGGCACTTCAAACAAGTTTCTGTCCAGCACAATTAAATCAGCCGACTTACCCACTTCAATTGAGCCAGTTACGTCCTGCAGCTTTAGCGCCTTCGCACCTGCCATGGTGTAAATCTGCAAAGCTTGTTCGAGAGAGATTGCTTCCTCTGGCCATAGACTTCCTTCTGCTTCGCCATGGGGGTCACGCCGCGTCACTAGCGCTTCTAAACCAACCCACGGATTGGCACTCGGCACGGCTGAAGGCCAGTCGGACCCGGCGATAACACTAGCGCCGGATGCCAGCAAGGAACGAGTAGGCCAGTATTGCGGGCCACGCTCTTCACCCACTGCAGAGATAACGGCATCCATGATCGGTGAGGGGTGCCATAAGTACGGCGAGAAATCGGCTGCCACGCCTAAGCTACTGAATCTAGACATATCCGCCGGATCAATGTAGCCGCCGTGCGCTAATTCATGTTGCAAACCACTGTTACCGTTTGCCTTTCTGGCCGCTTCAATCGCATCCAACGCGACGCGTACTGAGCCGTCGCCGGCTGTGTGTATCTTTATGGTGAAGCCTAGTTTGTCTAGCGCTATTACGTCTTCCGTTAAACGCTCCGCCGACAAATGCATACTGCCCCGATAATTGTCGCCATGCTGCTCATCCGGAAGATAGGGATGAATCATGGCGGCTGTGCGCGCTGGTGTTGGAACGCCGTCCATGAAAATCTTCACGAAATTAGTGTGCACATTCGTTGACGCAAAGCGTTCGCGGCGTTGCTCTAGATCTGCCAGGTCCAGCGGTTCAGTGCGTGTGCCGTAGGGGGTTGCCAAACACACGGCCGCATGCGCGTTTAATTTGCCTTGCTGATCCAGGGTGTGAAACGCCATGGGCGGCGCGTTCAGGTAGCCCGCGTCTTTGAAACCGGTAATGCCCAAAGAATTCATTGTTTGCGCTGAGTGCGCTGCAGCCGCTATGTGCTGCTCATCCGTCCATTGTTCTATGGCGCTGTCCATCAGCATGATCGCCGTTTCCAGCAACACACCTGTTGCCTCGCCACCGGCGTTACGAACAATAGTGCCACCTTCAGGGTTGGCGGTATCTGTATCAATACCCGCTAGCGCCAGCGCCTTACTGTTTACCCAAGCATTGTGCCCCGAATCATCGTTAAGATAGATGGCATGGCTAGACGACAAGGCATCCAGAAATTCACGCGGCGATTCAAGTTTATGAAGGTCAAAGAAGTTGCTGCCCCACTGCCCTCCACGAATCCAAGCCGCATCCGCATTTTTTTCAGCGCAAGCGCGCACGGCACCTGCGATATCTTCCGGGGTAGCTGTGAAGGCGAAATTGCATTCGTACAAGGCCTTAACACCTGCCAGCACAGGGTGAAGGTGCGCATCGTTAATACCCGGCATTGCCATAGCGCCCTGCAGATTGATCACCTCTGATTGCTCACCTATAAAGCGGCTCACAGAGTTGTCATCACCAACTGCAATGTATTTCCCATCTTTTATGGCAACTGCAGTTACCTGTGCTGAGCCAGCGGCAGCGGTGTATATCGCAGCATTCGTTAATACAAGGTCTGCACTTTGTTCGGTGACTGTACTTGTAACGCAAGCGTTCAAGATTGCGGTTAGGGAAATGACTGCCAGTATTTTTATCATCATTGGGCTTGTCTGCTATTGAGCCTAGTGCTGACTATTATGATATTAACTGATCCACAATGCACTAAACCGTCATGTATTAAAGCCATGCATAGATCGCTCTGGAAACATGTCTACCACGAGTGCTGAAAAGTCGCTGTTAGCAGCGAAAATCACAGGAACTAACAAAGTCTCGGCATTGCCAAAGCGGCAGCCAATAGTTTCTCATTAGGACCAGGCGGGTTTTCCAACGAATCCAGCAATATTATTAAGTCTCGCTCGGAAAGCTTCACCTTATCACTTTGTCTGAAAGCAGCAC
The DNA here is from genome assembly GCA_045105115.1 of Pseudomonadales bacterium. Classification (GTDB taxonomy): domain Bacteria; phylum Pseudomonadota; class Gammaproteobacteria; order Pseudomonadales; family JAUIET01; genus JAUIET01. Next base: position 7,424 of record JBGCDE010000143.1, on the reverse strand, counting down.
CAACACAGTGTCACAGATTATTTCAGCAACCATTGAACAAGAGCTGATCAAACTGGACCCAAACGCACCAACCTCCCGTAAGTACGCCAGATACTTGCCAAACTGGGCTTGATTCTTATCCAATCGCAACCGCCTGAAAACCATCAAAACGAAATAAATCGTTTATTTATCAATAACTTCTTATTTCATCGCAAACCGTAGTTAGCGCGATCAAGAGGATCAGGCCAAGCAACGGACATCACATATAAAACACCAAACTCAACCCGCAACCAAGCTAAAAAAATAGTAAAACCAAAGACTAGACAGCCTCTTCCACAAAGCGCGCAAACGCAAAATCCAACTCAGAAATGCCGTCCACGTCGTGGGTGGTTAGCTCTATAACTACCATGTTGTACACATTGAACCACTCTGGATGATGTGCGTTCGACTCTGCGTACAAGGCAAGCTTTGTCATAAACGTCCATGCCTGTTTGAAATCATCAAATATCAGTTCTTTTACCAGCGCTGGCCGTTCGTTGATCACCCACGGCGAGATGAGTTTATTGTTGAGTGCTTCCAAGCTCAATGCTAGCTGCTTGCCGCTCAATTTAACGAGTTGAGTCATGCACCCTACCTCCTTAAAGGAGTTAATCAGAAAGCCCAACTGGTGTCGGCATAAAGCTCATCACTCACGGGTATTTCTTGTCTATAGCTCAGGTAGTGTGTTGGGCGCGCAATATTAAGGCGTTCTCGCGCCTGCTCCAGCGGCTCGCTAAGCAGCGTTAGATAATTTTCAGCTGGCAGCCACTGCGCCTTTTTTCCATTCCTATAGGCTTCCCATATTGCCTTAACAAGCTTGCCGCCCAAGGGGTCTTTGAGGGAATCCATCAGGGCAAATAATGCAATCAAGGCCCAACCAAGCCCCTTGGTTTGCGCATAAGAGAACGCCACCAGGCAGGCTTCGTCCAGAGGCTCATCCGGGCTATAACCGCTTAACACATGCCATATGTCATGAATGTCTCTGGTGCGTCTGGCGTACCACTCATAGGGGTGTTCAGCGCTCAGGGTTCGCCCTTCCAGCTGGCTTGCCTCGGCCAGACCATCAGCTGAATAGCCAGTGGCGTGCATCATGACCTTGTACTGATGGCCAACCGTGCCCTCTGCGAACTGATCGAGGAATTCAGGCTGTCCAAATTGCTCGGCAAGTTCAATTCGTTGGTAAGCCAATTGGCCGCCATTTCGAGTGCCAAGCAGCCTGTGGTAACCGGCAACGTTCGACTTACCATTCAACGACCGCATGATGACAAACACCTGCGGCGTGTCTTTCGGGTTGGCTATTAACTTTCTTACCGCACCAAGCGCTGCTCGCCAGTCTGTTTTGTACTCAATTGCTTGATCCATGGTATTGGGCCGTTATATGTGAACACATGTACACTATAACTCAGAATTTCATTATGTCAACACTTGTACACTTAAGCTGATTTTCGGTCCAATTTTTTGCACCTACTTAAGCTAATTGAGAGCCTTTACCGCAGCTCATAGGCACCACGCGTGGAAACCTCTATAGTGTGAACACACGTACACTGACTGACGCGTAAATGATAGCCAACCGCAAAAAACACCGGCGCAAAGACAATAAGCCAGTTGATACCCGCCAGGCCTTGTTCGACGCTGTGTTGGAGCTGATGAGCCGCGACAAAAGCTTCGACGCGATTAGCCTGCGCGAAGTAACCCGAGAAGTGGGCATCAACCCGTCGGCGTTTTATCGGCACTTCCCTGACATGGATTCATTGGGGCTTGAGCTGGTTAAGCTATCCTTCAAAACCCTGCGCCAGCATTTGAAAGACGTACGTGCCAACCCGGCGCAAGGCGCGGATGTGGTTAGGGAATCAGTTGAAATCTTCGTTAACTATGTGCTGGCACACCCAAGGCAATTTCGATTTATCATTCGTGCGCAAGTGGGTGGTTCTGCCAGTATTCGCTCAGAGATAGAATCGGAGCATCGATTACTGATCAGCGAACTGTCGACCGATCTTGCCCTGCAGTTTGACGCAAACACCTGGTCTACAGAAGATCTGCAAATGTTGGCCGGCTTAATGATTGGTGCGATGACTCGCATAGTTGAACAGTTGCTGATGGAAAACCGCCACGGCGAAAGCGAAGCCGACCTAACTGAGCTGGCAGAAAAGCAATTGAGTTTAATTCTTCTTGGCGCTGAACATTGGCATAGCCAATCTTAAGGTAACTGGTGTAAAGCTATCGCAATAGATGCAATGGCGATTATCATCTTGCCCATAACCATAGTTTATCCACTACAGGAGCGGCCACCACTATGAACCGAGCAAAGCGCATGTTTTCATCATACCGATTTCATTGTTTTGTTTTGCTGAGCGCAATTGCCTTGAGCGGCTGCATGTCTAAAGAGGCGGATTCACCCATAGCCGTGTCTAAGGCAGAGCTTGGCGAGCAAACCATTCTTATTCAGGACGTTAGCGTATTTAATAGTGACACGCTCGAGTTAAGGCCAAACCAGGACGTTCTCGTGCAAGACACCACCATTGCTGCTGTGGCGCCGACTGGAAGCCTTTCGAAGCAACAAAACGCCCACATTATTGATGGCCAGGGTGCAACTCTGGTACCCGGCTTAATTGATATGCACGGCCATGTATCAACAACCACTGGCCCAAGCTGGAAAATCGCCTTACCAAATCCGGAAGACAATCTTCGTGCTTATGTGTATGCCGGCATAACCACAGTGTTCGACCCAGGTGACAGTTCGGAAGACGCCTTTAGCCGACGCGATAAAATCGCCTCAGGCGAGCTAATTGGTCCGCGTGTTGTTAGCGCAGGGAAAATTGTTACCCACGACAAAGGGCACCCCAGAGCGATGGTGGAAAATCTGGCGCCTTGGTGGATTCGTTGGTACCTGAAAGATACCGTTGCAACGGGTATCACGTCACCCGATGAAGGCATTGCCGCCGTTAACGAGCGAGCGGATGCAGGCGCCGACATGATCAAGGTTGCCGTTGACAGTATTCCCTTAGACGCAAGCATTATGGACGCACCCACGCTTCAGGCTGTTGTACAGCAAGCTGAGAAACGTGGCTTGCGTACGGTGGCGCACATCGGCACATTGGCCGATGCTTTGAAAGCCGCCGAGAGCGGCGTAGATCTGTGGATACATGGCGTGTACAAAGAGCGCATACCCGATGACGCAATTGCAAAATTACTGAGCTTCAACATACCGATGGTAACCACCAGCGAAGTATTTGACCGCTATGGTAGAGCGTTTGATGGCCCAATGATTCCCAGCGCGCTGGAAAAGGAGATGATCGCCCCCGAAAAAATTGCATCGCTTTACCCTGCACCGGATGACTTTGACCTAGGCGCGTTAAAAAGCTGGCAAGAACTGATGCAAAAAACACAAGCTACTCGACGAGACAATGTAAAACGTTTGCATCAAGCTGGCATGACGATACTGGCAGGCAGCGACACTCAGTCAGGCGTGTTTCCAGGTGCCGGCCTACACCGAGAGCTAGCAACGCTGGTTGCCTCAGGACTAAGCCCTGCCCAAGCCATAAGAGCGGCAACCCTTGATTCCGCACTGTTTCTAGCAGCCGATGACGATGCCTCCGAACCCGGCTCAGGCATTATTGCAAAGGGTAAGCGCGCCGACTTAGTGTTGGTAAACGGCGACCCAACAATCGACATTTCTGCACTCAGTGATATTCGTTCAGTGATTCTGAACGGCCGATTGATAAAGCGGGTATCGCTGAATGGTGGAAGGTAGAAGCTGTTAGGGTCAGGTCGGGCGATCGGCGCTTTTGCTTTTACTTTTAGTTCATACCGCTCGCACAGCGCAGGGCTAGGCCTTACACACGATATTGAAATGAGGATTCAGGGAGCGTGCCGATAGTAAGCGCTACTACGGCTACTCTCTGGCTCTCTAAATATTCAGGTTGTCTTCAAGCAATCGAAGCAAATTCTCCAAGGTTCGAAATGGCAACTCATGGATGTGCTTGTTCGCCAACCAAGGCGGTATTTCCCCACTAAGATTGGCCTGCATTAGATAGCTTATCTTCGTGTGATCTTCATACGGCATTATTCGAATATTTCCTTTAGCGCTTCGCATCCTGTTTATTCCCTTTTTTACCGGGATGTACCCCGGCTTACCCAACAAAGCATATTCCACAGAACCATCATCCAACTCTGTGAATGACATTTCGTAAACCATGTCTTGATTGCGAAACGGCCACGGAAAGTCAGTTTCTATATAAACCAACTTACTTAATTCGCTTTGCTCCAGCAGCTCTACCGTTTTGGCGTAAGCAAACCAGCTTTGAAAGGAGCTAACATCATTGAGCACATTCAAAACCTGCTCTGATGACGCTTTCACTTCGCCAATAGCTTTAAAGGATTTGTAAGCACTTTCAGATTCGAGACGCGTATAAACAGATACCTTGTTATCCCCTTTCACCAGTTGCCATGCGGGTTCGCTTGCTGCCATAGCGCTTAGCATTACGAACAGCATCAGACAGAAAGCCTTCATGTCTTATACCTCAGCTTGAGAAGAAAGCACCTCCCTGGATGAATACAGTTGGTAAAAGTAATAGGCAAAAAGAAGCAGGAATATTGCGTCACCGATAATCACGATAAAAACAATCGGGCTGGCGATACCGTCCGTGTACAACTGCAGCAAGCTAATGATAAAACCAAGCTTGCCAATGCCCCCAGTAATCGCAATGCCGTAATGTTTGGCCGGATTGCGAGAAACCAGCAAATAGCCAATAAAGTACGTAAGCGTTGTGCCCCATGCGCCTTTGTAGATGGAAAACATCAGTGGGTCGGTGAGTTCGCGATTGAAGAACATTTCAAACGCAAAAGCCGTATTAAAGTAACCCAGAACTGCGCCTGAGAAATTCCACAATGCGGCGGCTAGAAATAGCCGACTAAAAAAAGAAGTGTGTTCCATGGTTTGAACCCCGTAGGCATTAGCAATACATTCAGTGTGCTGCTTTGCAGGGGGGAATTCATTTACATAGGTAAACGGAAAATGATTTATTCAATATTCGGGTCGAGATTTTGTCGAATACGACTGAGCTGAGTGGGGCTTACGCCTAAATAGGAGGCTATATGATACTGCGGTATCAGGTCTTCTACTCCGGGGTGTTCCTGCAGGAAAATGCCGTAGCGCTCTTTTGCTTCCAGTAGCGCCATTTCCAGTTGCTTCTTTTCATTCCACACAAAAAAGCGCTCGGCAATTTTTCGTCGTAGTCGCTCAACCTCAACATCGTCTTCGGAAAGTTGTTCTATCAGCGCAAATTTCATTCTCCAAATCTTGCAGTCTGTTAAGGCTTGCTGGGGTAATCGGTTCTTTTCTTTGCTGATAAGCGCTGCGTATGAACCGATAATCGCGTTGGCTGTAAAAAGGGTTTTGTTGTACTCCTTGCCTTCAGAGTTCACATAAAAGGCCCTGACAACACCGCTTTCCAGGAAAGCAATTTCGTTGGCGTATTCGCCTTCGGCTATGAAGTACTCACCCTTTTTCAGGGTATCAGGGCGAATGTTTGCGGCTAATACCGATAGCGTTTGCTCTGATGGCGAGCCAAGCTGCTTGAGGTACGCGAGAAGTTTGTTCATATTGATGCAGGCCAGGCTTTACAGCCCATATTGAACGCGTAAGCTGGGTTGACGTCGAGTGTTGATTGTAAGGCCCAGCTTCGGCCGTTCCCATCGTTCAAAATACTTACAAATCCAGTTTATTTAATTTACATTAGAATTTTATATTGTTTACAAACCAAATTTAAACTGAATATAATGAGCCTGGACTTAGGCATAGCACGATCGATAAGAATACGGTGAGGCCTGTAAAATTCCGGCCCCACTTTTTGTCGTATCCAGCGCATGCCTGTCCCTCTTTTGCACTTGAGGATACGCACAATGGATCAGCCACTAAAACCACTTTCAAAAGCAATCGCTCTCATTGCCGCAGGCGGCCTGCTATCAACTGGCCAGGTTCTGGCACAAAGTTCTCCAGTGCTGGAAGAGGTGATGGTAACGGCTACCAAGCGACAGGAAAGTGTGCAGGATATTCCCATATCCGTGGGCGTTGTGACTGGCGAAATGATGGAGACATTCTCCATTGGTGATATTACTGATATTCAGAATTTCGTGCCGGGGCTTCAGGTACAAGAAACCTTTGGTGGCACCGCTATCCGGGTGCGCGGGCTGGGCTCGGGTATTACCAACCTCGCATTTGATTCATCAGTGCCTATTTATATCGATGACGTGTATAGCGGCCGAAGTAACACCGCATTATCCGCCATGTTGGACCCAGGCCGTGTTGAAGTAGCACGTGGCCCACAGGGTGCCTTGTTTGGCAAAAGTACAACAGCCGGTGCCATCAGCATCACCAGCGCGCGGCCAACTGAAGAGTTTGAAGCGCAAGTTAAGCTAGGCGCTGAAGTTGAAATTGGCGGCTACACGGCCAGCGGTTATGTATCTGGTCCATTGGGCGACAACATACGTGCCCGCGCGGCTCTTTTAGTCAATGATCTCGATGGTTGGACGGAAAACCGCGCCACTGGGCAAGACGACGGCAGCGAAGAAACCGTAGCCGGGCGACTGAGCCTTGAATTCGACAGTGGCGAAAATACCACTTGGTACGCGAAGTTTGAAGCTGGTACCAAAGACGGTGAAGGTCGTAATAGCCAGCCAGTCTCTGGCACCGTATTCCCCCCGGTTGGGCCATTTTTAGGGTTCATCGCCAATCAGAACGCAGAGATAGCCGCTGGCACATTGGAATTTGATGCGGATGATGTGCGTGGTGTAGCCACCGGCTTTCCAAGGGAAGACTTTAGCGAGTACGAGTGGAACAACATCACCTTATCCATGGAAAGCGAAGTGGCTGGCCACGGAATTAAGGTAATCGCCAACCATAACGAATATGAAAACACCTACTTTCTGGATGTAGACGGTTACGCTGCACAGGTGCTCAACACTTACATCAGCGACGACTATGAATCCGACAGCCTGGAAGTGCGGTTTTTGTCACCAACTGATCAAACCTTCGAATACATTGGCGGTATCTGGTATCAGACCACCACTGTTGAAACGCAGCAGTTTTCGCCGTTCGGCACGGCCGCACCTATTCCAGTAAAAGGTAACGCCTTGCCCTACCCTACAGGTGCCATCAGGCAGTATGACCGTGACGCAGATGCCTACTCTATATACGGCCAGCTCACCATCAATATGTCTGACAACTTCCGGGCTATTCTCGACCTTCGTTACACCGACGAAGATCAGGACTCCAATGCCTCCACGCGAAATGTTGCATGGCAGACCCTGGATAATTGGGAAACGCCTACGCGGGACCTTACCCGAACGGCTGGCGAATATGCGTTCACGCAAAATCGTTCAGACGACAGTTTTGACCCGTCACTAAG
>JBGCDE010000142.1:0-23978 GCA_045105115.1 Pseudomonadales bacterium | reverse complement strand
AACCCATATTAATGAAGCGCTCGCCAGAGTGCCCGGTACCTGGATCAGCCGCGGCAATGGCCAGGAGCATTTAACCGCGATTCGATCGCCAGTATTGACTGGCGCCGGTGCATGTGGAGCCTTTTTAATGGCGGAAGACGGTTTGGCGTTGCGTGCATCCGGATTTTGCAATCTCAACCAGTTGTTTGAAGTGAACAGCGAGCAAGCACAGAGGATTGAGGTAGTCCGCGGTCCTGCAAGTGCCTTTTACGGCTCCAATGCCGTGCACGGTGTTATCAATGTGTTGTCGTTCGAAGCACCAGAAGACGCGGAATTACACCTGGGTGCTGAGTTCGGCCCAGATGACTATTATCGTCTGCGAGCACATCAAGCTGTTAATAAAGGGCAGCATGGGTTGCGCATTTATGGCAACGCTACTTCCGATGGCGGCTACAAGGATGACTCAGGATTTGATCAGCAGAAAATCAATATCAGCCATTATTTTTCTGGTGATCAAATCAGTATCAAAAACCATTTGTCATTAAGTAATCTGAATCAAGAGACCGCGGGCTTTATTCAAGGACGTGATGCTTATAAAGATGAAGAGTTAAAACGTTCCAACCCAAACCCCGAAGCCTTTCGGGATGCACAGTCAGCGCGTCTGTATTCGAGAATCAATATGCAGTTGGATAACGGCACGGATCTTACCGTGCGCCCGTTTTTTCGTTACTCAGACATGGCGTTTCTGCAGCATTTCCTACCGTGGCAACCGGTTGAAGAAAATGGCGTGAAAAGTGTTGGCGCCCAAGCAATGCTCGCGCGCAGTAACGGCGAGTTACGATGGACTGCAGGAATAGACATTGAATATAACGACGGTTATTTAACTGAAATTCAAGCTGAACCGTTCAGTCCCGTACAGCCTGCGGGCGTTCATTACGACTACGATGTAGAAAGCACCAGCCTTTCTCCGTTTGCCAGTATCGCCTGGTCGGTAACGGATAGTACAACTATCAACGCCGCACTTCGCTTTGATCATACTGAATACGATTACACCAACAATACAGGTTCACCCTCAGCTTGTGCGGCAACAGTTACCAACTGTCGATTCGCGCGACCTGATAGCCGTACTGATACCTTTGAGGATTGGTCGCCTAGCCTGTCGGTTACACATGCTTTCAGTGATAACAACATGGCTTATGTGAACTTGTCCAGAGGCTTTCGCGCACCTCAAGCTACTGAACTGTATCGTTTGCAGGCCGGCCAGTTGCTGACCGATCTGGATTCCGAAAGACTGGACAGCGTAGAGTTTGGCCTGCGCGGCGAATTGTCTAACGTCAGTTATGACGCTGCTATATATCGCATGAATAAAGAAGACTTTATTTTTCAGGACACTGATCGACAGAATATTAGCGGTGGTGAATCTGAGCACACTGGTATTGAGCTAAGTATTGTCGGGCGTTTAAGTGACCGCGTTACCGCGAGCGTTAATGGAACAGTTGCAAAGCATGAGTACAGCAATGACGTTCAGATCAGTCGGGTGAGCATCAACGGAAACGATATTGATACCGCGCCAAAACACAGCGGAAATGTACGCCTGGAATGGCAGGCGAACGACAAACTGAATACTGAACTCGAGTGGGTACGATTAGGCGCATACTATCAAAGCCCTGAAAATACCGCTAAATACCCAGGGCATGATCTAGTAAACCTGCGCGCATTTTATTCTATGAATGATTCATGGCAGTTTGGCTTCCGTCTTATCAACGCATTAGATTCTGAATACGCCGAAAGAGCTGACTTTGGATTTGGCAACGACCGCTATTTTGTCGGTCAACCACGCTCCGTGTATTTCAGTGTTAACACACGCTTTTAGAAAGTAATCTGTACGCCAATACGTGGCTCAAATCCGATGGAAGGAAAACCAACCGCTTCCTGATAGTCCTGGTCCAGCACATTATCTATCGCAAACTTCAATTGCAAAGACGGTGCGATATTCCAATGAACCGAGACATCTACCCTGCTGAATGGTGCGAGCTCTACATAGCCCGCAGGGTTTTCGTCAGCGACCTCAAACGGCTTGGCCGCTTCGAGATTCGTGTGATTCCAGATGTACTCAAGATTCACACCAATTCGCTCAGACACTGGATAAAAGAATGACGCGCCACCGTGCCATCGCGGCCTGCCCCGTAGCCTGGAATTTACGCCCACAACCTGTGTATCCAGATAGCTCAGGTACATTGTCATATCGACTTCATTCACTAGCTGCGTTCTAAGCGATAAATCTGCGCCCTTAGCGATCACTTTATTGCGATTCACGTTGCGGAAGGTTTGCGAATCGAAGTCAACCAGGTCTCTGTATTTGTTGCGAAACACGTCAAATGACAGATGTAGCTGCCCATCAAACAAGTTTTGAGTTAAACCAATTTCATAATTTTCACTGCGTTCCGGCTTAAGGTCCGGGTTGCCAACAATCGCATTACCCAGAGCAAAGAAGCTTGGAAGTTTGAAGCCTTGTCCGTAATTGATATGAAAATTGGTTCCGGTTGCAAGCAACGAATAGCTTAGCCCTGCGCGATTGGTGACTGTATTCGTTTGCCCTTCAGCTTTATCATTTCTTAGGCCAAGATTCACAGTCCATGAGGAAGCTGGTTTTAAACGAGCTTCAAAAAATTGCCCATAGGTTTTGCGGTTTAGCTTGTAATCGGTGGGCAGTTCGAATAATCCAAAGAAATTAATAAAGGCGTCGTCTTCGCCACGCTCCAGCACCGCATCTGCGCCCAAACCCAGCTGCAGCCAATCGTATTTTTGCCAGTTATTTAACCAATGTAGTTTGGTACGCGAATAATCAGCATTGTCGCCACGAGGCGGTGCAGTGTCGAATGGCAAGATACCTGGCGATTCAAATTTTTGCTGACGTGAAAACCAACTACTGCGCAGCTGGGTCGTCCAGTGTTTACCCAAAGCCCAGCGAGCTCGCGCGCCTACATGCAAGTCTTCAAGCTGCTCGAAATCTCTCGCATTCTGCACCGCAAACTGTGGTCCGCCACTGTCTTCCGGAAATGCGGCCCGCTCCGACTGACCATAACGAGCAACCAACTCAAGATCCGCACCCTTAAAACGGGTTTTCAGCTTGCCGTTGAAATACTCATTATCAAATTCAACACCCGGTACCGAAACACCACTGTCTGTTTTACCAATACTAACGGTATACCCACCCTCAGGGAGTGGTCCGCGCATTGAGTAACCGGTGTCATACGTACCCCGGTCGCCAAATTCAAGCTCCAACTGCTGGGTGAACTGCTCAGCACCCACCCGGGTAACCACGTTAATCGCTCCCGCCAGCGAACCCGACCCATACGTTGCCGATTGGGGCCCATGTACAATCTCAATCCGCCCGATGGTGTCGGTTTGCAGCATTGAAAAATCAAACGAGCCACCACGACTATTGGTTGGATCATTCACTTCAATGCCGTCTACTAACACCATGGTGAAATTGGGCTCGCCACCGCGCAGGTACATAGTAGATACACCACCGCGCCCGCCCTGCTGACTAATCTGCAGGCCAGGGATTTGCCTTAGTAAATCCAGGGTAGAACGCTTATTGCGCCTGATAATTTGCTCTTCAGACAGCAGGTGAAAACTGCCGCTGAGGTCTTCAATACTCGACTCTATCGACGTACCGGTAACGATTGTCTGTTCTGAATAGCGCAGGTATTTGTCATTGGCATCGCTGGCTAATACAAAAGCGTTCTGGCCAAGTGCAAGACAGGCGCCTAACAGCAAGTGATGTGTGCCCAAGGGGCTCTGAACGGAAAACATAGGCCACTATATCGAAACGGTATTGCAGTGTCCCATTACAAAATTGAAGTCAGCCCAAAGTCATTTTGCAATATCGCCAAGACCTATCGCCCCACGAAGGTCTTGCATCAACGGCACACTGTACTCTCGCGCCCTCTCGGCCCCTTCACGCAATATGCCTTCCATCAGCTCAGGTTTGGCCATCAACTCTTCATAGCGCTCACGTGGCTCTGACAGAATGCCATCGAGGTGCTCAAATAACACCTGTTTCATTTCGCCCCAGGCAATGCCATCCGCGTATTGCGCTCGAACAGCATCAGTCTGCTCCGAAGTAGCAAACGCTTGATATATCTGAAACAAGGTACAACCTTCCGTCTCTTTAGGCTCACCGGGCTCTAGGGAATTGGTTTTGATCTTCATGATCAGTTTGCGTAAACGCTTAGGCGACTCGAACAAAGGAATGGTGTTGTTATAGCTTTTGCTCATCTTCCGGCCGTCCAGACCATTAAGTACCGCTACGTTGTCGTCAATCGCCGCTTCGGGTAACACCAGATGCTCACCAAAATGATGGTTGAATCGCGCGGCAATGTCTCTGGCCATTTCCACGTGTTGTATTTGGTCTCGACCTACCGGAATTTTATTGGCTTTGAACATCAGAATATCGGCGGCCATCAAGATCGGATAGCTGAACAGACCCATGGTGATGCCTTTGTCTGCATCTCGCTCATTGTGTTCTTCATTGTCAGCGACGGCGGCTTTGTAGGCGTGCGCCCTGTTCATAAGCCCTTTGGCGGCGACGCACGTCAGCATCCATGTCAGCTCTGGTATTTCGGGAATATCAGACTGCCTGTAAAACACTGCATTATCTGTATTCAAACCAAACGCCAGCCAGGTAGCTGCAATTTCCTTACTCGATTGCTTGAGCGCCGGTGCGTCATAGCTTTTGATCAGGGAATGGTAGTCAGCGAGGAAATAGAAGGAATCAAGATTCTCATCCTGACTGGATGCGACAGCGGGTCGAATAGCGCCCACGTAGTTGCCCAGATGCGGTGTACCCGTGGTGGTAATTCCGGTCAGAAACCTTGGTTTGGACATAATTTTGCGCTCTACCTCAAATCGGGGCGCATTCTAACATTGCTCGCACAATCTCTGAATCAAAGCTTTGTATTCTGGGCCCAGTGTTTGCCACTCAAGGCTCGCAACCGAGGGTACCGGTGGATCGTTTGCAAGCAATGCCACAAACCTGGATACCGCATTGCTGGCTTCCAGCACCACATCGTCAGGCTCGCTGTCGTACAGAAACTCATCCGGACACCATTCCGGGTAGGCAAGACGCCTTGGTAACAGCGGCCGACAACCTCGTTGCACAGCCTCCAGCACAGATAAACCCTGGAAATCGTGCAGTGCCGTTGAAAGGACGAAGTCAGCTTGATTCAACATGTTCTGATACAGCTGTTGATCGTCAACAAAACCCCACTGGCCTAGTGCGTGTGGACGCGCAGTATTCAGCAGCTTGTGCAGCGCTGGAAACTCATCGGGGCAACCGCGAAACTGTTGTCCCATCACGTGCAGAACAAATTCGATTTCCGTCTTAAGCAGAGCACTGGTAAATGCCAGCAATCGTTCGGGTCCTTTGTCAAACTCCCATCGATGATTCCATACAATGGAGACAGGTCGAGCTGAGGGCGTTGTACGTGGCGTAGGCTTGTTCTGAGGTGCTTTCAGTGGAACCTGCAGCACTCTGGTCTTGTCACCCAACAAGGCGCTTACCGGCCTTGCATGGGCGCCTGGCATTTTTTTCAGAAATGAATGAGCACCCATCAGAAAACTCTGCCTGTTAAATTCGGAATTAAACACCAGCTGGGTGGCCGCCATTGCGCTAATCACGCTGCTTAGCTGCAATTCTACGGTAGAGTGCTGGCTTGCACCTTGCGGATAGGCGAATTGATTCTCGTGGAAATACAAAACACTTGGTGTGCCAGCCAAACCCGGGGTCAAGCCGAGTAGACCAGCAAGGTCGACCATTGAGCTTGCCAATATTAAGTCGTAACGTTGCTGCAAAGCCTCTTTGTTGCTCAATGTCCATTGCAGGGCATTGCTGCGAAACTGCCATGCAAAATTCCTTGCCGGCAGCGTTAGAACTGTCCAGTCAACGGTATCAACCCAGTCACATAACTGCGTACGCCAATACTGATGGCTTTGCGCATCATACGCCGACAGTAACAGCGCCTTCGGTTTGCTCACGAACGTCGGTAGAAGGCACCTAGAATATTAGCTAGCTGTTCGGCGTCGTCACTGCCTGCCCACTCGCGGATAGAGTGCATCGCAAACGTAGGAACACCTACGTCTACTGTAGCAATACCCAATTCAGATGCGGTGATTGGACCGATCGTTGAGCCGCAGCCCATGTCGCTACGCACCACAAAACTCTGTACAGGTGCACCTACGCTTTCAGCGTAGAGACGAAAACGTGCTGCGGTTTCACTATTGGTTGCGTAACGCTGGTTAGCATTTATCTTGATGACCACCCCTTGATTCAGAATGGGACCATGATTATTGTCGTGTTTATCCGAAAAATTGGGATGCACACCGTGTGCGTTATCCGCTGACACCAGCATCGAATTCTGCATGCATCTAACCAGGTTCTCTTCCGAGCCGCACAGTCTTACCAAACTATCACGCAGCATGGGTCCATTGGCACCTGCAGCAGATGAGCTGCCTACTTCTTCATGATCGTTGCAGACAAGCACGCTGGTCTGGCTGCCATCGGCATCAAGTAGCGCTTGCAAGCCGGCAAAACAGCTCAACAGGTTATCCAGCCGCGCCGATGCAATAAACTCATTGTTCAAGCCAATCACAGCCGGTACTTGTGTGTCGTAAAGACTTAACTCGTAATCCAGGACCTGTTTGCAGTTTGGTATCAGGTTTTGCTCACGAATTGTTTGGCAGAGTAGTTCCCGAAAACTGTTTACGTTATCAGCATTGCCGGTCAAAGACAGAATGGCCGGCAAATCGGTTTGCTTATTGATGCTGCGCTTGTCATTGGCTTCCCGGTCTAGATGTATGGCAAGACTTGGAATAAGTGCGACAGCGCGCTCAAAGTCCAGCAAACAATGGTGCAAGCTGCCGTCTTCTGACTGGCAACTCACCCGACCAGCAATCGACAAATCGCGATCAAACCAGGGGTTTAATAGAACACCGCCATAGACTTCTAATCCCAACTGATGATATCCATGACGATGCATGTCTGCATTCGGCTTAACTTTCAAACAAGGGCTGTCAGTGTGCGCGCCCACAATATGCATACCGCTTTCAACTACGTCGGTGTCGCCAACAACCAGCGCGATAATTGAAGAGCCATTGCGGATAACAAAGTACTTGCCGCCTGCATCAAGATGCCACTTTTCTTGCTCTTGAAGTTGAATGAATCCAGCCGCCTGCAATTTTTCCTGCATTTGCACTACGGCGTGAAAAGGCGTTGGCGACCTAGCGATGAAATCGCAGAGACCCGCATTGAATGCAGTATTTGAGTTCATTGTGACTCCGATTTAGGGGCGTTTTGTTGCTTAACAGTTTTCCAGGCAGTGCGCTCACGTAAGTACACCGGTAAAGCCTGCTCGGGGGCAGCCGTATTACCTGACTGCCAGGCAGTCTCCGCAATCGCTAATACACTGCTCGCCTTTGCCTGAATCGCCCGCTCTGGCTCTGCTACGACTTGCAGGCGTTTGGTCAGGCTGGCAGGCAATAAAGCATCTGGCTTTTCAAACAACACCTTAATTCCGTTACCGAGCAAGATTGCGGTTTCGCAGCGGCCGAGTTCATCAATCAGCTGCTGATCCGATAGCAAGCAGTCTTTCAGTAAAGTGTCAGTCAGACCTTGCTCCGAGTCAAATTGATAGCAGGCTGCGTAGTATTCACCCATGTGCGCGTCCATTAACACAAACAAAGGGATGTTTTCGCTGGCGGGGTGCTGTTGTGCATAAGTGTGCGCAAGCGCGAGCAATGATGAGACTGGAATAGCTTTTGCGTTCGCTGCATAAGCAAGCCCTTGTGTGACACTGGCTGCAATTCTCGCCCCGGTAAATGACCCAGGCCCACAGGAAAATGAAATCGCGTTCAAATCTTGCAAAGACAGTTCGCGGTCAATTAACAGCTCTTTGATCATTGGCAACAACAAACTTGCATGCTGCTTGGCGGCCATCTGTTGCCGATTGTGTAATCCGCTAGAATCACGAAGTGCTACGCCACAGCTTTGTTGGGAGGTTTCAATGGCGAGAATGAGTGGTGACATGATGGGCTCTAAAGTTGCAAAGCTATTGTATCATTCCGTTGTGTTCTTGGCCGGTTCAAACCATGTCAGTTAACCCAAGCAAATTACGAAAAATGCCCACCCCCATTTGCAGTGTCATTCTTGCTGGTGGCCGAGGGTCTAGAATGGGTGGCCAAGATAAAGGCCTGGTTCATTTCGCTGGGCGACCTCTTATCGAATATACTATCGATGCGGTGACTCCTCATAGCGAGCGAATCATCATCAGCTGCAACAGAAATGAAGGCGTCTACCAAGAGTACAGTTCTTTTGTTGTCAGTGATCTGGATGATTCGTATCAGGGTCCACTGGCTGGTTTGCTCGCCGCAAGCGCGCTGTGTGCACAGGACTGGGTATTCTGTTGCCCATGTGACGTGCCAGATCTACCAACTGACATTATTTCATTGTTACTTAATGGAGTTGATACACAGAATCACGACATTGCCGTTTGTCACGATGGTAAACGTCGCCAAAGTTTACTCATGCTTGTTAGAGCAGAGTGCCTCAGTTCAATTGCAACTTATCTGGACGAGGGCGGCCGACGAGTTGATGATTGGCAAAATCAATTGCGCACAGTTGAGCTGGATTGCAGCGAATACGCGGATCAATTACTCAATGTGAATCACCAGGCCGAATTGCTGCCATAGCCTTAGAATCACGGCCATAAAAAAACCCGCACCAAGATGCGGGTTTTTTTCAGCCCTTACTGCAAGGCTACAATGCCAATCACTAAGAGACTACCAGAACGCTACTTCTTCTTTTTGCGAGTAGCCTTCTTTTTCCCAGCGGCTTTTCGCTTAGCAGGGGCTTTCTTCTTAGCGGCCTTTTTACGAGCAGGTGCCTTTTTCTTAGCGGCCTTTTTCTTGGCCGGCTTTTTCTTGGCTACCTTCTTCTTAGCTGCTTTTTTCTTTGCAGGCTTCTTAGCGGCTTTCTTTTTAGCCGGCTTCTTCTTGGCTGCTTTTTTAGCGGCTGCGGCGGCTTTCTTCTTAGCTGCTGCGGCTTTTTTCTTGTCTGAAGCGGCTTTTCGCTTCGCTGCGGCGGCGGCGCGCTTCTTATCAGCGGCGGCCTTTTTCTTAGCAGCGGCGGCGGCTTTCTTGTCCGCTGCTTTCTGCTTCTTAGCGGCAGCAGCGGCACGCTTGGCCACTAACTTCGCTTCGAAATCGGCAACCGCTTTCTTCAGAGCTGCATCAGACTTGATTTGTACTAGCTTATCTCTAGCCGTAGCTGCTTTGGCCCGCAGCGAACGCAACTTACCAGAAGTGCGGGTCGCGGCTGCACCGGCTTTCTTCGCCGCTGCCTTGTCGCCTTTAGTCTTTGATTTAGACGCTGCTTTTCTAGCAGAGGCTGCTTTACGCCGCTCCGCTTTCAATGCACGGCTTTGCGCTTTGATTTCTTTCTGTAGCTTGGCCAACGCGTCCTGCGCTTTTTTTACTGCTGGGTCGTCGGTCGCTCTTTTGCGTTTGGCCGGCGACTTTTTAGCTGCTGGCTTTCTTGCTGTTGCTTTTCTCTTTACAGCTTTCTTTGCTTGAGGCATTTTCTTCTCCTATGAAGTGGCTATGCGCTAACAGTAAAAACAGGCACACGCTTGTTAATAGTGTTGGAAGAAATAATAGGCAATAAAATCGAGCATTTCACGCGCATATCAACAAACCACGCGTTTATTTTTGTTTATTTTTATCATTTTGGCGTGTTTTTAAACGAAAGCGGCAATTGCGCGTGAAATTTCGCAACTAAAAAGAAAAATAGCAGTTAGTGAAAGTGTTTATGAAAGTTGCAGAAAAGATTCTTCAACCAAGGCACGCAGCAATGATATTTGCTGATCAGAATCGTTCAAGCAAGGAATATATTCGAAATCCTGACCGCCTGCTTCCAGGAAAATATCTCGATTCTCTTGAGAAATCTCTTCCAGAGTTTCAAGACAATCAGCAGCGAAGGCAGGACATATTACGTCGACCGCAACATTTTTCGCGCCGAGGTCTTTTAAAGTCTCACTGGTATAGGGTTGTAACCACTCTTGTTTTCCAAACCGGCTTTGGTAACTGAGCGTCCATTGATCCGGTGTTAAACCAAGCGCGTCCGCCAATTTCTGTGCCGTCGTTTCGCAGTGATGTTGATATGGATCACCTTTTTTAACGTTAACGGCTGGAATACCATGAAATGAAAGCAGTAAATGACGTGGTGTATCGAGAGCGGATCGATTCTCTCGCACAGATTGCGCAAGTGCATTTATATATAAAGAGTGGTCGTGATAGTCGCGAACAATTTGCAATGCCGGCAAGTTTCTCTTCTTTTTCACATACTCAGCCACCTGATCGTAAATACTGGCCGTAGTAGTTGCCGAATACTGTGGGTAAAGAGGAAGTATTAGAATTCTATCAATACCCTCATCGCGCATAGAATCGATGGTGTCGGCCAGAGAAGGTTCACTATAAGTAAGCGCATAAGCAACACGCACATTAGCGCTGGATAAGTTCTGGCTTAGTTTTTCGCATTGTCGTTCGGTAATCACCTTCAGTGGCGAGCCGCCCTCCCACCAAATCTCCTGGTAAGCACGTGCCACTCGCTTACTGCGAATGGGCAAGATTATTCCGTATAGAATTGGGAACCAGAGAATTTTCGGTAATTCAACAACACGCTGATCGCCAAGAAATGGCGCCAGAAACTGACGCACACCTTTCGCAGTAGGTGCTGACGGTGTGCCCAGATTACAAAGAATAAGGCCCTGTTTCATCGTGAGACATCACTGCCCAAGCAATCAGAAAAAAAGAAACCGGAAAAAAACAACAAAGCGCTACTCGGCGCCCAATGACTCAAAGATAGCACTGCGAATATCATCCACTGAGCCTACACCTTCGATACGATGGTAAACTGGCGCGTCGCTTGAGTTCATATCTTTGTAGAAACTGACTAATGGCTCTGTCTGCTGATGATAGATCTCAAGACGGTTTCTAACCGTATCTTCCTGATCGTCGTCGCGCTGAACAAGATCTTCACCGGTCTCATTGTCTTTACCCGCCGCTTTTGGTGGGTTATAGCTAATATGATAGACGCGACCTGAACCCTCGTGAACTCGTCGCCCACTGAGGCGTTCTACGATTGCTTCATCGTCAACCGCAATTTCTACTACGTGATCAATGGCAACATTAACCGACACCAGCGCTTCGGCTTGAGGAATAGTACGCGGAAAGCCGTCAAACAGAAAGCCGTTGGCGCAGTCGTCGTCTGTGATTCTCTCTTTGACTAGCCCAATGATTATGTCGTCCGAAATAAGTTCACCGCTGTCCATTATCTTCTTTGCGGCCAAGCCAAGTGGTGTTCCTGCTTTTACAGCAGCACGTAACATATCGCCTGTGGATATTTGCGGTATGGAGTAATGCTCCATAATGTGTTGTGCCTGAGTGCCTTTACCCGCGCCTGGTGGGCCTAGCAGAATAATTCGCATACTGTATCCTCTTGATCTTGCCGCGAACGGAACGATACACAGTATAGTCGGGTCAAACAAGCGCCAATGTGACTCTGTAAGTAGTCTGACAACCGGTCACCCTGAAACCTTTTGGAGCAACATCAAATGTTGACGGAATTTGTGAGAATAGGCGCCGGATTAGCGAAACGCAGCACCTTGCTTGCATTAGCAATCGGTCTGTCCGCGTGCGCCGGTTACGATGTAAGCCTGAATGACAGGCTAATCTATACGCCCAAGGAGTTGTTTACAGACTTTGCCTTAAGCGACAATGCCTTGAACAATTGCATTAGCCAGACTCTGGAGTATCAAAAAGCAACATCAGCGGCTCAGTTAACTACCTTGAACTGTAGCGGTGCAGGCATTACAAACCTTGCAGGGTTAAGTACATTCAGCTCTATTACTCATTTAAAATTGAGTGTGAATAAAGTGAACAGCATCGATGTGCTAGCAAGTCTTACAAAGCTGCAAGTGTTGCACTTGGACGAAAATCAGTTAACCGACATATCCGTGCTATCGGCACTGCCAGAATTAGAGACACTTAGTTTGAAAAAAAACCCGGCTATAGAATGTGGTGCGGTTGATTCTCTTAAGGCCATCAGGCCAAGGCTGCAAATCTCGTTTCCTGGGCATTGTACTCGTTAGTCGCTAGAACCGGCATCCAGGCCGAACCTTTGTCCTGGCTGGCGTAAATACATTCAATAGCGTGCGCACTCTGCAATGCCGGTTGCAGTAAGGCTTCTACCGCTTCGAAACTATTATTTTTTTCACTGATGTGCGCGATTAGAATTCGCTGCAGTCGCTTGAGATCAATATGTTCTAGAAAGCTGGCAGCTTGCGCATTGCTTAAATGCCCCCAATCGCCACCAACGCGTGCTTTCAGACTTGCGGGATAAGGACCAAACCGCAACATATCAGCGTCGTGATTAAACTCTAGCAACAAGGAGTCCACATTCTGAAAATGCTCAATCACATGTTTTGAAATACTTCCAATGTCAGTCAGAATTCCAAAGCGTTGTTCATTGCTTTGGATAACAAACTGCAATGGCTCGCGGGCATCATGGGGGACCAGTACAGGCAAAACATCCAGCTCACCAACTTTTATTCGTTCACCGCAATTGATATGACGCAGCTCAATCGTATCAAGTTTCGCACCGCGCTCTCTGAGCGCTACGCTACTGCCCCAGCTGGCGTAAAGCGGTATGTTTAACTGACGGCACAAAGAAACCACCCCTGTGCTGTGGTCGCTGTGCTCATGCGTTAGAAATATGCAATCGATGTCGGAACCCGACATACCAAGCCGTGGTAGTCGCTTTAAAAGCTCTGTGGCCGAGAAACCACAATCAATCAACAGCGTCGTCGAGTTGGTTTTGACCAGTGTTGCATTCCCTTTGCTACCACTGCCAACGCTGGCAAAACTAAAGCCTTCTGGGTTAGAAAATGTTTTCGTTTGCATCAATTATTGAAGCACAAGTACAACTTAGAGAACATAATTATGCCTAGGATAAAAAGCCTTTCAAACGCTCCAGCAAATCACGCGCCTGCTTGCTTTCCAATGCCCCTGCGGAGGCGGCATTCGAAATCTGAATAGCAACCGCTTCTCCTTTCGCCTGCACGGTCAGCAAATAATCTTCTGCGCTGCGCTCTTCACTTGCTTTACCAAACATCCGCCCGAAAAAGCCCGGCTTTTCTTTATCCAGCTCAGGCTGGTAGCTAACGTAATAAAGCCCCTTACTTCTGTCCAGATCAGCAACGTTAAACTCTGCTTTATTGAGCGCTTGGCCAATCGACGCCCACGCACGATCGAACGGAAGTTCCAGGGTAATAGTCGGCGTACCCTGTCCATCACGCCCTAAACTAACCTTACTTGCCGAACCAATGCCTTGGGCCAACAAGGAAACCGAGCCACCGCCATCCGTATTGGCCAGATACTCCGCCAATTGCCTGACCATCCACTCTTCTCGTTCATCACTGGATGATTCTTCAGGCCAATCGTGTGAGGCTGGCAGGTCCACGGCACTTGGCAATTCGTATTGAAGAATATGCACCTCACTGCTGTTGCGCTGTACACCTTGATCAATGCGATACATATAGCGCTCTCTGGCGGTTGGAGCTTCTTCAGCAACCCGCTGCAACCAGGTGGTTTCCAGTAAGCCTTGCGGCGCGTCTTCGCGGGTTAACGGTATACGATTTTCTACCAGAAAGTTTTTCACTCGCTGCCAAAGATGGCTGGGCGGAATGTCAATTAACAGCCAACGATCTGCGGCAAGCTTTTGAATACGAACCGTGTTGCCAGTTCCTGCATTCAACAATGGTGCTGGGCGAGGAACTTCAAAATCATCTGCTGGTAAATCGTTGTTACGAACATCCGGTATAAGGAAGAGTTCGTCCTGCTCATATTTGCTTAAATCACCAGGCACCTCAAGACCAGGCAATATCTGTTCTTCCAGATAATCATTCTTGCGATCACGAAAATACCCGTCGTCACCAAATAACCAAGAACAGGCCGGCAACTGACTGATGATCAGAACAATCAATAAACTGCGTACGTTACGTGAGATCATGCTGGTAACAGTTCCAAAGAGTGCAAGGTTTCTTCCAGCGGTGCATGATACTGCTCCGCTAACTCAGTGAGCGGCAAGCGAATACCAGGACCAATCTTACCCATGCGATACAAGGCCCACTTACTGGGTATCGGATTCGACTCGAAAAACAGCTGGCTGTGCAAAGCTGCAATTTCCGAATCCAGTCGTCGCGCTGTTTCGACATCACCCGCAATGGCGGCCGCACAAACAGCTGCTAGTTGACCCGGCACCACATTCGCGGTGACCGAAATACTGCCTTTGCCACCACTCAACATCAAATCAACTGCCGTTGGATCATCACCAGAGTACACAAGCATTCGACCATTACAGCGCTCGATCAGTTCCGCTCCACGGGCAACATCTCCGGTGGCATCTTTCAAACCGATGATATTGTCTATATCCGCAAGGCGCATGACTGTATCGTTTTGCATATCGCAGGCAGTACGACCGGGTACGTTGTAGAGTATTTGTGGAATAGGTACGGCATCAGCCACTGCTTTGAAGTGCTGATACAAACCTTCTTGCGTAGGCTTATTGTAATAAGGAGTAACCAATAAGCAGGCATCGGCTCCCACTTCTTCCGCGTTACGAGTAAGCTCAATCGCTTCATTGGTCGCATTACCGCCGCTGCCAGCAATCACTGGCACTCTTCCGGCCGCATGTTTTACCACACGCTCAATAACTCTCGGATGTTCGTCGAAATCGATAGTCGCTGATTCGCCAGTTGTGCCAACAGCAACAATGGCATTAGTGCCCTGCTCTATATGCCAGTCAACCAAAGCATCCAACTGTAGCCAGTCGATGCCACCATCCGCTTGCATAGGCGTAACCAACGCCACAATGCTACCTGTAATAGAGGTGCTCATACCCTGCCTCCGAATTTTGCAGTGGCGTATGGTACTTAGGGCGGTGAGGGCTTACAAGGAAGTATTGCAGGCTGAGGTGAATCCGCCAGCTGCAGTCGCTGGCATTGCAGTATTAGTTATAGCCAAGCTGGTATCGAGCATCATCCTCGCGCTTTTTCCTGTCTGGTCGAGAAACAGGAAAATCGCGTGTTGCGCGAATCTCATTGTGAGATGTCTCAGTTCGCAGAGTACTGGTATGAGCACAAGCGCCACCCAATCGTAATGAACTGGAAAAGGAGCTCGGTTGATCTTTTACTGGTGGCTTATTCATGGCAAAGTGTACAAATGACGCGCTGTACGCAACTTGCACCATTTATCTAAAGCTGTCTATAACGTTAAGGGCATATGTTCATGATTTTACAATATTTTAGCCAAAAGTTAACGGCTGCCGCATTCACGCTGGCTTGGATACTTATGGCCAGCAGCTCGCATTCTCTGGCCAATAGTCTGACGGCCGAGTTCCAAATTAAGCCGTTCGGACCTGGCGACACCCTATTCTTACAGTCGCAGCAGAAGCTCGCCAAAGACATGATTTATGACAGCTTGCTCACCCGTTTGACCGGCAACAAAGAGAAGGATTTACGCTTACTTCAACAGCTCGTTGACCGCAAAAGCCTGCGACCTGACCAACGCCGAGAGTTGCAAGCGCTTGGCAGTGTGCTCGGGCAGCTGCTAAAGAAGGAGTTTCGCCTGGAGTGGGTAGTTTACGTTGACCAGCTAGGTCGCAGTCGCGGACTGCAAATAGATAACACTCGCCAAGTGATGTTTCCGCTGACTATGATCTCAAGACGACTGGAAGCCGATGCCAGAGTTGATGTACAAAGAATTTATGATAAGGCCAGCGACATCGTTCGCTATACCCGCGCTAATAGGCCGCTTTTCAACAGCGATTAACGCGAGTCAGTGAACTTTTAGGCAGAGGTTTGCATGTTGTTAACCATGCGTTTGAACATACGCTCCATAAAGGATTCGTTGTTGATGTTGATCACTCGAATATGACCGCGGTGGACGTTGCGGGTAAGATTGTTTAAGGTTTCTACCAACACTTTAACACCGGCCTGATTGACAAACATATAGTTGTCACTCATTGAACTGTACCAGGCCAGTTTCAATTTTTTGTCAACGTTGCCATCACCCTGCAACCATTCGAACCATGTTCCATAGGCTACGGCTTTCAACTGCTCACGCAGTTCTTTTTCCTGATCATCGAGATCATCTGCCAGCTGACTGACTTCAAACTCAAGATTGATATCAGCTTCAAGACTTGGGTCTACTTCAGGAGCACCAATATCGATTCCAGGATTAACAATCTTTTCTTTCTGTTCTTCACGATTAACATGTTGCGCGCGCCATTCATCCTCGGGGCGAACGTCGCTCGCCTTTTGAATGAGAGCAAACATGTTTTCAACATCTTGCTCGGCATAACCAAGGTCAAGAATGTCTGATCGTAATTGTGCATCGATTTGCAAAATCGCGGTTTGTGCTGAATCAGCACCACTCTCATTGCGTAACTCGGCTTCTACTTCGGTGCTCGACAGTTCATTGTCGCCCGTTAATAAAGCAGCATGTACCCGCACAAATGCTTGATTAAGCATTAAAACTGCTTTCTTCCAGATCTCGGATTCTGCGCCGAATCGTAGGTAAACAAATACCAGGAAGTCTACCCAGGTTTGCTCAAGAATATCGCAGGCCGCAACCGGAATACTTTTTGCTTCCGCTCGGCGACCGAATAACTCGTGTGCTTTTTTACGCGCTACTTCTATTTTGTCCAAGCCTTCTTCGGCTTGTGAACTGCGCTTTTCAGCAAGCTGAACGCGCTTTTTCAAACGTTCGCTAAAATGTGCAAAATCTTCACGCAGTTGGTCAATGAAATCAATATCATCGTCGAAGTCATCAATGGTTCGATGGACTACCTGATAAATCTTGTCATATACCCTGAACTTATCGTCATCGTCAGTTATCCAATAAGCAGCCGCTTCCGCCAATTCATTAAGTAGCATCCGCGCAGGATGATCCGCCTCTTGCATAAAAGAGCGATCGATCAGAGCTATTTTCAGAAACGGCGTATGCAAATGACTAAGCAAAGCCTTAACCTTGGAACAGAGCGTTTCCTCTTCCAGTATCTGGTTGAATATGGTTCCTACCAGATCAATGGTGCCGGCGTCTGCCGCTGGCACTTTTTTATCTTCTTCTGCTTCAGCAGAATAATCCGTCAAACTGTCAACGAACTCCTTTTGGAACTCCACTACCGATGGTGCGGTCACAACTCCCCCTTCAAGCTGATACTTTCTTGCTTCCTGCAAGTCATTCAGAACCGATACATAGTCGGTACTGGTAAACTGTTCGCCAACTGCGGCGTTGGCACTAAATAGTGCGCCAAGCGGCACACCAGCCCCGGTAATACCAGTGCTGGACATCGCGAGATTCTGCAATTGCCATTTGATGATCGCATCCAGCAGTTGCTGTTCTGCTCGCATAGATTCTTGCCAATGCGGCGGTATCAAATTGGCACGTTCTTGTGCCGCTGCCTGTTGTGCCGCTAAACTTGCTGACTCATCGAACGCCGCGCTGTTAGCAGAAGGTCCGGATTCAATTTTTTTCTTACCGGCAACCGACATGTTGTACTTCAGGTCTGGCAAAATTCCCTTTTCTGCTAACAGATCATTGCTGCTTGTCAGAAACTCTTCCATATGTTCAAGCACGGATTTATTAAATTGTGCGTAAACGCTGGTTTTGGCCTTTTCAGTAATATCAAACTGGGTAATCGCAACCTGCAAGGCTTTAGCTAAAGCGATTGGGCCCAGAGGATTGTCCTTGTCTTCATCAACCCTACCGCCGCACAACACGGCTAAACGCTGATTCAGGGCCCAAAGGGATTGGGCGCAAGCCGATTCAACCCGAGACGCAAGAATGGATATCGCTAAGTCATCTTCCCACTCAGCTTGATCTACCAACTCCAGATTATTGAAATCAATTTCACTGGCTTTGTTTTTTTGCTGTGGTTGACCTGCCACCGTGTTTTTCTCGAAGTACTGATCGTAGTTTTGAGCAAATTCAGTCCATACACCTTTTAGTACGGCTGCTCTGTCTTCGCGTAACAACGTCATTGCTTCAAGAAATTGCGCTTGATCGGAATTGGAAGCAGACTGGTTAGCTTGTTCGAATAAAGCTGCATCAAGATCGGCCAGCATAGTATCGAAACGGCCGTGAAGAAACTCAAGGCTGCTTTCTTTCAGCGCCTTTCGCACTTGCCCACGCGACAGTTTTTTCGCGCCAGCTGTGCTTAAGCGTTTCGCATTGCGTTGCTTTCGCGACGCATTGTTACTAGCAGGTTGGGAAGCCATCCGGAAGTCTCGGTATTGTTATGTCAGCCGTGGAGTTGCAAATCCATATTCTAAGCCTAGCCCATTGTGGGAAATGTGCTCGGTATTTGCGTGCTCTTTGAAGAGAATTAGATGCTACAGAAGCTGTATATTTTGATGGCCATTGCAGGACAGCCGGCGCCGGAAAACGCCGGGGAAAAGCTGTTTCAGAGTGAACTACGGGTACAAAGTGCGCAAATTATGAGCATCAGAAGTCTTTAGGGCGCAGCAATGCATCAGAACCGCCATCCACAAAGAACACGCACCCAAAGCAAAAACTGGCCTGTTCGCTGAGCAGAAACAATACAGCGTTGGCAATTTCCGAGGGTGTGCCTTCTCTTCCTGATGGAACCGCAGCTGCGAAATCGGCCATTGCCTTGGCAACGTTCTCGTCCTGCTTTGCGGCGTCTGTTAGCGGGGTTGTGGTAATTCCCGGTGCGACCGCATTGATTCGCACACCAAGACCTGCAAACTCGGGCGTGGCCGCACGCATCCAGCGAGTCAACGCCAGTTTTGATCCGGCGTAGGCGTCTTGCACACCATTGTCGCGTTCATTAAGCATTTGGCTGGCTGTGTCACGGTCGTCGGCCGCTAATGCCTCTAATAAGGCTTCATCATGCTGAGCCATAGGAGCGGAATTAGATGAAATCATTACAATCGCGCCTTTTTTCTTAGCCAGCAGCGGTCTAAGCGCCAATGTAGTGATCTTGGCGCCAAAATAATTAACATCGGTCACTAGCGAGGCCGGTCTGGCGGCGGGCCCAAGGCCAGCACAGGGTATAAAGCCATCCAGACCCTCAGGAGCAAGTTGCTCAATCTCTTTAACCGCCGCCTGACAACCGTCTTCGGTCGATAGATCTGCAATAATATCGGCGCTCTTGATATCAACAACAATGACCGTGTGCCCAAGTTCACGCAGCTGGGTTTTAATCGCCGCACCGATGCCCGTGGCACCTCCTGTCATAGCGTACGTTTTGTTCATCCAATTTTTCCCCAGCTGCTGATATTATTGTGCCAATACTAACCCAAAGACGGAGCGTCGTTTATGGCCATTCAGAAAGTAAAATGCGCCATTATTGGTACCGGCAATATCGGTACGGATCTGATGGTTAAGATCGTGCAAACATCCAAGGTTCTTGAGCTTGCCGCATTCGTAGGGATTGATCCCGAATCAGACGGGCTGGCCAGAGCAAAAGACATGGGCATACCGGGCACCTCGGAAGGCTTGGACGGCTTATTGTCGATGCAAGACTTCGACGACATAAAGCTGGTGTTTGATGCCACTTCTGCTAGCGCACACCACCACCACCATGACGTGCTCAGCAAACACGGTAAGCAATTGGTCGACTTAACACCGGCAGCTATTGGACCGTACACAGTGCCGGTAGTGAATATGGATGAACATCTCGACGAGCAAAACGTCAACATGGTGACCTGCGGCGGCCAGGCAACCATTCCCATCGTTCATGCAGTATCTCGTGTGGCCAAAGTGCATTACGCGGAAATCGTTGCATCGGTTTCTTCCCGTTCCGCCGGTCCAGGCACTCGCGCCAATATCGATGAGTTTACCCAAACCACGGCTCGTGCCATTGAGTCAGTTGGTGGTGCACAACTGGGTAAGGCTATCATCATCTTGAATCCCGCCGAGCCGCCAATGATTATGCGCGACACGATTTTCACACTCAGCGAAAGAGCAGATGAAGCCGCGATTGCGCGCTCTGTGGCAGACATGGTCGCAGACGTGCAAAGTTATGTGCCCGGCTATCGCCTCAAACAACAAGTGCAGTTTGAGCATTTCGATGATAACAATAAGCTGCACATACCAGGCTTTGGCGATTTCAGTGGTACCAAGTCGTCAGTGTTTCTTGAGGTAGAAGGTGCTGCGCATTATTTGCCGGCCTATGCCGGTAACCTCGACATAATGACCTCTGCCGCACTTGGTACCGCCGAGCGCCTTGCACAAATGAAGTTTGCCGCCAAAGCGGCCTGAACAAACACCACCCGGTCCTACGATCAGGAGAGCACAGATGGCGATAGACCCAACTAAAGACAAGATATACATTCAGGATGTGTCGCTACGCGACGGCATGCACGCTATTCGCCATATGTACGGCATAGATCATGTGCAAGCCATTGCCAAAGCGCTGGACGACGCCAAAGTAGACGCGATCGAAGTTGCGCACGGCGACGGTTTGTCTGGCACAAGCTTCAACTATGGGTTTGGTGCGCATACTGATAAGGAATGGATTGGTGCTGTTGCCGATGTATTGGAGCACGCCAAATTAACAACGCTTATCCTGCCTGGCATTGCAGTAAAGGAAGATTTGAAATGGGCATGGGACATGGGAGTTCGATCAGTTCGTGTTGCTACGCATTGCACGGAAGGCGACGTTTCCCGACAACACATTGAGTACGCGCGTGAGTTAGGCATGGACACCATCGGGTTTCTGATGATGTCGCACATGGCTGAACCCGCGAAGCTAGCCGCACAAGCGAAATTAATGGAAAGCTATGGCGCACAATGCGTGTACGTAGTGGACAGTGGTGGCGCCTTGAACATGAATGACGTGGCAGACCGATTCAAAGCCTTTGGCGACGTTCTGGACCCGGCAACCGAGCGCGGAATGCATGCACACCATAATCTGGCCCTTGGTGTGGCGAACTCGATTGTGGCCGTTGAGAATGGCTGCAACAGGGTGGATGCGTCACTGGCGGGTATGGGTGCTGGAGCCGGTAATGCGCCACTGGAAGTGTTTATCGCAGCGGCAGAGCGCATGGGATGGCAACACGGCTGTGACTTATATAAGTTAATGGATGCGGCCGATGACCTGGTGCGGCCGCTGCAAGATCGTCCAGTTCGCGTAGACCGGGAAACTCTGTCTTTGGGCTACGCCGGTGTCTATTCAAGTTTCTTGCGCCACGCCGAAGTCGCAGCGGAGCGTTACGGACTGGAAACCAGAGATATTCTGGTAGAGCTAGGCCGGCGTAAAATGGTTGGCGGACAAGAAGATATGATTGTTGACGTAGCACTGGATATGCTTAAAGAGCGTGACGGTGATGTTAGTGCCGACCAAGAAGCAAGGCAAGCGGCTCAGTAGCTTCTCTAGACGAATTTTACGCTGGCGGAGCCTATGCCGCTCAGCTCAAGGCTTAGATAATCGCCTGCGCTGACCGGCTCTAATGGAACCAATGATCCAGATAAAATAATATCGCCTGCAACAAATGGAATGTCATAGCGACCTAATGTGTTCGCTAACCAAGCCACGGCGGTTAACGGGTTACCCTGCACAGCCGACGCCAAGCCTTCGCTCAGCGGTTTGCCATTTTTGCTCACTGTTATTTTCAGATTAGGCAAATCAAAGTCGTTAGGGTCAACCCGATTGTCTCCCAGAACAAATACGCCACAGGATGCATTGTCTGCTACGGTGTCTTGAATCTTTATATTCCAATCCTGAATTCTGGAATCAACTATCTCAAAGCAAGGCACTATGCATTCAGTAGCGTCCAGAACAGCTTGCTCATCAATGTTATTGCTGCCCAGGTCGTGTTTGAGAACAAACGCAATTTCAGCTTCAGCGCGCGGCTGGATCAAGTTGCCCGCAACAGGAATGTCGGCACCATTGTCGTATTGCATCGCATTCGTTAGGAAACCAAAGTCCGGCTGAAACACGCCCAGCATCTCTTGTACGGCAGCACTGGTGACCCCAATTTTTTTCCCAACGACCCGCTCGCCATCAGTGTCTATTCTGCGTTGCAGCATGCGCAATGAGATATGGTAAGCATCTTCGATAGTAATATCAGCTTCTCTATCCGTCAGCGGTGCCAGCGTGCTGAAAGAGCGCATTGCCTCATAGAGCTCATCGCCAAGAGCATTGATCTTTTCACTATCCATCATTCTGCGTTATCCGAAATGTGAGAAACAGGCAGGAAGCCTTGGAACCGTCTAGCGACGCCCGACAATCAGTTCAGTAGAATCAATTGTTGGGTGCTGCTCAATCAAGATGGGCTGCCCATTCAAGCTCAATGACACTGCCCGGGAATTACCAACACGTACTTCAAATGGCGCCTCACCGGTAATCCTCAGTGTTTCGCCTTGCAGCTTGGTGTCCATCACGATTGGATTTTGATGCCTGTCGTACACTTCCACCCAGCAGTTGTCATGAAAATTAAACAGCAATATATCGTCAGTAACCCCCGACACCAGCACCGCCGACGCGGTGGCACCATAGTCTTCTGAAACATCCAGCCGATACGCTTGATACTTGCTGTCAGAAGGCGTTACAACAACTGAGGTGCGCTGGGCGTTAATTGTCTGGTCGCTAGCTGAAGGCAATACGAGAGTAGTCACAGCAGCAGTCGCTTGTTGCGGCTGAACAATGTCAGCACCCTCAGTTTCGGCGCCCTCTGCCTGATCCGCCCACTCCGGGGTGGTCCAAGTAGTTTCGTCGCTAGCAGCGGTCTTAGAATCTGTGCCGTTGGCGGCATGCTCTTCGGCTTTGAACAGCCGAAGGTCTTTACCGGCCACAATATCACGCAAAGATTCAAGATCACCTCTGTCAAAAGTCCAAGCCACGATCATTAACAAGCACACCAGCGCTACCCGCAATGACAAGCCGGAACGTGGCGCTGGTTCTAAAGCGGTAGAGTACGTCGCAGAATTCTGAACAGGTTGCTTCAGCTGTGTTTGGTACAAACCCAGCAAAATTTGAGGGTTCAAATCCAGAAATTTAGCGTAGGATTTTAAATATGAGCCGAAGTGCTTGCCTTCAAGTTGCGGATTATAGGAGTCAGACTCCAGCGCTGCGATATGACTTGTCATTAAATTTAAGGCACTTGCGGCATCTTCTTGAGAAAGACCTTTAACTTCGCGAGCTTCGCGCAAAAGAACGCCGGCTGTTTTCAAGTACGGGAAAGATTGTTCATGTAAGGGCAAAACAACACTGCCATTCATGATCATGGACGCTGAGCGAGCCCTCGATAAGTCAAAAAACGGTACTATTATACCTTTTTATCTCGTTGCCGTGAAGGCGGTTCGGCACCTATATGTTGCTCATTACGCTGCTTGGAAAGCGCTATTTGCTTCTGCCTTTCCGCAAATCGAGCTTTACGCGATGCACTTGAATACGCGTAGCATCGCTCACAACTAACGCCTTCGATATAATGCGATGATTCTTTATCGACATCGGTAATCGGTCGCCTACAGGCATGACATTGATCGTATTCACCCTCCTGCAACTGATGATTAACCGTTACCCTATTGTCAAACACGAAACAATCTCCGCGCCAGAGACTGTCTTCCTCTGGAACCACGTCAAGGTAATTCAGTATTCCCCCTTGCAAGTGGAAGACCTGCTCGAAGCCTTGTTCTAACATAAAAGAAGAGGCCTTTTCGCAGCGTATGCCCCCGGTGCAGAACATGGCTACTTTTCGATGAGTTTGCGGGTCGCAATTCTCTGCAACGTATTGAGGAAATTCGCGAAAGCTGCCCGTATTGGGGTTTTCAGCGCCTTCGAAGCTGCCAATTTCCACCTCATAATCGTTACGGGTGTCTATAAGCAACACTTCGGGGTCAGATATCAGCTG
>JBGCDE010000141.1:0-4302 GCA_045105115.1 Pseudomonadales bacterium | reverse complement strand
GGTGCTGTGTTGGGTTCACAGGCATTGATGCAAGACGTGGTCACTTTTTTGCGCACCTGTGGCCCCACCATGAGCGCGTTTAATGCCTGGGTATTTTTAAAGGGCCTGGAAACGTTGCGACTGCGCATGGAGGCACATAGCCGATCCGCGTTGGACATTGCGCAGTGGTTAGTTGAGCAACCGCAGGTGCAGCAGGTGTTTTATGCCGGACTAGAAGCACACTCGGGGCATGCGCTTGCTAAGGCGCAGCAGCGCGCGTTCGGCGGCGTACTCTCTTTTCGAGTAAGCGGTGGCAAGGCCGAGGCCTGGGCGTTCATTGATGGCACTCAGTTCTTATCACTCACGGCTAATCTTGGCGATGCTAAAACGACCATAGTGCATCCAGCGACGACTACCCACGGGCGGCTTACGCCAGAGCAGCGTGAGCAGGCGGGCATTACCGATAACCTGATTCGCGTTGCGGTCGGGTTAGAAGATGTTGTCGATTTAAAAGCCGATTTGCAGCGTGGTTTTGCAGCTATTGGCTAGCGCATAAGTGCGAGCTACCTAAGAGTAACGAGGCGTGGAATAGCAGTATGCAAGTACAGGGCGTCATTGATTCAGCGGTGAAAGAGGTTGGCCGCATTCTGCTCGGCAAAGAGCCGCAAATACGTTTAGCGCTTTGTTGTCTATTTGCTCGCGGTCATTTATTGCTTGAAGATCTACCCGGCATGGGTAAAACCACTTTGTCGCATGCTCTGGCGTCTGTGCTTGGGCTTTCCTGGAACCGCGTTCAGTTCACCAGTGATTTAATGCCTGCGGATATTCTTGGCGTTTCAATTTTTGACGCAGGGCAGAGCAGCTTTACCTTCCATCCTGGCCCCGTTTTTACGCAGCTGCTTCTTGCTGATGAAATCAACCGAACCACACCGCGTACACAAAGTGCGCTACTCGAAGCTATGGCAGAGGGCCAGGTGACGGTAGAGGGTGAAACACGCGCACTTCCCGATCCATTTTTCGTCATTGCGACACAAAACCCGGTGCATCAATCGGGTACTTATCCTTTGCCGGAATCGCAGCTAGACCGCTTTCTTATGCGCATTAAACTGGGTTATCCCCATCCGGCCGCAGAGCGCGAGATGTTTGCCCGCCGGCATAGTGCGACGCAGGAGATTACCAACCCCAAGCAATGTATTACGCTGGAGCAACTGGAGATGATTCGTGTTGCTGTTAGCCAAGTGCATGCATCCGATTCTTTGCTGGATTATCTGCAACGGTTGGTGGCGTATACTCGTCAATCGCCCGCGTTTGAAGTGGGCTTGTCACCCAGGGGCGCGTTAGCATTGCTCGATTGCGCAAAAACCTGGGCGGTGATGCAAGATCGTGGGCACCTTGTTCCTGAGGATTTGCAAATGGTACTGCCTGCTGTGGCGGGGCACCGCGTGGTTCCCAGTGGCGATTATACGGGTGACAGCATGGCGCTCATGGATTTGTTGCAGCGCGATGTGGACGTGATAGCCTCCTGAGGCATTGATGATGAACGCCTCCGACGTTCCTGAAACCCCACCGCGCTATACCACTCTGCAAACTCGCCTTACTGAACGTTGGAAAAAGCGCTTTGCAAAATGGGTGAAGCGCCGAATACCACCTGCCAGGTCTGTTACGCTTGATCAGCGGCGCATCTTTATTTTCCCTAGCCTGGTAGGCCTGTTTTTCGGCGTTTGCCTGTTTGTCATGTTACTCACGGCCATCAATTTTCAAAACAACCTGGCCTACGCGCTCACGTTTTTGCTGGCGACATTGTTTGTGATTGCAACGTTGCATACCTACGCCAATCTTTCTGGGCTGACCATTCGGGCATTGCGGGCGCAGTCGGCGTTTCCGGGCCAACAAAGTGAATTCACTGTGAGCATAGAGCGCGGCCGCAAGCGTGATCATTTTGCCCTGCACCTGCAGTGGCCAAGCAGTAGCGAGGCGCTGGTCAACATTATTGAAGAGGATTCAGTTGAAGTTGGATTACATCTGCCGGTAGGAAAGCGGGGTTGGTACTCGCCGGGTCGGCTTTTGCTCGAATCCACCTACCCGCTGGGGTTGTTGCGCTGCTGGACGTGGGTGGATTTAGATCTGTATGCACTGGTGTATCCCAAACCGTTGGCCTGCGCCGAGCTGCCCGGGTTGGCGACAGACAGGCCTGATGGTGCAGCGGTGCCTATTTCCGGAAACGATGATTTTTACGGTTTTCGAACCTACCAAAAAGGCGATTCGCTGCGCGATATTCATTGGAAGGCGGTAGCGAAAGGCCAGGATGTTCAAAGTAAACAATACACCGCTTACGCTGATCGTAGCGTGTGGCGGGAT
This sequence comes from Pseudomonadales bacterium, assembly GCA_045105115.1. Classification (GTDB taxonomy): domain Bacteria; phylum Pseudomonadota; class Gammaproteobacteria; order Pseudomonadales; family JAUIET01; genus JAUIET01. Next base: position 1,965 of record JBGCDE010000141.1, on the reverse strand, counting down.
TGGGATTTGTTTCCTGGGGAAGGGAAAGAAGAGCGCCTGTCTTATTTGTGTTATTGGGTACTTGAGTTCGATGCTAAAAACGAAGAGTACGGATTACGCTTGCCAGGCGTAGTGGTTGAACCCGACGGGGGCGCGAAACACCGCGAGGCCGTGCTGAAAGAGCTAGCGCAATATCAAGCAACGCGGGAGCAGCCATGAGCTTATCGACAGCCATGAGCGCTTACAAACAGCCATGAGCGCTTACAAACAACCATGAGCGTACTCAAGCAGATTCCGCGCAACGCCCTGGTCTGGATGGTCATCTGTCTTTTTGCTGTGATGGCTCCGCATATCGCGCGTTTACCAATTTGGGTGCTGCTTGTGTATGTCGTTGCCGTTGTCTGGCGGGTGCTAGTTTATCGCGGACGCTGGTCTTTCCCTGGTCGCTGGGTAAAAGTGGCCATGACGCTAACGAGTTTTTTCGGTATCTACGTAAGCTTTGGCTCGATAATCGGATTGGAGCCAACGGTAGCATTACTGCTCACAGCGTTTGCGCTGAAGTTCATTGAGCTTGCCTACCGTAAAGACGCCTACGTGCTGCTGTTTCTGGGTTACTTCATTTGCATCACTGAGTTTCTGTTTAGCCAGGATCTTCTGATTACGCTGTACTCGGTTGTGTGCGTGCTGTTGATTACAACTGCGTTGGTGGCTTTGCATCAGCCCGGTGAGCATCGCTTTAACCGTGGCACTATTAAAGTGGCTGGGGTGATGCTGCTGCAGGCGATGCCGCTCATGGTGGTAATCTTTTTCTTGTTTCCGCGTTTCGGGCCTCTGTGGTCTGTACCGATAAAAAGTAACACTGCTACTAGTGGCATGAGCGACAGCATGCGCCCTGGCGATGTCGCGAATCTCAGTCAATCCGGTGAGGTCGCTTTCCGCGCTAAGTTTGAGGGCGAAATTCCGCGTTCGTCCGATATGTATTGGCGTGGCCTGGTGTTCTCTAAATACGAGAACGGTACCTGGTCATCGCTTGGTTACTACGACATCCCGCTGGAAGAACGGCGCGCGCGCGAAATGGATGTAGTGGGCGAGCCGTTATCCTATAGCGTCATCATGGAACCGACGCAGCAAAACTGGCTGTACAGCTTGCGCTATGCGCGCTCCAGTAGCCCGGGTGTGATGCATGCGCCTGATTATCGCCTGTTTTCGCCCAACCCGGTTGAAGCCGAGTTGATGTATCGCGTTAAAAGCTGGCCAGACTCTACGTTGGATGGTGAGCTGAGTGAATGGCGGCGTGAAGTAGAAACGAAACTGCCACCCAAAGGAAATAGCCGCACACGCGAACTTGCCAAGCGCATGCGCGCAGAGCAAGAAACCGATGCGGGCTTCGTGGGTAGCGTGCTTCAGATGTTTACGCAGCAGCCGTTTGTTTACACCTTGCAACCTGATGTGTTGTCTCCACTTAACGCTACAGACGAATTTCTCTTCGAAAAACGCCGTGGTTTTTGTGAGCATTACGCAGCCGCTTTCGTAACCCTGATGCGCTCAGCCGGCGTGCCAGCCAGAGTAGTGGCAGGCTACCAGGGTGGCGAAATTAATCCCGTCAATCGAACCGTGATTGTGCATCAGTTCGACGCGCATGCCTGGACAGAAGTCTGGCTTGAAGGGCAGGGCTGGGTGATGTTCGATCCCACCGCATCGGTTGCGCCAGACCGTATCGAGTGGGGCCTCGAGCGCGCCATGGCAGACGAAGGTAGTTTCCTGTCTGATGCACCGCTAAGCGCGCTGCAGTACCGCAACATTCCGCTTATTAACCGGCTGCGGCTCGAGTACGATGCACTCACTTATCGCTGGCAGAGCTGGGTTGTTGGCTTCAATAGCGAAGAGCAGTTCGATCTGTTGACCCGCTGGATGGGGCAGGTAACCGCTGCAAAGTTTGCCGCAGTGCTCATTGGTAGCTGGGTGTTGGTGCTCGTGCCCGTCGCC
>JBGCDE010000140.1:0-15240 GCA_045105115.1 Pseudomonadales bacterium | reverse complement strand
TTGTATACGGTGCTGCATGCATGCCGAGCATTCCGAGACTAAGCGGATGATTACTTGGCAAAGCACCAAGGCCTAACAGGGTATGGGCTACGGGGATGTCGTTGTGCTCTGCGAAAGCTTGTAGTGCTTCAGACGCGCTTGGTTTGAGAATACCTGCACCAGCGAGAATAACAGGCTTGTGCGAATGGCGAACGCAGTCGAGGATCGCCTCTATTGTGTGGTCGTCAGGCGGCTGTGACGCAGTGGGTGGAGTGAAAGGCAAAGAGGCTGTGATACTTAACTGTTGCAATTGAACATCTTTTGGAATATCGATCGAAACAGGCCCAGGCCTGCCCGATTGTGCGATTTCGAATGCTTTTGGAATTGTCTCAAGCAGCTCTTCTATCGAGCGAACCATGCAGTTAAATTTGCAGATTGGCGCCATCAATCTCGCAGTGTCGATTTCCTGAAACGCATCTGTGCCCAGCAGGTGTTGCGAGACTTGACCAGTGATGGCGACCAATGGAATCGAGTCCATCTTTGCGTCGGCTACTGCGGTTAGTAAATTACTCGCCCCGGGACCGGAGCTTGCAATGCAAACTTGTGCTTTTCCGCTTACGCGTGCCATGCCCTGAGCCATAAATCCCGCGCCCTGTTCATGCCTGGCGAGAACGTGAGTGATATTGCTATTACCAAGAGCGTCATAGAGAGGCAATATCGCACCACCGGGCACGCCAAATACGGTGTTAATACCTTCGCGCTTCAGTAATTCAACCACTAGTTGTGCACCCGTCAGTGTTGTTTGCTGATTGGCTGAAAAATCTACTGTGTTACTCATCTTTTGTGACCTGCGTGAGAGTTTTAAGGCAAAAAAAAACCCCCTGCGGCGATGCCGAAGGGGGTTTGGTGTTTCTGTTAGCAACCCGCTACGGCATAAGTTTCCTCAAGACCACGACAAGCACAGACACCAGCACCGACATATTCGGTGCATCAAGCAGTGCAATTGTGCGTAATGATGTGTTCAAGGTCTTACCGTAATAAATAGTTACCGAGCCGCTTAGCTATGTCACTAAGCCAGCTTACTTAATTCATAGTATGCGAGGTACTGTCATCGGTCAAGCAGGTATACTTCAGCTGCAGCTAGGAACGGGGAGCAGTTGATGCAAAGCAATGACGAACAAATAGAATTCTGGAATGGCGAAGCCGGAGAAAAGTGGGTAAGCCAGCAGCAGGTCATGGACGCCACACTACAACCGGTGAGTGATGCTTTGTTAGCGCGGGCAAACGCTCAGTCTGGTGAAGTAGCACTGGATGTGGGGTGTGGTTGTGGCGATACCAGTCTGGCATTGGCGAAAGCAGGCTTATCGGTGACTGGCGTCGATATATCTGAGCCTATGCTCGCTCATGCGCGAACCAGAGTAGAAGACAAGCAGACCGTTCAATTTGTTCAGGCGGATGCATCTAGAGCAGAATTTTCTGACCAGTTCGACCTGCTGCTGTCACGATTTGGCGTTATGTTCTTTGATGATCCTACGGCCGCATTTGCCAATTTACACAAGCACATGAATTCAGGTGGTCGTTTATGTTTCGTTTGCTGGCAGCCGCCTAAGCGCAATGCCTGGATATCAGCGCCAATGATGGCGGCCAAAGAATTACTGCCTGAATCCGCACCAATGGACCCACATGCACCAGGCCCTTTTGCTTTTGCGGATGCGGAGCGAACGCAGCGCATTCTTGAAGATGCCGGATGGCGTGATGTTCAGATTGAAGACGTACCCTGGTCCATGAAAATGGGTGAAACGGCGGAAGAGGCTATGCGGTTTGCAACTCAGATAGGGCCGCTGGCAAGTGCATTGCGAGAGCTTCCCGATAAAGATAAAAGTGCTATTACAGATAAGGTGTTGGCTGTTTTGCAACCATTTGAGTCGACTGGTGGCGTGTTACTTGATGCTGCTTCGTGGGTAGTAACAGCGAACGCATAGCCAAGGCTATGGTTCGCTTCGTATTCTACTGTTAAGTTATGAGAACGTAGCGCCACTCATAGCCAGTGTTTTTGCGACCGATTCTCTTTTTTCAAGATTCTGAAGATAATTGACAAGGTTTGGATACAATTTGGCATCCACGCTCTCTTTTGCCATGTAGAGGCTCGCAAATGGAGACATTATTGAGACATCAGCGATGCTGTATTTCGCTCCAACAAGATAAAAGCGACTTTCCAAACGTTCTTCAAGGAGCTCAAGCATTGGCGGCAGCATAGCGATGCCGTCTGCTACCGCACTTTCATCACTCTCGACGCCCAGCATGGGCGCGGCCACACGATTGAAAAATATCTTGCCAATAGCGGCGACTAATTCTTCTTCCATGTATTTTTCATACCACAAGGCCATACCGTAATGCACTGGGTCTTCAGGGTATAAACCGCTGGGTCCATGCTTCTTTTCCAAATAAGCACAGATTACGCTGCTCTCACCAAGGCTGATGTCTTCGTCTCGATACGCAGGAATTTTGCCTCTCGGGTTAATTGCCAATAGAGCATCCGTTTTCGGCATCGGTAAAACCGAGTCATCATGCTCGAGTTCAATGCCCGCTTCATTAACGTATAACAAAACCTTCCGAACAAAAGGTGACAGGTTTACGCCTAGTAATTGTGCCATTGTGTACTTACTCCTGTGTGCGAAGCGCGCAGTCTATCACGTACGTTTTGACAGCAGTTTCTCAGACAATCCTGGACCTCTTCCGGGCTTGCTCCACGGGCACACTTCAATGCAAATTCCGCAGCCAACTGTGTGGGTAAAATAAGGTACGCACTTATCAAAATCCACATACCATTTCTCTACACCGCGTACCATTATCTTGCTGTCAGTTATGGCGCCGGGTGGGCAGTCGATAGTGCAACGCTTACAGCCTATGCACAAATCATCAACGGCAATGTCAACCGGTGCGTCTTCGGTTAATGGCATGTTGGTCAACACGGTTGCTATGCGCAGGTTTGAACCGTATTCCTTGCAGATCAGTGAGCCGTGTTTGCCCAACTGACCAAGACCTGCATCGATTGCTAAAGGAATATGCAGAATATCTGCGCTTTCGCCGTAGGCTCTTGCCGACCAACCCATGCCGCGTATGTGCTTGGCGATTGAAATAACAGTTTTGCTAATTTCCATATAAACGCGCATTGTTTCAACACCAGATCGAACGTCAGCGATATGTGACATTTCCTCGCTGCTCATAGGCATCAGCACCACAATTGCACTTTCAAATTTGCAGTCGTAGTTTTGATAAAGAGCGTGTTCGCGTACTTTCGTGATGCCAACCGTACCAGCACCAAACTCCAGAGCCTTCGCTTTAATGGATGCTGCCATTTCATCAGCATCATCAACAGGCTGCTGAATTGGTGCAACTCGACCATCGGCATTACGAAGCAGCCATCGATTGACCAGATTCAACCAGTACACTTTGAAAGGCGCACTCAGCGCGAAAAATTGCTCTAGTGCTCTCCACTCAAGTTCGCGCGCGCCAGAACCATGGAAAATCTGTGTTGCGCGGCGAAATCTTGATTCACCAACGCCGTTTATTGAATTGCCTGATTTTGGCGTTTCTTTGTATGCGAAGGGGTAGTCTGTAGACGGGAATTGCTTCTTCACTGGTCTGTCCAGTCTTCAAGCTTCAAGGTTGCACCCTCTTGAGAAGCTTTACGCAATGCGCGTCGTAATCTAAACCCTTTGAACAGCCACATTGCTGCGGCGATAAGCAAAGAGAGTAACAGCCTTGCATTGCGCCTGACCTTCTCTATGAAAGTTGGGTTTTCCAAATAAAAGCGATCTTCAAACGAACTCATATCGAGGCAAACCGAAGCAAATTTAAGCTGGCGATGAACAATGGCAGCCGACGTTCTTTATGCGTCATACGCCGTGCTCCCTGTTTCCCACATTATCGCGAAAACGACATAGAAGCCTAGTTATCTTCTCTTATTGATCGGTAGCGTTCCATCAGCTTGGCTAGATCAATCGTATTCGCGTTGGTGCTGTTCATCACGTGTATGAACAATGAGGCGGCCATTGTGCCGTTGTTTACCTTGCTCCTGAGTGTACTTTCAGACTGCACAATTCCATTCTTAGCCAGTGCGTCGCACAAATCTGAGTAGGTCATACCTTCCTGCGCCATCGCGGAACGAATAGTGCGGGTAATCAGCGTTTCCATCGCGGCGTCTTTGTACATGGTAAATACCGTTTGTCGGTCAGAAAAGGACAATATGTCTAAAATAATAGACAAGTATTGCTATTTAATCAACATTTGTTTACATTATGTGTGTCTATTATATTAGACAAATGTGTTTATTAATGGATGTATCAATAAGGAGACAACATGGACATTTCATTTTTTCATCTGGCCGCAATTGGCCTGGTAGGCTTTGTTCTGTATAGCTCGGTGATTATCACCCAGCAGAAAACCCTGAAGCACCTGGTGCTACTTGGAAAGTACTGGCGTACAGCGTCGCCCGGTCTGTCGTTCAAAATTCCACTACTAACCTGGGTGGATAAAAGCAGTGACACCAACATTAAGCAGTTGGAAGTACCGTTGCGTCTGAAAACCAAAGACCAGGTAACGTTTTCAATATCACTTAAGGTGTTTTACAAAGTAGCTGACGACGTGAAAGAGGCGTATAAGTCCGCCTACAACCTGGACTCGTTCGAAGACCAGATGCTGAGTGTTGCAACAGACAGTGCTATTCCTGTTGCTAACAGCGTTGAGCTGGAAAACGTGTTCAACAGTAAGGAAGAAATTCTGGAACGCGCCGCTGATGCACTCACCGAGTATTTTTCAGACTACGGAATAGTGATAGACAAAGTACTCAGTGACGAGCCACAGTTGCCACTGGAAGTGGAAAACTCGGCCAACGAAGTCATTGCTGCGCAACGTTTGAACGACGCCGCCCGATATAAAGCCGAAGCTATTAAAACGGAAAAAGTAGGCGAAGCGACGGCAGACGGTGAATCTGTGAAGATTCGAATGGAAGAAGTGGGTAAGGCACGCAAGGAATACGCTGAAACTACTTCTGAGGCAGTGCTGATACTTCACGCAGCGGGCATTGAGCCAAACACGGCGTTGAACTTTCTAACGCGGGTAGGTGATCAGGATGCCTTGGTAACCGCATCGCGCAATAGCGACACAGCAATATTGTCATTAGCTCAGCCAAACAACAGCTCAAGTGACATTATTCCGATGGTAACTGCCTTAATGGCGGGTAATACTAAACCGAATAATTCGATTTCAACGGAGAAGATATGATTTTAAGCAACATAGAAGTAATTCCTGGCCGCCGGGTTGCTACGCATCTCGGTATGGTGCAGGGCAACACGGTGCGCGCCAAGCATGCGGGCAAAGACATTATGGCAGGTTTTAAAAACATCTTTGGTGGCGAGCTTAAGAGCTACACCGAACTGCTTACGGAAGCTCGCGAGGAAGCGGTTGACCGCATGACCCAGCAGGCAGAAGCCATTGGTGCTAACGCCGTGCTTAATGTGCGATTCTCAACCTCATCAATCAGCGCGGGCGCCGCGGAGCTGTTTGCCTACGGCACCGCCGTGGTGTTGGAGGAATAATGTCAATCAATTTGATTATATTCCTCACACTTGTGGTGTTGGGCTATGTGTTTGGTCGCCGGGCTGAGAAAAAGCACTTTGAGTCAATCACAGCGCGCGAAAGTGAGTACAAAAACCTGTTAACCTTCAGTGAACGCTTTCCGCCGGCGGACATGACTGTTTCTGAATCGAAACTGGTTGGTGGAGCCGTTGTTATATCGATAGATTACTTCAAGCGACTGGCCGCAGGCTTACGCAGTATATTTGGAGGTCGAGTCACTGCGTATGAATCTTTGATTGAGCGTGCTCGTCGCGAGGCGATCTTACGCATGAAAGAAGATGCTCTGGCGATGGGTGCAGAGATGATAATTAATGTGAAACTGGAGACTTCATCGATCACCAAAGGATCTGGCGATCAAGTAGGTGCAGTTGAGGTCTATGCCTACGGAACCGCATTGAAACACTGATGAACTATGAAAACCGCGAGATACCGGAAGGTATCAACGTTAGCCAGGAGCATCCACTTAAGGAATTCAGCGCCTTACTTCTAAGCCTTGTGCTACTGGTGGTTACCCTGGTTGTAGTCTTATCTCTGATCGCTTCCTATGTTGCACCGTTAGTGCCTTTCCATCTCGAGCAAAAAATAGTTCAGCAGACAGACATGAATTGGCTTCAAGGAGAGCCACTGAGTGAAGAGCAACAGGTGATTGAGCAATATCTTAAAACGCTTGGTAAAGAGCTTGCCGCCGAGATGGAGTTGCCAAAAGACATGCAGCTCACCATTCATTACAACAACAGCGACGTGGTTAATGCATTTGCGACACTCGGCGGGCATATTGTGATTCATCAGGGCTTACTCGCTGAAATGCCGCATGAAAATGCCTTGGCAATGGTGATGGCTCATGAAATTGCCCATATCAAAAATCGCCACCCGATTGTGGCGAGCGGGCGCGGACTGACTGTGGCCTTGGCACTGGCAGCGATTGGGGGTTTCACAGACTCATCGGCAACCGACTGGCTGATTAACATACTTGGAACAGGCTCTATTTCCAGTTTTACTCGCGGACAGGAATCCGAATCCGATGCTGATGCGCTGAATGCACTTAGCGCTTACTACGGTCATGTAAATGGCGCCGCTGATTTATTTGAGGTGCTAGGGAATCGCAGTGAGGCGACCAAGCTTTTAGAATTTTTTGGTACTCATCCTGCGGATGAAGACCGCATTGCAGCGATAGAGAAATTTGCGCGGTACACAGCTCAAGGTAGCACGACAGCGATGCCTGAAGGTATATCCAAAGAACTTCTGTAGCTAGGGTGTTCCAAAAGTGGCCACCTTAAACGATAATCTGCGCTCTTTCTCTGGCGTATCTCTTATGCAACCAGCAGCTATTAAAGAACTTATCAGCTTTGACGATTTTGCAAAGCTGGATATACGGGTCGGCACTATTGTGACGGTATCTGAAGTAGAGAAGTCCAAAAAGCTGATGAAGCTTACTGTTGATTTCGGCGACCATATGCGTTCAATTCTTGCTGGTATTAAGCAAGAGCGCGAAAACCCTCAGGAAATAGAAGGCAAGCAGGCATTGTTTGTGTTGAATCTTCCCGAGCGAAAAATGGCTGGTGAAGTATCACAAGGCATGCTGTTTGATATTGGCTATGAAGACAAGATTACGCCGTGTCTGGCAATGCCGGAAAGCGTCGTACCGAATGGCAGCCGAGCGGGCTAGGGACTAAACGAATGAGTGAGCTTTCTCCATGTCCTGAATGCAATTCCGCATACACCTATGAAGACAGAAACCTATTGTGCTGCCCCGAGTGCGGGCATGAGTGGGATGGCAGCGCGAAAGAGACTGAACAAGAAGATGCGGTGAAGGATTCGAATGGGAATGCCCTGCATGATGGTGATACTGTATCTTTGATTAAGGATCTCAAAGTTAAAGGGTCGTCTTCTACAATCAAAGTCGGAACGAAAGTAAAGAATATACGACTGGTTGCGGGCGACCATAATATTGATTGCAAAATTGAAGGTTTCGGCGCAATGAAGCTGAAATCGGAGTTTGTTAAGAAAGCGTAGCGAACTTCGAAGGCAGTGAAAAAAGACGTTAAGCGCTTACTTTAAGGGGGTCAAGCTTAACTCGCAGTCACCTTTTTCGCCGCTTAAATAGACCGTACCTTCACTTACTGTAAGCGTTAATTCCATTGTGCGCTGCACAAGATCGGGCAGAGCACTTACTTCGTCCCAGGCGAATCGTTTCACTGATACGTTCAGGCTGTCGAATTTTTGCTTGTTCTGGTTCCACCAAACATCCGACTTGGAGTTGAAACAAACCACGACCGTTTTGCTGGCTAAACGCGTCGCCTTTTTTATGCGTTCGGCAGCAGGTTCTCCTACGTCTACCCAGAGTGAAATAGTATCGTCTAATGTTCGTATCCAGAGATCGGGTTCTTCGACGGCTGAAAGCCCCTTGGTAAACGCAAGATCGCCATGCCAATAAATGCAATACACGACCAAGCGCACCATCATTCTCTCAATCGTTTCAGAAGGATGTTGGGCTAAAGTAAGGCTCAAAGACTCGTAAAGGTCTCGATCCAAATCGACCAGCGAGACGCGCGCTTTGTATATTGTAGGTTTGAGCGCCATTTTTTTTCCTATCTAAAAATCACCTGGCTAGGCGAACTCGGTTTTCTCGCGATTCAGCCACATCAATAAGAACGTGAGTAGCAGCCCGACCAGCATGATTCCACCAAGGAACATGAAATGCAGTTGATGGCCTTCAATGCCTGGTGCGGAATCTAGAATGCGACCTGCAATGGAATAGTAAAAAGCATCGGGCGTGTAACCCAGAAACGCGATTAAGCCTACCGTGGTACCCGTAAGATGGGCCGGCGTCTTCACTTCTTCCAATAAGGCGTAGTAAATTCCCCGCATCGCGTAGGCGGCGAAAAAAGTGACTAGCATGTTTGCGTATAGATAAATCAAATTGCTGGTTTGCGGGTCTGCTCTTGAGAGAAGTAAATAACTGATGGTCAATGCAAGGAAAGTTGTCGCAATCACTCTCGACGCGCCAAAACGATCAGCTAACAAGCCCACAAGCAATGCGCCAAATAATCGCAAGTAGGCCGCGTTTGATGTAAATCGCGCGGCTTCCACCTGGTCCATGCCGAGTATTTCAACACAATAAAGCCCGTAGTTATCGAGCCCCTTATAGGCGCAGTAGGCGCACACAATAATAACCGCATGTACCCAAACAATAGGCTTTGCCATGACCTCAGGAAGCCTGGAGAATAGAGAGCCGCTGGACTGGCCAGGCGACTGTTTTCCTGCTGGAAGTAAAATCCAAACCAAAAAGGCTGCAAATAAGGTTAAGGCCGAGTAGAAATAGATAACGAACTGCAGCGCTTCTTTTGACTGACTTGCTGTGGCCAGCTTAACGTCAGTAGGCAATATCCAGGCGAAGTAGATAATCGCAAAGCTTGCACTTGCCGCAGCAACCAATCCACGCCCGCCGTCCAGCAATCCAAACGCTCGCCCTTGGGCGAGTTGCCCACCCCATTCTCTGGTGGCTTTCATCAGTGGTGCCCAGAACAAAAATATGGTGGTTGCACCCCAATAGGCGTATACCCAGTACATGGTAGTAATGCCCGGAATACTGGCCATCACCAGGCCACCCAGTGCAGTTAGGGTGAGCGACAGCGCTAACAGGTTTCGCGGTGCGTATTTGTCAGCGATTGGACCACCCAGCAGGTAGGCGAACATTGCGACTAAGCCGTATGCCGCAAATGCGTCTCCTAGCTGTGTGCTTGAAAAGTCGAATACCTCCAGAACGGTGGGGCGAAAAAAACGAGGAATATGGAAGGGCAGGCTGAACACGGCTTCGCCGGCAAAGATCAGCGCGAACATCGTTAGGTACGATCGTAATTTGTTTGGCATAGCCGGAATCGTTTTCTTATCTAATATTTGAGGTGCGACAGAGTATTAAGCCAATTCAGACACCGCTCTCCAGGCCATATCAATTGCTGCTTTTGCATCAGACTCTGGTGCAGAATCACAATTGGCAACACGGATGTTGCCAAATGGCTGGCGACCGATTTCGGTTGTGCCTTCAGGGCCGGCAACGGTGTAACCGTGTGCCCAACGATTAACAGTAATGCTGGCAACATCACGATCGAAATCAAACAAGTCTGAGCCGAGCATACCGCCCAAGTGATCTCTGATTTCCGTTTCATAGTCAGAGAACTGCATGCCCAGCATTTTGTATCGAGCCTCACGATATTGGTCTATTCTGGGGGCGCCAACAGTTTCGCCATAGGGGCAACTGATCATTTGCAACACGCAGGGCTGGTCCGGAGATTGGCTATAACGATATCCGCCCATGCTCACGGGGAAATCCATAAAAGCAACTTGATGCATTCTGCCCGGCGACATGGCCAGACCAATGCCTTTATCTTTCATAGCCCGCCAGTTTCGCACGCCGATGCTGGTGTACTGCAATGGGCATTTTGTCTGTTGCCGTAAGGCAGCCGCTTGTTGTTCAGGCAGGTCAGAGACAATATGCGGAATCATCATGTTGTAACAAGCCATTACCACCTTGCTGGCTTTCGCTTCAAACGCCCGATTGTTATTGATGTAGCGAACGTTCACTGAGCCAGTTTGTTTGTTCGCATGGTGTACGTCGACAACAGTACTGTTTAATCGAATACGAACATAATTGTTTGGCTTATCAAGTTCCTCGTACTTGAACTGCGCGAGAATGAGGTCTTCTGCCGTGCGGCCATCGGCGGTAGCCGGAATCATCTTCTTAACTAACGCGCGTGCAATGCTGGCGTTGCCATCAGGGTAGTGATAAATGTACGGGTTGTCTTTGTCATACACCGCTTTTGGCGCGAAACCCATGGCCCCGCAGCTTTGCGCCTGAGCGATGCTGAGCAGTTCCGTTCCGGAATTGGTCCAGTCCAATCCTGAATGCCTGGCCATGTGAAGCACCTCGGGATCAGTTACACCCAAGGTATTTTTCAAATAGTCAAAATAAGAATGGGTCGCTATGTACTCTTCTAACTCGCCTGCAGGTACATCGAGAGCGTGCAATCCGCCGCGTAGAACTTTGAGTAGTTGCTCCCGGCCTGCAGCACTGATAGGCGCCTGACCTGCTGCTTGTTCCAGAGAAAGCTCACCCATTGGCAAACCCTGCACATAATTAGGGTAATTGCAGTATGGGTGCTTAACGATTTTGTCTTCGCCGTAGCGGGCCTGATTGAAGTAGGTGACAGCACCAATTTTGTTGTTTACAAAAAACTGCTGGTCATACGCAGAATGAAAGCGCTCTACGTCCACCCCAACATCTGAAAACATAGACCGAACTGCATCGCTTTGGTAGCGTGGAGCCACAATCGATTGCGAGCCCCCGTAAGAAACCATGAGTTGTCCATCTACAACATGCTCAGTGCGTTTAGCATGGCCGCCAAAATCGTCATGGTTATCCAGTATCAGAATTTTCTTTTCAGAGCCGAACTCACGCTGATAATAGTAAGCCGTTGCTAAACCGCTGATTCCCCCACCGACAACGATCAGGTCGTAGTCTTGTTCTACCTGACTTACTGGCCCCCAGTCTGTTTGCTTCGACCAGGCGCGGCTGTGGGCGTGTGTATTTGAGCCGGGGTGGCTACCGCGTAATCCCGTTAGCGACGGCGGGTAATAGGAAGGTTCCAGACTTGCCATGGCGCCGATGTTGGAGCAGGCAGATGGCAGTACCGCAGATCCTGCTGCCATCAAGGTGCCGTTAACAAAGTCTCTTCGCGTAATCTTGGTCATTCGCTTATTCTTGGACTAGCTTGCAAGTATTTCGGGTAATGTTTCAAGGCAGGCGACATAGGCTGAAGTGCCTACGCCTACTATAACGGCATCGACTGCCTTGGAAACGTAAGAGACATGGCGAAACGATTCGCGCAGATGTGGATTAGAAATATGCAGCTCAATCTTATAGCCTGAAAAAATTTTCAAGGCATCGTGTAATGCGATCGACGTATGGGTATAGGCACCGGCGTTAATGATCAACGCGTCGGCACTGCCTACGGCCTGTTGAATCCAATCCACCAGTTGGCCCTCATGGTTGGATTGTTTGCACTCCACACTCATACCAATTGCAGCGCCGCTGTCTTTGCAGCGTTGCTCTATCTCACGCAAGGTATCGTAGCCATAGATCTCCGGTTCTCGAGCGCCGAGCATATTCAAATTGGGACCATTCAATATCAACACATTCATGCCGCGTTGCCCCCTAGCTTGCTGGCCAATGCACGAATGGCAACAGCGTACGAATGCAAACCCATGCCTGACACCAGTCCGGCGCCTATCGAAGGTGAATCCAGGTAAGGTCGATAATCACCGTCCGCTAAAATATTGTGTTCGTGCACTTCAACAATTGGTATTCCACGTTCGGCCACAGATTCGAAGCTTCTGAATTCTTCAACCGCGACACTGTCCGGACTTCCCGCGTAAGCTTCATTGCTGACCATCAGCGCGTCTGCGCCCTGTGAGAGTTCGTAAATATCTGCGGATCCATTGGATGAGGCCAGTATGCTTACCTCAAGTTCAATATTCAGGCTTTCGCATAAGGATTTACAGCGAACCTCTATGGCACCGGGTGCTGCGAGCTCGCTTTCTGAGGTGCGTTCACTTTCGCTACGCATTATCAGCAATAGTATTTTCCGGGCAGTCATAGACTCACTCCAATAACTCCTGTTCTCGATTTAGAAACTAGCATCAATTCACCAAGCGTGTAAAACACCTGGCGATGTAATAGTTGTACTTCACTGTTCAGAGCGTGACGCACAGTCAAGACACATAGCCACTGCCGGGTTGTGTTGTAAGCGAGCCAAGGCAATTTGTTCATCGCATTCTACGCATAAACCAAAGTCACCATTTTCGAGTCTGGCCAATGCTGTCTTAATGGCAAGAACCTGCTGTTTTCTGCGTTGTTGCGACGCCTTTGCCATCGCTTGGCCCTGCAAGGCGTCCATTCTGGACAGGCGACCTACACTGGTTTGATCCAGTTCTACTACCTCCGCTGCGCTACTCGCTGTGTCATCAAGAGCCGCCAGATCTGCTAATTGCTGGTGCAGTTGCGCGCGATAATACGCCAGATCCACGTGTAGGTTCCCGCTAACTTACGCCGCGTCTCACTTCCGCTCAGCAATAAATAACGGGATCTTACGACTGGTTTTCGCTTGGTAGTCGTCATAGGGTGGGTAGGCGGCCGCGGCTGCTTGCCATAATTTAGTTCGCTCCTGCTCATCACTTACTTCGCGCACGTGCATTTCGAAAAGCTCGGTTTTATCACGTATTTGCACATCCGGGTTGGCGCGTAAGTTATACACCCAAGTAGGATTTTTGGGTTGGCCACCCATAGAACCAATCAGCACGTAGTTGCCATCAACCTCAACTCTCATCAATGGGATTTTGCGAATGCCACCTGTTTTGTTACCGGTGTGTATCACCAGAATGCACGGCATTCCGGTATCCAGTAATGTGGTCCCTTCGGTGCCACCGCTGCTTTCATAGAGCTCTACCTGCTCGCGAACCCAATCAAGTGCGGGTGGAATATAGTCAGCCATCTTCTTTCTCTTTCTAGCCAAGTTTAAGTCTTCGAACACTACCATAGTTTCAGTCAGCTAGCGCAACGCTGAGTGCCGCGGAGCGTGTCTTTTTGCCCCGCTCGGTGTAAGGTTCGTCTGTGCCTTTCGTGATTTATAGGCGCACAAACCGTTGACTGAAGCGCACACGGTGCTGCAGGGATAATAGGGGTTGAGAAATGACTGATTTAAATGGCAAGGTTGCGATAGTGACAGGTGCCGCCTCCGGCATAGGTGCGGCCACTGCGCAGCGATTGATTGATGATGGCGCAACAGTGATTGCAAGTGATATTCAAGCCGAGGCTGGCGCTGCATTTGCCGCCGAAATCGGTGCTACGTTTTTTGAACACGACGTCAGTAACGCCGAGCGCTGGACTGAAATTACCGACGCAGTGAAAGATCAGTTCGGACGACTTGATGTATTGGTTAACAATGCCGGTCTGGTAATTGGCCGCTCTATTGAAGACGTAGGCATGGACGATTGGGACCGCGGCATTAGTGTATTGCTGACCGGAACCATGCTCGGCTGCAAAAACGCGATTCGAATAATGAAAGAAAACCCCGAGGGCTCATCGGGCTCGATCATCAACATTGCCTCAACTACCGCGTTTACAGCTCTGCCAGGTGATGTGACGTACACAACAGCAAAAAGCGGAGTGCGCATGATGACCAAGTCGATTGCCGCCTACTGCGGTCAGCAGGGTTATAAGATTCGTTGCAACTCAGTTGTGCCGGGTGCCACTAAAACGGCTATTACAGCAACTTTTAACGATGAAGTGATGGCCGCAGTAGCCGCAACCTCACCGCTTAATCGTTTCGCAGAGCCTTCAGAAATTGCAGCCGCAATTGCGTTTTTGTCGTCTGATGAATGCACCTTTATGACCGGTTCTGAAATGATGGTCGATGGCGCGGCTCTGGCGATACACCCTGGATTTTAGTATTGCCGGGAGGCGCCTAATGAATCTTGACGCCTTCCTTGTACGTAGCCAAAACTTTGATGTCTTTGATTGTCATTGGGTCAACGCTTAGGGGATTGCCGTCTAGAATAACCAGGTCGGCTAGCTTGCCCGCGGCAATCGAACCCTTGCTGTCTTCTTCGAAATACTGCCAAGCGCCATCAATAGTAATGGCGCGTAAGGCTCTCTCTGGGCTGATTTTCTCGCCCTCGCCAATCAGCGCGCCTGATCGCGACACCCTGTTAACAGCCGACCACACCGTAAATAATGGGCTTAGCGGTGTCACCATATAGTCGCTGTGGTTTGTGTAATGCAGACCCAAATCTGATGCGGTATTTAATGGACTGAGAAAGTGCGCTCGCTTAACGCCCAGATTCTTTACGTGTACATCGCCCCAGAAATACGCATGGTTGCTGAAAAAAGAGGGCACCATACCGTAGTGCGCATAGTCTTCCAGTTGATCAGGTCGAATAAACTGAGAGTGAATGATAACGGTGCGGCTATCATCGCCTTCTTTTGGCGTGAGTTTTTTGTGCGCGTTTAACAGCATGTCGATGGCAGCGTCTGCATTGGCGTGAACAAACGCTTGAATATCGGCCTCGTAGACGGTTGCCAATAATTTTTCGAACTCGGCTGCCGGTAATAATGGTTCGCCGCTCCAATTCTCTTCGCCGCCAGGACCACCGGTTAGGAACGGTTCGGTAAAGAACGCTGTTTTACCTTGCGGTGAGCCATCGGTGACTAACTTGATGCCTCCAATTTTAAGTCGATTATTATAGTTTTCGTAAACGGGGTACTCTTTTATGAACTGCGGTATTTCACCAAACGCTCCCAGCACCACCAAGTCCAACATCAGCTTCTCGTTTGCAGCGGCTTCTTTGAACAGTTCAAAATCCTTGATGTTGCCAGCGCCATCCTGAGCAGTGGTAATACCGTTAGCAGCGTAGTGCTGCTGGGCTTTTAACAAATTACGGCGTCGTTCTTCTGCGCTGCTCTGAAATATTTTGGCGGCAACCGGAAACCAGGCGGTTTCCATCACTAAACCTAAAGGCTCGGTATTATTGTCGCGTCGAACAATAATTCCGCCAGCAGGCGTTGGC
>JBGCDE010000139.1:0-5482 GCA_045105115.1 Pseudomonadales bacterium | reverse complement strand
GTCGCGTGCTTGGCGCGGTCTTAATCCTTGAAGAATAGCGTACTCGCACACCATGAGGACCTATGAAGAAGTCTGTAGGCAATATCGTGAAAGTGAGATTGTAAGCTGACGAGAGGATAGCAAAAGTACATTCAATCTATTGCCATACGATCGTCGATTGCTTTAAACATCTGCGTCAGCAATTCCCAGTTTTGCTCATTGTCCGCTTCTCGCCAGGCGCTGTGTACAGCGATCACAGTAGACGTTGCGGGGTTAATATAAATACCTTGGCCAAAGATACCCGACGCTTGATAGCTTCCATCGCCTTCGAGCCACCAGAAATAGCCGTACCCTTCGAACGCTTTAGAAGATGTTATGGATTCTGCCATCCAACGCTCGGGCAGCACTGGTGTGCCATCACTGAGTTTGCCCTCTGCCAACGCAAAAAGTCCAAGCCTCGCGTAGTCTCTCAAGGTCGCATTGATACAACACCCACCAAACTCACCACCGGCTTCTTCTGTTAACTGCCAGTAGGCGTCACTTTCCATGCCGAACGGCTGCCATATTTTCTGCTGCAGATACGTCGAAAGATTATTGCCTATCGCGGAACGCAACAAAGTGCCGGCGAGATTGGTCTCAGCTGTGTTGTAGTTGAATAGCTCACCTGGTGGGGCAACAACCCTCTTTTGTTTCAGATGTTCGTATAGCGCGAGCGTCTCATAATTCGCACCGGCTACGTCAGAACTCGGGTCGGCATAATCTTCATTCCAATCAACTCCCGAGGCCATCTGCAGCAGGTTGCGAATTGTTGCCTGCTCATACCCTGAACCTTTTAGCTGGGGCAGATAATCCGTAACTTTCTGGTCAAGACTTGTAATGTATCCATCCTTTATAGCGGCGCCGATCAACATGGACACTACACTTTTAGCCACTGAAAAAGATATCCACTTTGACTCAGCGCTGTTACCGAGCCCATAACGCTCCAACACCACCTCACCGTTTTTAACTGCAATCAAGCCGCCGACGCGATATTCAGTCAGATACTCGTCCAGGCTGAGTTCCCTTCCTCTATGCGGAATGGAAACTGTTGGGAGCTTTGTTGCAGCATCCGGCAACGCCAGTGGCGAGCCAGCTGCAGCGATGAGCCTGGTGGGCGCCAGCACTGACGAATTTCGAAACGCTGCCACCTGCTCCTCACCTTTAAGAAACAATATCGCATTAGGGTCTTGGTCTTTCAGAGTTGACTGGCTGATCGCTAGTGACTGGTCATTCACCAGATTGGCGCATGCGCTGAAAGCGAACATCATCAATACTGATGCTACAAACCTATTAGTAATCATAAAGTTATAACCCCTTTTGGAATTCGATAGCCACATCTACAGCCAAACATTGAGCAAGCAATTTTGCGTCACAACCAACAACAAAAGCAGAGCATACCAGAGTAAATGCACTGACACTCAGAGCCAGTTTATTGATAAAGTAGGAACCCACTAAAACTGTAGTTCGGAGTGCGCGTAAATGGCTGAATTTCAAACCCGAAAAGATGACTATACAAACTGCAGGGTCATTGACGTAGCACCACTTACGCCCGGCCCGGGTGAGATCGTGGTTAATGTCACGAAATTTGCATTCACGGCCAACAATATTACCTACGCTGTTGCGGCCGATATGATCGGCTATTGGCAGTTCTTCCCGCCGCATGGTGACGACGCTGACGGCTGGGGCATTATCCCTGTTTGGGGGTTCGCCGAGGTCAGCCAATCAGAACATTCTAATGTGCCGGTAGGTGAAAAACTATTTGGTTACTTCCCACCTGCCGGGGAGCTTAAGATGACGCCTGGCAAGGTCACTGCTGAAGCGGTAATGGATGGTGCCGCACACCGAGCGGAGTTGCCGCCTACCTATAACCGCTACCGCAGAGTCAATAATGAAGCAGACTATGATTCGTCTGTAGACGCTGAACTTATGCTGTTATGGCCGCTTTACGCCACCAGCTTTTGCCTGGGTGATGCCCTGCTAGACAATGATTGGTATGGCGCTGAACAAGTTGTCGTAATAAGTGCTTCCAGTAAAACCAGTATTGGTCTTGGTTACGCGCTCAAGAACATAGCAGGCGCACCACCCTCAGTCGGCTTAACCTCCAGTCGAAATGAAGCCTTTGTGTCTGGTGTTGGCGTTTTCGACAGCGTTCACAGTTATGACGCTTTGGGCGAACTTGACAGCAGTAAGCCCACGGCAATTGTCGATATGTCAGGTAATAGCGAATTACTCGGTGTATTGCACGAGCAATTGGGCGACAACATGAAATTCACTGTTAATGTAGGTCTTACGCATTGGGATCAGGCGGCCGGGAATGACAAGATTATTGCCGAACGCAGTGAGTTTTTCTTTGCACCAGGGCACATTGAAAAACGTGTTGCTGAGTGGGGTCCCGAGGAATTTGCTCGCAAGTCATCTGAGTTTGTGAAGTCCACAATCGAGCAAAGCAGCGAATGGCTGAAGCTTACGCCGCATCAGGGCTTGGGCGGATTAAGTGATATTTATGACGATGTTTGCAATGGGCGCAGTGCGCCCGATGAAGGTCAGATCATAGAGTTGGTGTAGAACATTATGGCAATTACAGACTTTAAAGACAAAACAATTATCATCACTGGCGCCTCCGCTGGCGTGGGTGCGGCCACCGCTAGAACGTTTGCCAAGCTAGGTTCAAACTTGATGCTTGTAGCTCGTGGCGAACAAGCGTTATCGGAAATAGCCAAGGAGTTAGAGTCGCTGACCCAGGTTGCGACTATAGCAATGGATGTGGGTGATCAGACTGCCTGCAATTCCCTTATCAGCAATACTGTCGAGCAATTCGGTGCTATTCATGGTCTGATCAATAATGCCGGCATGCACAGACGAGGCAATGTTGAAGAACGATCTGCGGATGATTTAGGCGCTATGGTCGACATAAATTTACGCGCGCCATTGTTCTTGACCGCTGCTGCCCTTCCCCATCTAAAGCAAGCTAACGGTGCAGCTATCGTTAACGTAGGCTCACTGGCTGGTCGCATGCCTATGCAAGGCGCGGCAACCTATGCAGCAACAAAAGCAGGCTTACGGTCGTTTACCTACGGACTTGCCGATGAACTTCGTGAGCAAAACATTGCCGTAGGGGTTGTCTCACCAGGGCCAATTGATACCGGTTTCATTATGGATGAAATTGATCAAGTGGAAGATATCGTGTATTCGCAACCGATGAGTACAGCTGAGCAAGTTGCGGACGCGATTATAGAATTAGCACGCGGGGTAGACATTGAAATATCTATGCCTGCTGTGAGCGGTAAATTGACAACGCTGAGTTATCTTTTTCCAAAGCTGCGCCGAGGCACTCGCAAGCATCTCTACGCGATGGGGAAAAAGAACAAAGAGAAGTACCGGCAACGCGGCGCCGCTATCAGTTCCTAGCCTACTAGCCAGGCTCCGACTCAGCACCAGGCGACACTCTGAGTAACCCGCGGTATGCACGACTTGCCGTAGAGTCACCTTGCAGTACACGATAAACATCCTGTGCAATTGGCATTTCGATACCATGTTCTTCCGCCAAGGCAATGACCGCAGGTGCACTTTTTGCGCCTTCCGCAACCATCACCATCTCGTCAATAATCTCCTGCATGTTCCGGCCTTTGCCAAGTTCCACGCCTACGTGACGATTGCGACTTTGCGGACTCGTGCAGGTTGCAATCATATCGCCCATACCGGCAAGACCAGCAAACGTTTCTGCCTTGCCACCCAAAGCAACACCAAGCCGGGTAACTTCCGCCAAGCCTCTAGTGATCAAGGCTGAGCGCGTGTTATCGCCGGCCCCTTGACCGTCGCCCATACCTACCGCGATCGCAATAATATTCTTAAGCACACCGCCTAACTCGCAGCCCACTACATCTTCGTTCGTATAGACCCGAAAAAGACCGCTACTAAACAAAGACTGTAGCTCTTTCACGATAATCGCATCTTCCATAGCGATCACGCTCGCTGCCGCTTTGCCCGCCATAATCTCGCGCGCCAGATTCGGACCGCTTAAAACACCCACTGGATGCCCTGGTGCTACCTCATGCATAATCTCCGTCATACGCATGCGTGTATCAAGCTCAAGTCCTTTCGTTAGGCTAATAATTGGCACCCAAGGACGAATATTTTCGGCGACTTGCTGCATCACATTTCGAAAATTATGTGAAGGGATACCCATAATCACTACATCAGTATTACCAACCGCTTCAGCAATATTGCTAGTTGCCGTTAGAGCATCCGGTAACTTGGCATCTGGAAGGTATTTACTGTTGGTATGCTGGGTATTGATTTCAGTAACAGTATTCGCGTCTCTGGCCCACAGCGTTACCGGCGCATTGCGGGCAACCAGAGACGCCACTGTGGTTCCCCAAGACCCTCCACCGAGAAGACCTACTTTGAATCTGGACATGCAGCACCTCAATCAACGTGGAGTAAATAGAATAAGAAATGAACGTTTGGCAGAAGCAAAAAACGCATCCACCAAATAAGCAATACGTTCTAAGCAAGGGCCAGTATATACTTCCAGTCTCGGCTGATCCAATAAGGTCCAAAACGCGCTCATCATGTCTGCCTTCGTGAGTACACTAGATGCCGCAGCAAAACCGGAATTTAATTCTGCAGTCGCCTGCTGGCTTGCTCGTTGCTCAGAAAATATTTATCCGCAGGGGAACGATGTTGGCGATCTCGCCCTTGAAGCTGGGCGACTGGAAGGTATGTTTCAGGAGTGGGGGTTTGATTACGCCAGCTTCTTTTCTGGCGAAAGCACCCAATGCATAGTCGCTGTGGCAGAGAAACATCTTGTTTTGTGCTTTCGAGGCACCGAGCCCAGCAGCCCTCGCGATATTTATGACGACCTATTCGCATATCCAATCCAGCCACCGGTTACGGACGGCATGATGCACGCAGGCTTTTGGCGTGCTTTGCACCAGGTATGGAAAGATAACAACCCCGCTATGAGCTGGCCACCCAAGCACGCAACACAGCAAACCGGCCTATTTTCATATCTTAAAAAAAACCGTGGTACAGAATCACGGCGAAAACTGTGGATAGCGGGCCATAGCCTTGGTGGTGCTCTGGCCACCACGGCCGCCGCACGTTTACTTGGCGAGGGTCTGTTTAATCAACAAGATATTGCTGGCGTTTATACCTTCGGCCAGCCGAGAGTTGGCGACCCACAGTTTGCAGCGCGTTATCCATTGGATTCAAAGCACTTCCGGTTGATGCACGCTAATGACATTGTTACAAAAGTACCGCCAAAGAGCTTCAAAAAACTAGGCCAAGTCATTGCCGCATTTCTGGATACGCCGGCAGCACATAGTGTGCTGCAATCACTCAACTATTCGCATGTAGGCCAGCTAGTAATGATACGCGATGGCTATGAATACATACTAAACCCGTCTTTAGTGCAGCGTTTCAGAATAGGGCTTTCAGAACGATTGAGAGCTCTTCGACGGGG
>JBGCDE010000138.1:0-25622 GCA_045105115.1 Pseudomonadales bacterium | reverse complement strand
GGGTAAATTTTATCCGGGTCGGTCAACATGGGCTGATTCGCTTCGAATATGTCGGTGTACTTCATCGGGTCACCGTACTGTGCCTTGGCGATCTTTGACAAAGAATCGCCAGATTGTACCGTGTAGAAAGAGGCTTCCGGCTCGGGGTTCTCAACTTCGAGCTGGCAATCAACAGAAGACACACCAAATTGGTTACCCGCGCACAGCGTTGCTTTTTCGCTGGCTTCCTGGGACGCCACAGTGCCACGCAACACGGCTGTTTCATCCGCAACCGCAACCTCCAGGCCCGATACCGCAATTCCCGCTTCTGCAATCTTCTTTTCAATACTCTCGGCGCGTCGCGCGTCGATGCGCTCCTGAGAGACTTCTACAGTGCCCGATGCTTTCGCTTCGGCCTCGTCGTTACCGAAAAAATTCTCACCTGCTTCTTTAACAAAATCAAATAAGCCCATGTTTTTAGTCCTCTTTATTAATAATGATCATGGAAAATCTAGGAGATGATAGCACAGCGCTACCTTCTGGCGGATAACTTGTAACAGCCCGTAACATGTCCGCTTTCCACCTGTTCGCATAGCCGCGAAGGACCTATGCTGGCGCCATGCTTAAATCTTTCAAGTACTTTCGCAACAGCAAACCTACTACTGCGCCGCCTCTTTGGCTGGCCAGTCTGGAGCTTGGGCGCTGTGCAACAGAAGCATTGTCGATGAGTGTGTATCGATCCAGACTGCTTGAAGCGGTAAAAGGCGACGGACACCCGGTTGTGGTGTTCCCAGGCTTATTCGCGTCAGACCGCTCAACCGGACCACTGCGCCGCTTGCTAAACGACGCCGGTTTTCAAAGTTATGGCTGGGGGCACGGCACCAACCTGGGACCAAGTCGTGCGGAAGACCTGGATGATGATATTACAGAATTGATTAAGTCTGTTTATCTGGAGAACGGCAAGCAGCCAGTTAGTCTCATTGGCTGGAGTCTCGGCGGTTTATACGCACGCTTAGCCGCTCATTTAATGCCCGAAAAGATCAATCAAGTCATTACATTGGGCAGTCCCATTAACGGCAGCCCGCAACTTACCAATGCCTGGCGATTGTATGAACTGGTTTCGGATATGGATATCGACGCCAACGACAACGAGGAAAAGCTGGCATTGATTGCTAAAGCGCTGCCGGTACCTTCAACGTCTATCTATAGCAAATCTGACAGCATCGTGGCCTGGCAGATATCTCGCGCCGCGAGCGGCCCAAACCAGCAAAACATACACGTTCCTGCAAGCCATATTGGCATGGCGTTCAGCCCACTGGTCGTTCAGGTCGTTCTTGACCGTCTACAAACACCCGTAGACGCATGGAAAGCATTTGAACCCGAAACCCGATTTGAGCGTTTCGTTTACGCAGTCTGATTTTTCCGCTGAGAACTGAGCAGACAACACCCCGTGGCGTGGTTCACAATATTGATTATTTTTCAGGCAATGATTAAGTAATTGCACGGACAGGCCTAGAAGCTGACGCCTGTTTGTCTATACCTAAGAGCATGGTTCACACGGAGGTCACCATGGCTCGCTATATTCTTGTTACCGTTCTTTCTTCTGCATTGCTTTCACCCTTATCGGCGCATGCCGAAACCACTTTCGGTGCTGGCGTTGGCACATTGGGATTTAATGTTACGCTCGGGCAAAGCCTGACAGAGAACATCAACCTTCGCTTATCCTACAACTCAGCCGACTACGACTTCGACGGAGAAACGGATGGCGTTAACTACGATTATGGTTTCGACCTGAGCAGCTTTTCGGCGCAGATAGATTGGCATCCCTTACGCAATGGTTTCAGGTTATCGGCCGGGGCCATTTCCAATGGCAATAAAATCAACGCAGCCAGTAAGGCATTTGAGGGAACGGTTGAAATTGGCGACCAGAACTTTACCAACGAGCAAGTCGGTCGCCTGGAAGGTGACATTAAATTCGATTCTATTGCCCCTTATCTTGGCCTTGGCTGGGGACGAGCGGCTGACCAAGGCTGGGGGTTTCTGTTTGATCTTGGCGTTGCCTTTCAGGGCAGTGGAGACGCAAACCTGACCGCTGTGGACGGAAGCTTTTCCGACAATCCGCTGTTGATTGCCGAAATTGAGCGCGAAGAATTAGAGCTAGAGGCGGATATTGAGGATTACGATCTTTACCCTGTCGCTAGCTTTCAGCTGATGTACGCTTTTTAGGCAATCCAGTGCCGACCTACTTCGTCGGTTTCTGATACTAAAGCGCCAATAAATTCTACACTGTAGAGATGGCTGCACACGGATCAAGTGCAGTCGGATAATGCTCTGAGTGAAAGGAATCACGGTGCTGCCCAACGTTAAGCCACTCGCCCGTCTATATGTGCTGTTCAGGCACAAAGCGCTGATTTATGTGGCGTAACAGGCGCAAACAGAAAGAAGAAAAACAGACGGCGTTTCTGCTTGAAGAAATGGAGCCAAGAGTGCTCTTCTCTGCTGGCGGCGTAGATACTGGCAGTCTTGGAGCGAATGATCAGTTCGCATCAGCGGCAAACGATATTTTGCTAGCTGATATCCAGAACCTGCAACAACAGAATTCAGCCGCTAGTTCTACTCCTCAAAAAGTATCCGACAACATCAGTTTGTTGAATCAGCCCGTGAGCAAGAACAATCTGCGTGCCACATTTACCGTCGACAGCACTTCAGACACTGTGGACAGCAACCCAGGCGATGGAGTAGCACTGGACGGCACCAACAAGACAAGCCTGCGCGCGGCCATCATGGAAGCTAACGCCTTGGGCGGCAGCCATACAATCAATGTGCCAGCCGGCGTTTACATATTAAGTCTGGATGGTTCTAACGAAGACATGGGTGTCAGTGGTGACCTAGACATCACGGCTGACATTAGCATCATCGGTGCAGGCTCTGACTTGACCATCATCAATGCGGAAAGTGGCGTGAGTTCTGGCGACAGGGCCTTCGACGTATTTGGCGACGCTGTGTCCATCCGTGGCATATCAATTCGCGGCGGCGAGGATGTAATCGATGGCGGCGGCATACGCGTAGCCAATGGATCTGAGCTGAATCTACGCAATGTTGAAATACTTAAGAACGACGCAGCTCGTGGCGGGGGGATTCACAACTCGGGCACGCTCACCATCAGCGACTCCATAATATTTGAGAATGGCTCAACCACCGGTAACCAAGGCGGTGGTGTGTTCAACGCTGGTGGAGTATCAATTCAAAACTCAACAATTGACTCGAATAGAGCAAGTGCTATCGGTGGCGGCGTTTATCAAAGCCCGGTAGCAACCAACAATGCCGATCTGATCAATGTGACGGTAAGTAACAATTTTTCAGCCAGTGGCGGCGGTTTATATGGTGGGCAGAACGTGAGCATCCTTAACTCTACGTTCACCAACAATTCCTCGAACAATGGTGGCGGCATTGTTAGCGTCAATACCATAACAATTCAAAATACTATTGTAGCGGGCAATACATCGACCAACGCAAGCGTAGATGTAAGCGGTGCGTTTGCCAGTTTTGGCGGTAACCTGATTGGCGACGGCACTAACTCATCGGGACTTGTTCACGGCAGCAACAGCGACCAGTTAGGCACAAGCAGCAGTCCTATTGATCCATTGCTCAACGCGTCCCTTAGCAAAAACGGTGGAGATACACCGACTTATGCGTTGCTCAGCAATAGTCCAGCCATAAATTCAGGTGTTAGCACCAATGCGCCCGTTGTAGATCAGCGAGGAGTTGCTCGGGATTCGGCAACCGACATTGGTGCATTCGAATTTAGCGAAAGTACTGACATCGTTAGCGTTACTACAACCAGTGATGTTGTTGATGGCGATACACAGAGCATTGGGAACCTAAATACTTCGCCAGGAGCCGATGGACTTATCTCATTGCGCGAAGCGATTATAGCCGCAAACAATACGGTTAATGGCGCGACCCCAGATCAAATTGTGTTTGATATTGAGGCCGCGCCAGTAAACGGTGTTCACAATATTACGATCGGTGGCACACCGTTACCGAGTATCACCGACCCTGTCACCATTGATGGTAATGGGGCAAATTTGATCCGAATTGACGGCAGTGGTACTACCGGGAATGGCCTAACGCTGAACTCGCCAAACAACACTATCCGAACCTTGGCAATTGGCGGCTTTAACGGCAATGGCTTATTAATAACGTCAGATAACAATACGATCGAATCCAGCAATATCGGCGTGAACGCTACCGGCGACGTTGCAGATCCAAACACTGGGTACGGTATTCTCATAGACAATGCGTCGGATAACAAAATCGGTGTAGCCGGTCTTGGCAACCTTATTTCAGGTAATGGCGCGGCGGGCATTTCAATACAAGGAAGTGGGTCAACAGACAACCTGATTCACGCTAATTTTATTGGTACCGATGGAAACGGCACGGCCGCATTACCGAACGCAGGCTATGGCATAGAGCTCGATAGTGGTACTCCCAATGCCAACATAATCGGTGGCCAAACCCTGAACGTGGGCAACCTGATCTCCGGAAATGGTACGGGTGGTGTTCGAATCGCTGATGGGGCGACTGGCAATGTTATTGCGGGTAACTTCATCGGTACGGACCTAACGGGTTTTTTCCCGCTTGAAAACGGTGTCACGTCGGCTGGCGGCGGCGTGCTTGTTGAGGGTTTGGCCAACTTCAATGTGATCGGTGGTCCGTCTATCGAATGGGGCAATCGCATTGGCTTCAACAATGGCAATGGCGTAAGAATTGATGGTGGCGCTGTAAGTAATAGTATTTTATTGAACTCTATTTTCGCGAGCACAGCGGCCAATATAGACAATACCTCTGGAGGAAACCAAGAGCGGGCACCCACGCAATTGCTAAGCGCGGTAGAGAATGGCAACGAATTCAGAATCGCTACGCAATACAGTGATCCTGGAGCGCCTAACCAATTGCTGCGTATCGATTACTACAGAACACCGAACGATCTTTCTGAAACTTTGATTCCATACTCGACCGCAACGTTTAATACGAACTCATCCGGATTCGCAAACGTTGAGCACTTTGCGGATAGTCTTGCCGACCCTGCGCTAATAGGCCAGTACATTACAGCAATCGTCACAGACGCCGCTGGTAACTCTTCGGAAATAAGTACGCAACAAGTAATCACTGCTACCAACATAGCGCCTGCTCTTACGCCAGGTGTTTACGACATGGGCCTGGCCAATCAAAACCGCGCCGTTCAGGGCATACTAGTGTCCGATATAGTGGCGGATATGACGGTCAGTGACGAAGACGGCGACGTACTTGGCATTGCCATTCAGTCAGCGAGTGGAGCTGGCACTTGGCAGTACTCTACAGACAGTACCAACGGTACAAACGGCGCTTGGACCAGTTTTGGCACCGTATCGGAAACGGCGAATCTGCTTCTTGATGACTCAAGTTGGATTCGGTACAACGCACAGGGTAACGCTCCAACTACCGTAAACCTGGCGTTTCGTGCCTGGGACCAAAGCTCAGAGACTGCGTCCAGCCAAGGCAGTCCATCAACCGCTGACCCTGACGGTGGCGGCAACTTCAGTGCATTTTCAAGCGATATCGCACAAACATCTCTTGAGGTAATTGGCACAACACTCATCGTAAACACTGTTAGCGACAGTAGCGATGGAAACACTGCAGGCATCGCCGAACTAACCGCGAGCCCGGGCACCGATGGCATGATCTCCTTACGCGAAGCAATCGAGGCCACCAACAATACCGCGAATGGTTCCACTCCTGACCAAATCGATTTTGATATACCAGGCTCCTTACCTGTGACTAACCCGGGTCACACGATTGAGATAAGCAGCAGCCAACTACCATCCATTACGGAAGCTGTCATTATCGACGGTACTACAGAGCCAGATTACGCCAATTTCAACCGGCCCGTTGTCGAGCTGGACGGTGCCGGAGGTGCATCAACCAATAGTGGACTGGTCGTTCAGGCCAATGGCGTGACAATTCGTGGACTGGTAATTAACAACTTTCCTGACCACGGTCTTGAGATAAGTAACGCCAGCAATACCATTGTTCAAAGCAATTACTTTGGTACAGATGTTACCGGCTCAGTCCTAAAACAGATCGGCTCAGATGCAATTGAAATAAGCGATGGCAGCAACAATCAAATTGGTGGCGACGGTGTTGGCAATCTTATATCCGGAAGTGGGCTTTCAGGTATTGTAATTTTGGGTTCAGGGGCATCCGGCAACCTGGTGCAAGGAAATCTAATAGGTACTTCAGCAACGGGTGATGTCGCGATTGGCAATGCCGCTAATGGCATAGACATCCGCTCTGGCGCTCCTTCCTTCAATCAGATTGGTGGCACCACGCCACAGCTACGAAATGTTATATCCGGAAACGGTGGATCTGGAATTTACCTTGGCAACGACACCTCAGAAACCGAAATATATGGGAATTACATTGGCACTGGTGCCAACGGCTCGGTGGCGCTAGGCAATGGTGCCAATGGCATTTTACTGGACGGTGACGCCACATCTAATTATATAGGCGAAAACCAATTTTCCGGCAGTGGAAATATCATTGCGCACAACGGTAGTACCGGCGTGCTTCTGAACGGCGCCTTCGTAAACCAGAATCTGATTCAACAGAATTCGATACACAGTAACGGCGGGCAGGCGATTTCGCTTCTGGCAGGCAGTAACGACAACCGGATCGCACCATCGATTAACAGCGCTGTGTTCAGCACCGGTAACCTCAATATCTCCGGGACACACGCGGATGCAGCGATCGCTGGTGATACGCTTCTTGTTGAGTACTTTCTCAATTCCGTCTCTAATGTTGAGGGTCGCACCTACATTGGTTCCGAAGAATTCCTCGCTGGTGCATCTCCCGTTCCTTTTTCCGCACAAATTTCAACCGCTGTGTCATCCGGCGATTATTTAACGGCGACGGTGAGCGATTCAAGTGGCAACACCTCTGAATTTAGTAATGCGACGCCCGTAACAGTCAATTCAGCGCCTGTCGCCTTGGGCGGTATCTTCCCAATTGGTGACACCAATGAGGGGACCACCACCAATGGCATACTTATCTCTCAAGTTGTTAGTTTTGGTGTTGCGAGTGATGCGGACGGCGACCCTATTGGGCTCGCCATCAGAGGCAACCAAGGCGAAGGGGTGTTGCAATACTCACTCAATTCCACGAACGGAATTAATGGAGACTGGACCGGCGTTCCCTCTGAACCGACTGTTGCAAGCGAGTATTTACTGCTGGACAGAAACACCTGGATCCGCTTCCAGGCACCGATGTCGGGCGCCCAAACCATAAGAGCGGAAGTGCGAGCGTGGGACGGAACGTCCGATGCCGCGTCCAGCTTTAACTCTCCATCAATAGTTGACCCAGGTGTGGGTGGTGGCAGTAGCGCCTATTCCAGCCAAGCAGGCTACTTACAACTCAATATCCTTAGCACAAACACCCCGCCAACAGCAGACCCAGTAAGCTCTGCGACAATGGCCGAAGGCGACAAACTAATTCTGGATGGGCAAACATCCTCAGACTCTGATGGAAACATCGTCCGCTGGGAATGGGACATAAATTATGACGGTAGCTTCGATTCTGACATATCAGGTCAGGTTATCAGTCAGTCTTGGAGCCTGCTTGACCAATATGGCATCAATACACAAGGAGATTACGCAATAGCTCTGCGTGTGACCGATGATGATGGTGCAAGCCATACAGTGAGCTACCAGCAGACCGTTAGCAATAAACCGCCGACACTGTTAGTACGCGGCTCGCAAAGCGTCGCTGCTGGCATACCGTATCAACTATCACTTTCGGCGACTGATTTCGGCGACAATACTGTAAGTGCCTGGCAAGTTGACTGGGGCGATGGCAGCGTAGAAACGTACCAAATCACCAGCGGCAACGTGGCACATACATACACTGACGCAAACCAGAAAAGAGATATTTACGTCTCAGCCGTTGATAACGATGGAACTTGGCACACAAGCGACTTACTCATCGCCAATGATGGCCCTACCGCGAATTTGCATCGATTAGACGGTTCCACAGCGGCGGTTGTTGCGTCCTCAGGCGTAGCTGATCGAACAGTAGGTTTAGCATTGGGGCCAGATGGGCTGGTGTATTCGAGCGACCCGGTTACCGGTTCGATATACCGTTACGACCCGCACAACAATATTGAACTCGATGAATTCATTTCAGGTACTGACAGTGGTCTGCAACTAGCCGCGGGCATCGCTTTTGGTCCGAGTGGTGATCTATACGTCGCGGATCAACGCGGCGATACTATTCGAAAGTTTGATGGAGTAAGTGGGGCACTGGTAGCCTCTATATCCGCTGGCGGCAGTAGTCTTGATGGACCGGTTTATCTGAAGATACACGATGATGGGTGGTTGTACGTCACTAGTGCGAGCAATGAAATTCTGCGTTTTGATCCAAATACTGGCGAGCTTGATGGCGCGTTTGTATCCGCATCTAACAATGGCGGTTTGGACACTCCCTACCAGTTTGCATTTGGGCCAGACGGTGATCTTTTTGTAAGTTCAGCGTTGAATGACGCTGTCTACCGATACGACGGCGTTACAGGACTTCCCAGCGGAAGTGGACAGCCCTTTATTAGCGCCACAGGCAATGGGCTCAACACACCTACAGGTCTGGCTATAGGTCCGGACGGGTATCTGTATGTTGCAAATATCAGTGACGACATCGTGCATCGCTACGATGTTAATACAGGTGCTTTGATCGATCAATTTGTCGATGGTACGGCGCTTGGCGCGCGAGCTCCACGACATATTATTTTTGTTCCCGACATCCAGCTCGTTGTGCAAGCTGTGCCAGTTTTTGGCAATGCAGAGAACCTGCTTGGCCAAAGTGATAGTGATGACTTTGCTACGATAACATTCGATAATTTAATGTCTGCTTCTGCGGTCAGTCATGAAGACGGTGTGGTCTCACATTTTAAAGTACAGGCGTCACAGAACGGCACATTGTTTTTGGGCAGTAGCCCGGAAACGGCATCAGCATTTGAAACCGGCAACAATGACATCATCACAGCAGGCATAAACGCTTATTGGTACCCATCGTCCACGTCCGATGGCAATACAAATGTGTTCAAGGCAAATGCCATAGACAGTGAGGGACTCAGCAGCTCGTCGTCATTCCAGGCGCAAATCGATGTAATGGCCGTTAACCTCGCACCCTCATTCTCACCCGTCGCTACTGACTTTTCCGTGCTGGAAAATACCGATACTGAGCAGGGACTATTCATTACTAACCTGCCGATCCAGGATGATCAGCGCGGCAGCAACGATCTGCACCTTAGCGGACCCGATGCGGAGTGGTTCAATATTGCTGAAGGCGCGCTCTATCTTAACGAAGGCGTGACACTAAACTTTGAAGAACGGCAGCAATTGCAGGTCTCTGTATTGCTTGATGACGCAGCCATTGGTGAAGCTCATGAAGACACTATTGATCTGCAAGTAAACATAAACGACGTAAACGAAGCACCTTCAGCCAGTGCCACGCTGAACAACTTCGAAGAAAATACTGACAGCAGCGATGGGCTAATTGCAGCAACGTTGACAGCGACTGACCCTGATTATGATGAAACACTGAGTTTTCGGATTGTTGGTGGGAAAGACGCAGATAAGTTCAGTCTTGAAGACAACACGAGACTGATTCTTCAAGACGGCTTGCTGGATTACGAACGCAACCCGAAGTACGAAGTGGTTGTTGAGTTGGTAGATCTTGCTGGCAATGTGTTTGAGTTAGAGCTAAGTATAGAAGTAATCGATCAGGATGAGATCACCGCCATACTGATAGAAGAAGCCGCGGAGGAATTGCGCAACGAAGCAGAGGCAGAAACCAGCTCTACTTCCAGTACGAGTACTACCGCCACTGCTGTCGAGGAAACCATACCGGAAGAAAAAGAAGAACCAAGCGAACCAGAAGTACAAACAACGACCGAAGAGCCTGAAGCCGCAAACAGCAGTGCTAACGAACCAGGCTCGCGTGAAACATTGATTGGCAGAAGCCGAGGCCAGACGCATCAAGCCGATGAGGTAAGCGAAGGCGAAGGCATAGAAGTCAATCTTGGCCCAGCCAAAGTGGTTGAACTGGAGATCTTGAATGGCGCTACGGCATTTGGTGACCAGGAAGCAAGAGTGGTAATAGATCTCGATAATGTTCTCGCGCTTGATTCTGAGCAACTTCAAACAGTGCTGAACACAGGAATTGGCGACGAATTTGATCGTTTTGGAGAAACTACCGACTACTCCATGCTCGACAACAGTTCGTTTACGGGAGGTCTGGATAACCTCAGACAGGGCTTGAATGACACGCAAGCTGTAGAGCGTCTGGTGATTGGTTCATCCGCCACAGTCACCACTGGATTATCCATCGGTTACGTGTTGTGGCTGATTCGTGGCAGCGTACTGCTAAGCACAGTTCTTTCATCACTGCCGGCATGGCGGCTGGTAGACCCCTTGCCAGTACTAGGCACTATGCTGGCTGCGTCCAACAGTGGAGAAGATGATGAGTCTCTTGAGAGTATTATCGACGACGCTGAAAGTAATGAAGAACCTGAAACAGGTGACCAGGAATCGAAACAAAGTTAGAATTCAGGGCCTGTTAATAAAAGAAAATGTTCAGTGACCGATCAGCAAGAATCCCCATTCTCCAATGGCTTGGACAAGAACCCAGCAAACTATTCGCCACTAACCCCTATAAGCTTTGTTAAGCGCGCGGCAGAGGTTTATCCAGACCGAGTAGCGCAGATCTATGGCGATCAGCAACGCACCTGGCAGGAAACATACCTCCGCTGCATACAGCTTGCATCAGCGCTGCGTAAACACGGTGTAGCAAACAATGACACCGTTGCATTGATGCTGCCTAACGTTCCCGCAATGTTAGAAGCAAGCTACGCAATTCCAATGGCCGGTGGCGTCATCAACGCCTTGAATATTCGACTCGACGCCGATGCAATAGCCTTTATGCTCAAGCACGGTGGCGCTAAAGTTCTACTGACAGACCGAGAATTTTCACCTGTTATCAAGGCGGCTTTGGAACAGCTTACCGAAAAACCGCTGGTAATCGACGTGGCCGACCTCGCCTGTTCCAGTGGGGAATATATTGGCGAAATGGAATACGAAGACTTTATTGCACTGGGCGATGAAGACTATGACTGGCAATTGCCAGCTGACGAATGGCAAGCCATCGCCTTGGGCTATACATCGGGTACAACTGGCGACCCTAAAGGCGTAGTCACGCATCATCGTGGCGCTCATTTGAATACGATGTCGAATATTCTCGCCTGGAACATGACAGCCTTCCCTACCTATTTGTGGACGCTGCCAATGTTTCACTGCAATGGCTGGTGTTTCCCCTGGACGATTGCCGCCCTAAACGGCACTCATGTGTGTTTACGTGCAGTAGTTGCAGACGATATTTTCAGATTGATCAAAAAACAAAATGTGAGTCATCTATGCGGTGCACCAATTGTTCTGAATATGATGGCCAATGCCGACGACGCCATAAAGACAGGCATAGAGCACACAGTAAACATAATGACAGCGGGTTCAGCGCCCCCGCCCAGCGTGCTGAATGCGATGGCAACACTTGGGTTCGATGTTACACATACCTATGGCCTCACGGAAGTCTACGGCCCTGCGGTTGTTTGTGCCTGGCAAGAAGAGTGGCAACATTTGCCAAGTGATCAGCTGTCAGAGCTGAAGGCACGCCAAGGTGTGCGTTATTCAATGCTGGAAGAACTTATTGTGCTTGATCCAGACACAATGCAGCCAGTGCCAAAAGACGGCCAAACGATTGGCGAAATCATGTTTAAAGGTAATGTTGTGATGAAAGGTTATCTGGATAACCCTTCAGCCACGGAAAAGGCCTTCGAGGGTGGTTATTTTCATTCTGGTGATTTAGCGGTTTGCCATCCCGACGGTTATGTTGAGATAAAGGACCGTTCGAAAGATATTATTATTTCTGGCGGCGAAAATATTTCCAGCATAGAAATTGAAGCCACCCTGTACAGGCACCCTGCTATTATGGAAGCCGCTGTGGTGGCAATGCCTGATGAAAAATGGGGTGAAAGCCCTTGCGCTTTTGTTACCTTGCTGGAAGGAAAAAGCGCCAACGAGCACGACATTATTGATTTTTGCCGGGAAAGAATGGCGCATTTTAAAGCGCCAAGAAAAGTCGTTTTTGGCCCATTACCAAAAACCTCGACGGGTAAAATACAGAAATTCGAGCTGCGGCAAACTCTGTAACACGCCTTCCTGGATGAGAAAAACACGTGTCTGATATCATTCTGCTGAGAAAAGTGCTTAGCGAAAATCGCATTATTGCGATTGTTGGCTTGTCTGACAAACCACACCGACCTAGTTACTTGGTAGGTAAATACCTGAAGGACCATGGCTTTACTGTTGTTCCGGTTAATCCAACAGTGGATGAAATTCTTGGTGAGAAAAGCTATGCGTCCTTAGAAGACTTGCCCATGCAGATTGATATGGTCGATTGTTTCAGGCGTTCAGAACAAATGCCGGATCTGGCCCGCTCAGCCGTGGCTATTGGCGCAAAATGCTTGTGGATGCAACTGGGTGTTATGAATGAAGAAGCAAAGCAGATAGCGCAGGCGCAAGGTCTGGATGTGATTATGGATCGATGTACAAAGATCGAGTATGCACGCCTGTTTGGCGGCCCTTGAAGGCGGTCGCGCCGCACTGGCGTTTAGTTCACCATGTCTGCGCAAGTGATCCCACTATTGGCATTGGTTATGGGATGTTGACCAAGCCTTATCAGTAATCCAAAGTAAAAACTGAATTTTTAATGACTACATTATCAACCGCCACTTCCAGCTTTAAACCGCCCCGTTTTCTTCGCAACACACACGCCCAGTCCTTACTCGCAAGTGCAGGCCCCAGAAAATACCTGGCGACACGACGCGCAAGAAAAGTAACAGCCGCTGCCGAGGAGGTAATTATCGATTGCGGCGATCAGGTTCGCCTACAGGGCTACTACTCAGCTCACGGTAATCAAGCCGCCAGAAAATTGGTCATTCTTCTGCATGGCTGGCTTGGCAGCGAAAGCTCATCGTATTTGCTCTCTGCTGCAGCGCGGCTTTATGACAACGGCTTCGACGTTTTCAGACTAAACCTTAGAGATCATGGGGAAACGCATCACCTAAATAAAGAGTTGTTTCACTCTGCACGGCTTGCAGAGGTGGTCAATGCGATGGCGGAAATTCAACGCTTGTATCCGCATGACAATTATTATCTATGTGGCTTTTCACTGGGGGGCAATTTTGCGCTGCGCGTGTCTGCGGAACATAATAAAGAAAACACGCGCTTCAGCGCGATTGCGGCAGTATGTCCGGTTATCAACCCGGAATGCGCGATGGCAACCATATCCACCGCTATGTGGGTGTATCCGTGGTATTTCGTCAAAAAGTGGAAACGTTCGCTGCGAAAGAAATTGACACATTTCCCTGAGCTCGGATTTGCTTCCGAACTAGAGCGAGCCCGAAACCTTGACGATCTCAATAAATTCTTTGTTCCAAAACACACCCCTTACCAACAGCTGAACGACTATTTCAGAGCTTATTCAGTGGCCGGTGAACGTTTGGCAAGCGTTAGCGTGCCCACCCACATTATCCACGCGGCTGATGACCCGGTTGTTAGCGCAGCTGATCTGCAGCAGGCTTCGCGCAAGGGAACACTGAGCGTGGAAATAACAGCGCACGGTGGTCATTGCGGTTTTCTAAAGAATTATCAGCTGCACAGTTGGGTAGATGACCGCTTATTAGCGCTGTTTGACTAATGTCACATTTACCCACTAAATTGCTGAATACGCCACGATCACTTTGTCACTATTACTAGCACGCAGTAATGGCGAAAGCATCCCGGTTAATGCGATTATTGCCAAATGACTCAATCAATCGTTATTTTGGCACTAAGCGGTAGCGCGAATACATCGGTCGCCACGCCGCTTGATATGCTGTTTGCCTGTAATAGAATTGCTAGCGGCTTTGGTAACTCAAGCGCACCACCCTTTCTTGTACAAACCATGGCTGAAAACGGCTGTGTAAAAAGCAATTCCGGTTCAGACATTCAGGCAAATCTCTGTCTTGGCAGCATTAGCGCAGACACGATTCTCATTGTTGCGGCACCGCTGCTATCAAATTCGAAAGAGATCGATCGCTTCCTTAAGCAAAATAAGACTGCTATTGAATGGCTTGGCAGGCACGGTGCGGGTGCCAAATTAGCGGCCAGTCATTGTGCTGGCGTATTCGCTCTGGCCGAAGCTGGCTTGCTGCATAAAGGCTCATGCACAACAGCTTGGTATCTCGCGGATGAGTTTCGCAACCGCTACCCAGCGATCGAGCTCAACGAGCGAAGCATGCTGCAATGTGATCGCAAAGTGTTAACAGCAGGTGCGGGCAGTGCCAATCAAACTCTTTGTCTGGAAATAGTGGCACAAACTATAGGAAGACATTATGCAAGGCTGCTGGCCAAGTACTTTTTGCTTGATAGCCACCGCGACATGCAATCTCCCTACGCGATATTGACGAGCAAACGAAGTAAAGACCGAGTTGTCGCTAACGCCGAGCGTTGGATTCATCAGCATCTGGCTGATGATTTCTGCATACAGGATATTGCAGACCACGTAGGCGTCAGCAATAGAACGCTGATACGTCGCTTTCGTAACGATATAGGCATCAGCCCGCAGGCTCTAACGCAAGGTATGCGCATAGAAAAAAGTAAAATATTATTGGAAGCCAGCGAACTGTCGGTGCAGGACATAGTCACTCGTGTTGGCTACAGTGACGAAAGCGCTTTCAGGCGACTGTTTGCTCGCCAGGTCGGTTTAACACCGAATGAATACAGACGGCGTTTCAGCCACGCGGCCTCTACAACTCTTCTGGCGGATAATCTGCAGACCGCGTAATTGATTCGTAACGATCTATCTGTTCGCTCAGGTCGACGAGTTTCTGTTTATAGGTATCAAGTACCACGCTGCCGAGTAGAAGCTGTGCCGGCGGGTTTTCCATCGCAGCGACGTCCGCAATGACCCCTGCTGCTCTTTTCGGATCTCCAGGCTGGCGGCCATCAATCTCACCAATCATATTTATACGACTACTTACATGCTCATCGTAGTCAGAGACCACTGAGCTATTAGATTGCATAGATCGCCCCGCCCAATCCGTACGAAAAGGACCAGGTTGAATAGAGCATACTTTGATGCCAAATGGAGCAACTTCTTTACTCAAGGCTTCCGTTAGCCCTTCCACTGCGTATTTACTGCTGCTGTAAAAGCCCGTTCCGGGGTTGCCCATCAGTCCGGCCTGAGACGAAATATTCAAAATACAACCGCTGCGTCGCTCGCGCATGAAAGGAATGACTTTTTGAGTCATTGCAAGCAAGCCGAAAAAATTGGTTTCAAACATTGTCCGTAATTGTTCGCTGTCACCCTCTTCTATCGCAGACAAATATCCGTAGCCAGCATTATTCACCAGCACATCAATGCCGCCAAAACGTTCAAGTGTTGCCGCAAACGCGGCCTCTATATCTGACTGTTCACAGACATCCAATGCGACCGCTACGGCCGTATCCGGGTAAGACTCAACAATATCCGCTATCGCGCTGATATTTCTTGCGGTCACTGCTACTTGGGCACCTCTACCCAATACCTCGAGCGCGAGTTCTCGACCAATACCGGTGGAACAGCCTGTAATCAACCAGGTTTCTTTTGGGGTATTCATATCATGCATTCTCTAGTATTCGCCAGGCATAACTCGCTGCTCGGTCGGCATGCTGACTGAGTCTCTCGGTAGCACTCACTGTTGGCACCGACGCTGGCATGTGCCGCTCAAGATCAGTGAGGTCCACTATCTGCGCCGAAGCCTGCAAGGAATCCTCTGGGCGACCGCTCGGAAATTCAGCCCAACGCAAAGTCAGAATACCCTCGCTCATACCATCAGGATTCAGCCAGTTATGAATCCCAGGATCTTCAACCGAAACAACAAATGTATAGCTTCCATCGGCATTGGCAATTGATTGATGCAGGTTAAGGCTGCCATTTTTTGTAATGATCTCGTTGGAAGTTCCCCAGAGATTGGTAATTGGCGCTATAAAATACTCAGCCCCACCAAGGTCTACATTAATCAACATGGCTTGGCCGGCATCAAGCTTGAATTGCCCCATGATGTATATTTGATTGCGCAATGCCCCGTCTACATCACGGTCAATCTTGAAGTCGAATGCGTTGACAGGTTTGTCGGTTGCCTGTCGGTTCCAGCGCGTGGTGTTACGTGCGTAATCCCACATGTACTTTATTGCGCGCTGCAAATCTTCATCAAAATTACGAACCTGCGCAACACCATCACCATCAAGCAGTTCGATGGATAACTCGTTTACGCATTCATCACCCCAGTTCTGTAATACATCACGAATATAGAACTGATGTGCTGCGGGCGAAGACTGAATATGATTCACCCTTCCGTTGGCGGGCTCTGAATCGACTGAGATCACGAATCGATCCTGGTCATCTAGCTGCAAGTCTTTACCAGACAGTACATCAACCGTCGCCATGTGCTGGTCCCAAAGTGTAAAGTAATTTTCCGTTAAGCGATGCGGTGCAACACGCCCGGTTATTCGGTAGTGAAGTGCGCCACTGATCGGAATAACCCGGTACACAGAATCTGGATTATCAATACCCCATCTGGAGCCCGGTATTCGAACCCCGTCTATTGAGTGCGCCACACGCGAAATGGTGACAACCGACGGATGCATAGGGTCTTGATTAAGTGACCAAATCGTAGCGCCAAAACAGACTTCTTCAAATGCAGCTTCAAAACAACTGCGAGCGTCTTCAGAAGCTTGAACCTCATCAAGCCAGAACTTTGCTACTTCGGATTTGGCCCGCTGAAATTCAGGGTGTTTAAATATATCGAGTGCTAGCAATTCATATTCGCGCTGACTAGCGGTGTCGATAGGGTTTTTACTAAACGCTGAGTTCATTGGTTGCCCCTTTTTTTGCTGGCACATTTTGGTACACATCCTCCAAGTCAGTTTCAATAGACCGAGTTTTTAAGAGCATGTGATCCTCTACCAATGACATCAGTGCAA
Organism: Pseudomonadales bacterium; assembly: GCA_045105115.1. Lineage (GTDB taxonomy): Bacteria > Pseudomonadota > Gammaproteobacteria > Pseudomonadales > JAUIET01 > JAUIET01. The sequence continues at coordinate 8,493 of JBGCDE010000138.1, read as the reverse complement.
TCGGCACCTCGTAAGACTGACTCTCTTGCACATTCAACCAGGCAAAAACAATCGCATCCCACTGATTCGGCTCAGCCCCGGCTTGCACCATAAAGCAGCTAATTCGAGATGCATCCCAGTTCGCTACCAGTTCATTGGAATGTGATTTCAAAGATGAGAGAAAATCACCAGCAAGAGCGCTATCAGCCAGCTTTACAGCAAAAACAAGCTTGACGGCTTCAGCCTCAAAACACCGGTCATTGCCAAACATTAGATGCTCTTCGGTACTCAGTGCACGAATACGCGACTGATCCATGAATTGGCGTTCATCATCACGAATAATCGGCGCTAATTCAGATTCCAGAAATGCGCCACTCTTCGCTAACTCGCCCATAGACTCGTACCAAAATCCGGAGAACACATCAAAGTCTGGCGCACTACCAGACAATTCCTCCACTACGTGGTTGCGAAGGTATTTGCTAAAACCACGGAAATAGCCAAGCGCCAATGGTGTATGCTGCGTCTCGTAGTAGTTCTGAAAAAACTCGCGGCTGACATCGTGTCGCCTGGGTATTAGGGCAATGAATTTATACATAGTAGCTCCAGTGCAGACATAGATTGCAAAGTATTCAACGCGCTTGTGCAAGTGAGGAATTATTTAGTCGTAACCATCACACTTCGGCATCTGATTGCAGTGAACGTCCGGACACATGAAAACAAACCGCCGCCACAAGCAACAGCACATGACACGATAGAATCGCAATGCCCAATGCCGAATCACCGTAAGTTTTAGCAAGCCAATCACTGGCTGCGCCGATAACGACCGGCCCAATGCCAAGACCCACCAAATTCGTCATCAAAAATACAAACGCAATGGCCAATGCCCGCCGCCGCTCACCCGCTATCAAGTGTACCGCTGCCATGGCCGGTGGCGTAGTCACGCCAAAGCTAAAACCCAATACACCCATCAGCATGATCACCACTGAAGTATCAGCAAGACTGAAAACCGCAATAGACACTGGAAAGCCCAGTAAGCAAGCAATCGCAGGCAGCCACACTGACCAACGAATATCACTGTCATACAAACGGTTGCTCAACCACCCACCCGCCAACACTCCCGCGGCCGTCGACAATGAAACAACCATGCCGTACTTGAATCCAACCTCCGCAAGACCCATGCCATGTGTGCGAATCAAAAACGACGCAACCCATTGCGTTGCACCATAAGACAGAATGGCATAGAACGAGAAACCGGCCAGAATGAAGCAATAGCTGCGCTTGGCCAGCAACAAACGCGCTGCAAGCCATACACTGTCGTCGGCTGCTTGTACGGAGTGTTGCTCACTTAAACGTGGTTCAGCAAGACAAAAGCGCACCACCAAGGCAAACAACAATCCTGGAAAGCCCACCAACAAAAACGCCATCCGCCAGCCATAGTGCTCTGCAACAAAACCGCCCAACGCAAAGCCAATCAGATACCCCACTGTACTGCCCAGTGAAAACACCGCTAGCGCCCCAGCTCGTTTTTCAGGTGGATAATAATCGCCAATCAAGGAATGCGAAGGAGGTACCGCCCCGGCCTCACCAATGGCAACCCCAATTCTCGCCACCAACAGCTGAATAAAACTTTGCGCCATGCCGCACGCCATGGTCAACGCGCTCCAGGCTGCCAGAGACCAAGCAATAATTGACCGTCTATTACCTGTGTCTGCAAGTCGTGCTAGTGGAATACCGAAGCTTGCGTAAAACATCGCGAATGCCAGGCCAGTGAGCAAACCAAGCTGGGTGTCACTTAAGGCAAACTCTGCTTTGATAGGTTCCAACAGAATCGCAAGAATCATGCGATCCAGATAATTGAAAAGAGCAACAAAGAACAGAATGCCTAGAACAAAGCGTGGGCTGTTAATTTTTGTCGCCTCGGGCATTAAAAGACCTCTGTATTCCAAATCTGGTAGGTTTGAGTCAGCATACTCTCTAATCAGGACCGTCAAAAAGAGGGACCTTTTTGACGAAGCTACAGGGACGTATTCACGCTGTGTCCTGATCAGAGAGTATGCTGACTCAAGCCGGGGCGTGGCAAGCACCTCATCAATGTATTAACTCAAAAATAATCGCAACATGCAGTCAAAAACCTCCACAAACTGACTCAGTTGTAATCCCCAAAACCCCGTCTGGCTCTATACTTTCCGCCATCAGACACAACCACCAGGAACACATCCATGGATCGATTTATCGTTGTCTCCTCAGACTGTCACGCCGGACTTCCTATCAAGGAATACCGAGAATACCTGGACCCCCAATTTCGCGAAATTCTGGATCAAGCCGCCCCAATTGAAATTGAAATGGCCACCAAAGCCTCTGAAAGCTTTCTGATCAAAGAAATTAATGAGCAATGGCGCCAAGGCAACGAAGATGTACTCACAGGTGCCTGGGATCACGATCAGCGCCTCAAGATGCTGGACAAAGACGGTATTGCCGTTGAAGTCATCTTTCCCGACGGCATCACCGAAGTGAACATGCCTCCCTTTGGCGCTGGAATCAGCCTTGGCGTAGGTGAAGAAATCGTTCCAGATCTGCAGTGGGCCGGTGCGCGCGCCCACAACCGCTGGTTGGCAGAGCTGGTTGGTCAATCACCCGAGCGCCACATTGGCGTTGCCATCATTCCTCTGGTTTGGGACATTGACCAAGCCGTGCAAGAAGCCAAATGGGCTGCAGAGAATGGCCTGAAAGGCGTAGTACTGCCCAATCTTACGCGTCATCACGCCGGCTACAACCACACTCGCTACCACCCGTTTTGGGAAGCCTGCGAAAGCCTTGGCCTGGTCGTGCACTTCCACTCCGGCGCGGCCCCAATGGAGCAGTACTTCGGCAACGACTGGCCAAACACACCTGCCGACGTAGACAGCCCAGGGGCCATTGGTGCCTACGTATCCGAAGTATCCTGGTGGACGTTTCGGCCCGCCACGTTCCTTATTTGGGGCGGCGTTTTCGAAAAATTCCCCAAGTTGCGCGTAGCACTCACCGAAGCGGGTACTGCCTGGATGATTCCGCCCTGGATGCGTCTGATGGACCATCATTACCATGACAAACAATTCTCAGCAAAAATGGGCGACTTCACCGCGCATCTTTCCATGTCGCCCTCGGACTACTTCCGTCGCAATATCGCGATTGGCGCCAGCTGCACAGCCCGTGCCGATGCCGAGATTCGACACGAGCTTGGCCTGGAGCAAATTATGTGGGGCAGCGACTTCCCACACCCGGAAGGTTCATGGCCGCACACCTACAATCAGATGACCACTGCATTTGGCGGTTTCCCGCAAGATGAAGTGGGCATGATGCTGGGTGAAAACGCCGTGAATTTTTATGGTCTGGATCGCGAAGTTCTGGTGCCTATCGCTGAGCGCATTGGACCGCTCAAGCAAGATTTTGATCAAGTACCGCAATAGAAGAAAAACTCTACTATATGCTGTCGGGCGAGCTCATCCTCGCCTTTCATTCACTCTATATAGAGTGTCGCATGCTCTGGCCTAACACTTTAATCCATCTTTTTGGATTAAAGTGTTAGTCGTTGTATCACAGGTAGTGTTACATCGCCTCAGCCAGCACCGCGTTCAAAGTTGCACTAGGGCGCATCACCTTCTTAACTGAATCGCGATTAGCGTGGTAGTAACCGTCCAGGCCCGCAGGTTGGCCTTGAATTTCAGCCAGTTCGGCAATTATCTGCTCCTCCTTATCACCCAAGGCTTTCGCCAAGGGCGCAAATTGAGCTGCTAATTGCGCATCATCTGTTTGTGCAGCAACGGCCTGAGCCCAATACAGGCCTAAATAGTAGTGGCTACCACGATTGTCCAATTCGCCAGTCTTTCGAGACGGCGACTTGTTATTCTCTAACAATTTGCCAGTGGCCTCATCCAGAGTTTTGGCAAGCAGACTGGCGCGAGCATTATCATGCTTGATACCCATTTCTTCCAGAGACACCGCCAGCGCCATAAACTCGCCCAGTGAATCCCAACGTAAATGGTTTTCTTCTTCGATCTGCTGCACGTGTTTAGGCGCTGAGCCACCTGCGCCAGTTTCATACATGCCACCACCTTTCAACATAGGAACGATAGAAAGCATCTTCGCTGAGGTTCCCAGCTCCATAATTGGAAACAAGTCGGTTAGGTAATCGCGCAGCACATTGCCCGTTACTGAAATTGTATCGCTGCCGCGCATCATTCGCTCCATACTACGACGCATAGCTTCAACGTAGGTCATGATACGAATATCCAGACCTTCGGTGTCGTGATCTTGTAGATAGGCTTGTACTTTCTTTATCAACTGAATATCGTGCGGCCGATTACGGTCCAACCAAAAAATGGCGGGGGTATCTGATTGACGAGAGCGGCTAACAGCTAACCTGACCCAATCGCGAATAGGTTCGTCTTTCGTTTGGCAAGCACGCCAGATATCACCATTTTGCACTTCATGCTGCATTAGCACGGTGCCATCAGCTGCAACAACTCGCATAGTGCCGTCTGCATCCATTTCAAACGTTTTGTCATGCGACCCGTATTCTTCGGCCTTCTTTGCCATCAAACCGATGTTGGGGACCGTACCCATTGTTGTCGGATCAAACGCACCATGGGTTTTGCAGAAGTTGATCATCTCCTGGTAGATAGTGGAGTAGGTGCTTTCTGGCATAACAGCCTTGGTGTCTTTGGCTTTGCCATCTGGACCCCACATTTTGCCACCATTGCGAATCATTGCCGGCATTGAGGCATCAACAATAACGTCGCTGGGAACGTGCAGATTGGTAATTCCTTTAACCGAATCTACCATCGCCAGTTCAGGGCGGTTTTCATAGCAGGCATGGATATCTTCCATGATTTCTTCACGCTTGGAGCGCGGCAGGCCATCAATTTTTTCGTAAACACTACTGAGGCCATTATTAGGATTAACGCCCAACTCTTCGAACAAGTCAGCGTATTTTTCAAAAGCGTCTTTGTAGAAAACAGTTACAGCATGGCCAAATACGATGGGGTGGGAAATTTTCATCATGGTGGCTTTAACGTGCAGCGACCACATAACATCGGACTGTTTCGCATCATTCAAAGATGCCTCAAAAAATGCGCGCAAGCTGCTGGCACTCATAAACATGGCGTCCAGAACTTCACCTGCTTCGAGGCTCAGCTCTTTCTTAACGCTGACGCTGCCGTCCTGGGCGACAAATTCAATACGCACATCACCAGCGTCTTGCATGGTGACCGACTGTTCTGACGAGTAAAAGTCACCGCCGTTCATGTAATCCGCATGGGTACGTGAGGCTTTACTCCACTTGCCCATGGAGTGTGGGAATTTACGAACGAATTTTTTGACCGCCGCCGGCGCACGGCGGTCAGAGTTGCCCTCACGCAGAACGGGGTTTACCGCACTGCCAAGAATCTTTGAGTAACGGTTTAGAATCTCTGTCTCGGCCTCATTTTCTGGATTCTCAGGCATGTCGGGCAAGGCGTAGCCTTGGGACTGTAATTCGGCAATGCATTCATTGAGTTGCGGAACAGAGGCACTGATGTTGGGTAGCTTGATAATGTTTGCATTGGGGTCTTGGGTTAATTCCCCCAGAAACGCCAGCCCGTCGCTTATTTTTTGATCATCAGTTAAGTGGTCTGGAAAGGCTGCCAGAATGCGCCCTGCCAGAGAAATATCAGTGATTTTAACGTCTATGCCAGCCTGAGCCGTGAACGTCCTGACAATTGGTAGTAAAGAGCACGTGGCCAGCGAAGGGGCTTCGTCGGTTAGCGTGTAGTAAATGGTTTGTTCTTTATTAGACATAATTTTCTCAGTAACTGCTTGAATCTGTGGGGAATTTCAACACGCTTAGCCCGTATTGCGCAAGCCATGCGACCTACTGGTCGCCGGCGCTTGTTGTCGTATTTTATCGGGAGTAGCCAGTTTATGTAAGAGCACCCTACCTGCAAAGCTTTACAGTGATTGGTGTACACATTGTCAGAACCTGAGTCTGACTGGGACGAGCCAATTGGTATTTCAGTGTGTATGAACTAACGCGATCGACGAAATCGTAATACAGCGGTTCACCGTGCGCCTTGTTTTCAAGCCGAATGCTTGCGTTTAGATGCCTTTTCCCTCACTCAGTACGCGGCGAATTGCCGCCGCACGATCAGCACGCATTCGAAGTTTGGTCTCGGCTCTGGATACCGCATCAAGATTTTCAGCAAGGTGACTGGCCATGGCGATCGCGACAGTCGCCACATTATCAGGCTCAACAATTCGATCCAGGTAACCAACGTCTACGGCTTCTTCCGGCGTAAAGAGCTCTGCATTGATAACTGCTCGAGTAAGATATTTAGTCTGCAAGCGCTCTTTCGCAAGCTGAACGCCCATCGCCGGCAAAGCCATACCGATTTGTACCTCGTTTAAGCCAATCTTGTAAGGGCCGTCAGCGCCAATGCGCTCATCGGCTGATAACAGCAGCAGAGCCCCCATTGCCATTGCGTGTCCAGTCGCGCCTATCACTACTGATTTCGGCATTTCGAATAGACGCAATGCCAACTGCCCGCCAGCATTTAACAGCGCCAGGGCTTCGTCACGGCCAGCTCCCATCACGGACAAGTCGAAACCAGCACAAAACTTCCCTTCCCTGCCCAGCAAAACAATTGCACCTACGTCATCCGCTTCTGCCTGATCAATCGCCACGTTAATGCCTTCAATGAGCAACGGTGACAAAGCGTTGGCCTTGCCATCATCAATCCGAATAACTCCTACCTGATCTTGACGCTCATAGCTTACTGAATTTGACATGGCATGCCCTCTTCCACAAAGTAATGACACACAGACTGCCATATAATTCCCATCCAGCCAAGTCCACAAGCTACAAGTATTGCTTGGGCAGGCAAGAAATGGCTTATCATTCCCGCTCGCCCGTAAAGAAAAAGCAGAGCTGATCATCATGTGTGACGAAACTACTGAGAACGAAAACCACGACTATCTTCTGAAACGACGTGAGTTTGGCAAGCTAACGCTCGCTGCAGGAATCACTACGCTGATACCGCAAGCCGCTAATGCCATGGCGGTCACAGAGTCAGAAGAAGAAGTGCCCATGGCACAGGGAGTATCAGACTGCTATTTCGTTCGACCTTCCAAAGGTAAACACCCCGCCATATTGATGTGGCCAGACATTAAGGGCCTAAGACCTGCTTACAGAACGATGGGCAAACGTTTGGCCGAAGCGGGTTATTCCGTGTTGGTAGTAAATCCTTTTTACCGAGATGCCAAAGCACCAGTAGTTGGACCCGACACGAGTTTTTCTGATCCGGAAACGCGCGCTTTTTTATTTGGTATGGCCCGCAAGCTTGACCAGACCAACGCCATGTCGGATGCAAGCGACTACATCCGCTTTCTTGACGAGCAAGCCAGCGTGGACACGAACAGAAAAATAGGTACCGCGGGCTACTGCATGGGCGGGCCATTGATTATGCGTACAGCCGCCGCTGTTCCAGAACGCGTAGGCGCGGCTGCTTCTTTTCACGGCGGTGGTCTGGCAACAGATAAACACGACAGTCCTCACCTGTTGATCCCCAAATCACCCGCACATGTACTGCACGCCATGGCCGAAAACGATGACGCAAAAGCACCACATGTAAAAGATATACTTAAGGCAGCCTATAAAGAGGCTGGGGTAACTGCGGAAATCACGGTTTATAAAGACACCATGCATGGCTGGTGCGCGTTGGACTCCACGGTGTATCACCATGCGCAAGCCGAACACGCTTGGGCACGAATGCTTGCTTTATTTGAATCGGCGCTGGTTTAGCAAGCTTGAGCGGGCGTAGCCGACTTGACCGCTTTGTCAGTAAAGCGATCGGTGCAAGCTTGCGTGAGGTGCAATATCAAATAGCGCGCGGTGAAGTGCGTGTAAATGGCAGAACGGCCAGCACAATTAATCAGCAAGTTGATCAGTTTTCGCTAATTGAAGTCGACGGCAAATCCTTGCCTAATGAGGCCCCTGTTTACTTAATGATGAACAAACCGGCTGGAGTCGTTAGCGCTTGCAAAGATATTGAGCACACGACCGTTCTGGATTTATTCGAACATCCGCAAAAACAGCAATTACATATTGTGGGGCGGCTGGATTTCAACAGCACCGGTTTAGTGCTGTTGACCAATGACGGACATTGGTCACGCCGAGTCAGTTTGCCGACTTCCAAACTTAGCAAAACCTATCAGGTCAAATTACAGAAGAACGTCAGTGACGAATGTGTCCAGGCATTCGCCAGGGGCATGTACTTCCGCTATGAAAATCTTACAACGCAAGCTGCCACTTTACGCGTGATGGAAGAGAAGGCAGCGGAAGTAGTGCTTCATGAAGGAAAGTACCATCAGATTAAGCGAATGTTTGGGCGTTTCGATAATCCGGTGCTGGCTTTGCATCGCAGCGCCGTTGGCCGCGTGCAACTGGACCCAAGTTTGCAAGCGGGCGAAATTCGGGCGCTGAAAACTGATGAAAAGCTGGCT
>JBGCDE010000137.1:0-11564 GCA_045105115.1 Pseudomonadales bacterium | reverse complement strand
GCTACCGGTTTGGTCAAAGTGAATGGCGAGAATGTGTTTGACGATGTTCCTGCAGTGCATAGGCAGACAGCTTACCTGCCTGAGTCGGCGAACCTTTACCCACATCTTTCCGCGCTGGAAAATCTGGAATATCTTTTGTCGCTAGCCGGCGTAAATCTTTCCACGGCAGATATACACCAGGCTCTTGATACAGTGAATTTGCAATCGGCCGCGCGCGATAAACGCCTGAATTCGTATTCAAAAGGCATGCGTCAGAAAGTGGCAATCGCCTTGGCTATCTTGCGTAAAACACCTATCTTGTTGCTTGATGAACCTACTTCGGGCTTGGACCCCGTTGCAATCGATGAGTTTAATACCATTCTTATCGAACTTGCTGGCGCGGGCACCTCAGTACTGATGGTTACGCACGATGTGTACGGAGCATGCCACGTGGCTAATCGCGTTGGATTGCTGCAAAAAGGCAAGATGGTGGGGCTGTTTGAAGCGCCCGAGGGCGGTCAGATCTCGGCCGAAGAAGTTCATCAAACGTTTATTGAGCACCATCGCTAATGAGTATGAACGTTGCTTTACTTATCGCCAAAGAAGAGTGGCGGTATTGGGGGCGCTCAAGGCTTGGCGTTACTGCAAGTATTGCAGCTTTGGTGTTAGTTATCGCGTCTATAGCAAGTACTGCACAGCGCATTAACGCCGAACAGATCGAACGCGCGCAGTTTCAGCAAACTGCGACTGACACGTTTCAGTCGCAACCTGCACGCCATCCGCATCGTATGGTTCACTACGGACACTATGTGCTGCGCACACCTGCGCCGCTGGCAGTGCTGGACCCGGGTGTTGACGCATTCGCCGGTACAATGATGTTTCTTGAATGTCATCGGCAGAATTCTGCCGTGTTCTCGCCACGTTATTCCGCGGCACAGGCTGGCCCGTTTGCACAGTTAACACCGGCATTTGCTTATCAGGTATTGGTGCCGTTGTTACTGATTATTATCGGTTTTTCAGCATTGTCCAGAGAGCATGAAGCCAAAACGGCGTCTATTCTACTGGCGTCATCCATTACTCCTTTGCAGCTATGGTATGGCAAAACACTGGCTCTGATTGCTGCCGCATTGTTTCTGTTGCTGCCGCTGGCCTTGGCACTTCTTTATGCAATGGCAAGGGATGAAAGCGCGCTGATAGGGATTGTGTTTTTAGCTGGCTATGCACTCTACCTAATCTTCTGGTGTTTTTTGATCAGTGGTTTTTCGGCACTGGCCAGACGTTCCAGCAGCGCCTTGGCTTACCAGCTGGCCGCCTGGGTTCTGTTAGTCATCATTACACCGCGGCTGGCTGCAACGGCTGCGGATGTTTTGTCACCGGTTGATGGCAAGATAGCAACTGATCTGAAAATAGCGGAAGCTATTCGTCAGATAGGCGATGGGCATAACGCGGAAGATCCAGCGTTTACAAAGCTAAAAAACGAGCTATTGGAACAATATGAAGTAGACGACATTGCGAAATTGCCTATTAATTTTCGGGGCGTTGTCGCGCAGTACTCTGAAGCGAAATTAACTGATGTACTCAACGAGTTTGCGCAGCGGCGCATGGATCAGGAACTTAGGCAAACCCGTCTGATGCATTTTCTGGGTGTACTCTCGCCCACGCTGGCAACTCGCTCTTTTTCAACGGCGACGGCCAGCACAGACCTGTGGCAATACCATCGTTTTCTGAACGAGGCCGAAGCATTGCGTTTCGATTTCGTACAAAAACTAAATGCAGTTCACATTGGGGAACTGGACTACCATGATGACATGAATCGCGGCGCCAATGCTGCTGCGTCGCAGAAAGCACGTGTGAGTGCGGACAATTGGCGAGTGCTAGAAGACTTTTCCTGGCAACCCGGTAATACGGGCGAACGTATTTTGCGCGCACTACCGCATACGCTATTGCTTATTTTCTGGTGCGCAGTTACCGGCTTTTTAAGTGCGCGCATTACACAACAAATCCTAGGGAATCATGATGGCTGATCTGCTGCGAGAGCTTCGGTTTGCACTGGGCGATAAGACGGTTGTTTGGACCTTGTGTATCGCATTGGTATTGTCATTTCTCGCGCTGGTCATGGGCGTGATGAACGTGAACCAACAAAGCGAACGACTTGAAGGGCTGCGCAGTTCGGTTATCGAAGAGCAAGGCTATACATTGTCGTCGCAAAGCGATGCAGGAAGTGCGGCGTACTATGTGTTTCATCTGGCTTATGATCCACCATCACCGCTGTCGTATGTTGCTCTCGGCTTACGCAACGAACTACCCTGGTTGCATCGCGTGCGAATGCTGGCACTTGAAGGACAGATTTACGAAAACGACGCTGGCAATCCGGAACTCGCGAGCCTGGGTGATTTGGACTTCACTTATCTTGCCGCAATTATTCTTCCCTTATTGCTCATTGCACTGCTTTATGACCTGGACGCTCGCGAGCGACGTGATGCACGCTTCGAGCTGCTATGCGCCACCAGCTACTTGGGCGATAGAGTGCTTCATGTTCGTGCGTTCGCTCGGGTCATACTGTTGTTAGCAGCGATTTTACTGCCTTTGCTTATCATTGCATTGCTAACGGCTACTGCCGGAATGGCTACCATCACTGTTTTCACAGTTGTCGTTTTGCATGCTCTTTTTTGGCTACTTGTTTGTCGCTTGGTGAGCCGGTTGAACATTGAGGCGAGTACCGCGGCGGCCGTGCTACTGGGCGTCTGGTTGCTGTTGACCGTATTGATCCCGATTAGCGGCAAAACCCTAACAGAGAAAATGGTTGCTGTGCCTCAGGGTGGCAACATTCTTTTGCTACAGCGTGAAACGGTTAACGGAGCGTGGGATCTTCCAAAGCCTACTACCATGAACGCATTTATTAGTACGCACCCAGAATGGAAAGAAACACCTGCTATCAAACGCCCATTTGAGTGGAGGTGGTACTACGCTTTTCAGCAAGTAGGTGATCAAAAAGCAGAGTCAATGTCAGTGGCTCTGGAAGAGGGTATGCGTCGACGCGCCGATTTAATGAATAAAGTCGCATTTTTGTCTCCGCAATTGCTAACAGAAAAATGGCTGACCAAAGTAGCTAAAACGGATGTAGGGCAACATCTTGCGTACATGCGTTGCGTACGGAATTTTCATGCAGCATTGCGCGACTTTCATTATCCTATGCTATTTGGAGATCAAGAGTACTCAGAGAGCTATATGAATAAGCTGCCGCGCTTTGAGGCTTGCCAGTCACAGGTATGAAGATGAATCGGAGAATTGTTTTTTGCACAGTTTGTATTATGTGTCTGGCTGGCAATGTGCGTGGCGCGCAATTGTCAGAACTCAATGCGGCATTGGAAAACACCGGCCGACATCACATAGAGTTGATGGTAGGGTCAGCTGATCAGCAAACTGCTCTTCCTTTAACGGTGATCACAGGCGCAAATGACGGCCCAACTCTGCTGGTATTGGCCGGTGTGCATGGCTCAGAGTATTCACCAATTCGTGCCACGCAAAAACTGGCTTCTGCAATACCGCATGAGGGCCTAAGTGGCTCAGTGATACTCATTCATATTGCTAACCTGCCTGCGTACCAGAAGCGCGCCGTGTACATCAATCCAATTGACGGTAAGAACATAAACCGCCTGTTTCCAGGAAAGCAAAGTGGCAGCCTGTCTGATCGAATTGCGCATACCTTAAGCAAGCAACTGTTTCCGTTGGCTGATGCTGTTCTTGACGTGCACTCCGGTGATGGGAATGAAGATCTCAGACCTTATTGGGTGGGCTATTACGGGAAAGCGGGTAACCCAGACGTGATTAAAAAATCCAAAGCGCTTGCGTATGCTTTTGGTGCACCCTACATAGTCGAGTTTCAATGGGAGCTTAGCGAACCGAACGCGGCAATTTGGGCCGGTTCATCCGCCGTTGCCCAAGGTGTTCCATCAATCGATGTTGAAGCCGGCGGCATGGCCGTGATTGAGCCTCAGGCTGTGCAGTTAATTGAACAGGGTGTTTTTCGCGTTATGACCCACATGGGTATGATCGAACAGACATTCAAAGCTGTAGACAGCCCGATATTGATACGTGAACGGCAAACTATTAAGTCGCCTTCTGATGGCTCATGGGTGTCGTTGAAAGAGGCCGGCCAAAAAGTCCTTAAGGGCGAGTTATTGGGGTATGTCACGGATTGGCATGGGCGACGGACTTTCGATGCGATTTCACCGATGGACGGGCTGATTCTGCTTAGATTGTCTTCGCCTCCTGTCAATCAGGGCGAATCCTTGGTTGTTATTGCTCGTACAGAACCTTGACCGCGCTTTGGCGTAGCCAAGGTGTTTAGTGTGTCTTAAGCCAAGCCACAATATCACCAACCCCTCTAATGTGTTCTTCTTTAGGCCCTAGTACACCGATAAATCCATGCGCATAACCGGGGTAGTCGTTGTGCTGAACGTCGCACGCTGCTGCACGGAGTTGTTCGGCGTACGCAACACCTTCGTCGTGCAGTGGGTCGTTCTCCGCCGTGAGTACAAGAGCCGGTGGTAAGTTAGTATGATCTGAATGCGACGAGGGTGTTGCTAATGGGTGCTCTGTTTGCCCTGGCTCCAGTGCAGTACTGTCAGTCAGGTAGCTATCCCAAAACCAGCGCATCTGGGCGGACGACAATGCGTAACCCTTGCCTTTAGTGATGTAGCTTTCGTGGCCAGCACTGTAATGCTCGGTCACAGGGTAAATCAGAATTTGTCCTTTTATGGCGTCACTGTCTTTGTCACGCATAGCCAGCGCAACCACAGCGGCAAGATTGCCACCGGCACTGTCGCCGCATACGTATAGCTTGTCTGTGTCGGCGCTGATTGATGTTGCGTTGTCACGCACCCATTCAAACGCAGCAATGGCGTCTTCAGCCGCCGCCGGAAAACGGTGTTCGGGCGCGAGTCGATAATCAACAGAGACAACCTTAAAACCTGTTTTGTCTGCCAGGTCGCTGCAGCAGCCGTCGTAGGCGCCCAAGCTGCCGATCACAAAGCCGCCACCATGGTAGTAAACGATAGTGGGCTGCGGGCTATCACCGGGTGGTGTATAAACGCGTAAGGCAATGTTCGTACCATTTACGGAAATGCTTTTGTCTTCGCTAGTGACGTGTTCCGCTTTGTGCTTTCGCCAAAACAACGGTAAAGCCAGGTCAAAACCTTTTCGAAACAGGGTTGTTTTTAAATTCATTTTAATTGGTTCTCGTATTCTTTCAGCATGCGCTTCAGCGCGAAGTGTTTGTAGCTTTCAAGCAGCAGGGCCTCGATCTCGGCCCAATCGAGGTGGTCTTCAATGTCCAGGTTAATCCAGCCATTGTGCCCGGTGTAGGCAGGAATCTTCCACACCCAACCATCCTTTATGACCTACATAGGGCGGTACAAAGTAAATGTTTGCATCGGTTTGCGTATACATTTCCTGCGCGCCTTTTGGCGCGTGTAGCCATAATGCGATACGACCGTCGCCGTGGTGGTTTAGCGCCAGATTTGCAAAGGTTTTACCCTGCACTTTGAAATGAGGCATGCCGTGAGAGTCTGTTTCCTCAACCTCAGGGAATGCAGTACAAAGTTCACGCGTTGCTTCAACAATGGTTTTGCCCATGCTGTGAGGATGCTACCGAGCGCGCTAGATTGCAAGTGTGGAAGCGCTCTGTGATAGGCTTGGAGTCAGTGGAGGATGAAGATATGTCAGAAAAAGATAACAAGACAGACCAACAGCTTGGAATGGATCGCCCGATTGCGCGTCGCGATTTTGTACAAGGTGTTGGGCTGGCTGCTCTGGGACTTGGTGTTGCGACGGATTCTGTAAGCGCTGAATCAGCAATCGCAATAGACGATTCCTATCCGCCAACAAAAACAGGTCTTCGCGGGTCGCATCCTGGTTCTTACGACGCAGCGCATGCAATGGCGCGTGAAGGAAAATCCTTTTCCAATGCCACACCACTTGATGAGGAGTACGACCTGGTTATTGTGGGCGCCGGTATTTCTGGTCTGGCGGCTGCTCATCGCTACCAACAGAAAAAAGGGATGGATGCCAAAATCCTGATTCTTGATAATCATGATGACTTTGGTGGTCATGCGAAGCGCAATGAATTTCATCAAGGCGGTGAGATGCGCCTTGCGGTGGGTGGTACTCACAATCTGGAGTATTGGCAGTTCAGCGACGTGGTGAGCAAGCTGATGTCTGAGCTTGGTATCGATATCAATAAGCTTCGGAAAGAACCCAGTTTCACCTACGACTATGAAGACAAGCAAGGTACGGCGTTTTGGTTTGATGAAGAGACTTATGGCGAGAATAAATTGGTTAAGGGCTTTTCGCTAAGAGGCTGGAGTTCGTCTTACGAAGTGAGCACCATTGACCAGTTTCCCATGAGTGAGCAGGCGCGCAGCCAACTCAAAGCCTTCTATTTCGCACGCAAAGACATACTGAGTGGTAAGTCTGAACAACAGCGAGAGCAAGCGCTTAGAGAATTGCCCTATCTCATGTTTCTGGAGCAACACGGTGGTCTGGGCGAAGAAGCCCAGCAATTGTTCCATAATGCCAGTGGCGGTAGCTGGGGAATGGATATCCGCTGTTTCTCTACCTATGAAGCGCTGGACGACGCCATGCCTGGTTGGCATTTGCTGGGCGAAAGTGCGCCGAGTGGCGAGCGAAATTATCCGGCTGCGTTTTTTCCAGACGGCAATGCCAGTGTCGCGCGGTTATTGGTTCAGAAACTGATTCCTTTGGTGTGTCCGAACGTTACAGCGGATAATATTGCACTGGGTAAGTTCAACTACAGCCAACTTGACAGTGATAAAGCATCGGTTCGGCTGCGTTTGAGCTCAACGGTTGTTAATGCGCGCAATCACAAAGGCGGGGTTGATGTAAGTTATATTCGCGATGGCAAAGCATTCAGTGTTCGCAGCAAGCAATGTGTTATGGCTTGTTATCATTCAATTATTCCGCATATCTGCCCGGATCTTTCTGAACAGCAGTTTGATGCTTTAAAATATCAGGTCAAAATTCCCTTGTTGTTAACGAATGTGTTGGTGCGATCTTCAGCACCGCTTAAGGCATTGGGAGTGAAGGGTGCGCGGTGCCCAGGCCGGATGCACAATGCGGTCATAGCGATGCAAGGTATTAACACGGGTGGTTATAATCATCCGGTCGAAGATGATGGCCCAGTGCCATTGATGTTCTGGGGCAGTCTTGCTGCACCGAGAGAAGTAGAAAACATCAAGGATCAGTTGCGAGCCTCACGGCTCAGAATGCTGTCTTTGTCGTTTGAAGACTATGAGCGTGAAGTGCGCACGGTGCTTGATGGCTTTCTGGGGCCTGCGGGCTTCGATGTGCAAAAAGACATATTGGCTATTACTGTTAACCGCTGGCCACATGGCTACTCTTACAGTTACATGGATCTATGGGACCCGGACTGGCCAGAAGGACAAGCGCCGCACGAAATTGCCAGCAAGCCAGTCGGGAATATCAGTATTGCGAACTCAGACGCTGGAGCGGATGCCTATACGCACGTAGCAATTGATGAGGCATATCGAGCGGTAGACGAGTTACTCGCCATTTAGGTTTTTCTAAATACGGCGGCATACCCCTGATCATCCGCATGATCATCTTCGGCATTGGCGTAGTATTGCACGCGTATAAATTGCAGCGGCGTGATGTAGCCGTCAGCCTGAAGTGAAGCAAAGCCAGAACCGAAGTGATATTTGTCGAAGGCTGTGCCATTCACGCCAATAACAAATAGGGCACCTGGTTTGGACATGCGCAATAACTCATAGAGAGCGTCTGGGCCAACGTGACCGTGAGTGAACGTACCCACACTGATCACCGCACCGTAATAATCATCGGGCAGATCGACACGCTTGGTAAGGTCTGCTTCAAACAAGCGCTGGTAAATGTCTTTTTCTTTACTCACCTCAAGCATTTCAGGGGATATGTCGATACCGTCTATGATTAGCTCAGAGTCAATATCGGAATGCTCCAGCAGAGCGACCGCAGCCAGGCCAGTGCCGGCACCCACGTCCAATACCGGGGTGTCTTCTTTGCTTGCTTTTCTGGAATAAACATCGGCTATCAATTGCGGGTATTGATAACCACGTGTTGCTGCAAACTCACTGTCGTAAGTGCTCGCCCAATCGCGATAAAGCGCCAGGTTATCATCAGGCGTTTTTACGGCGTAGGCGTCTTCAAGGCCCAGGTTTTTGTCTTCGCTCATCTGCAGTGTCTCGTTGTTATTGGTTGCGAGTGTGCACCTTTTTATTCGCTGTTTTCAAGTACATGAGGTAAATAGGCGCTACTCGGCTTTGATTTGCATTACACTGCATCACCGCTAATACTTAGCTTCTGCGCATTCCAATGAAACGCTCCTGGCAAAACCCAATTACGCTGCTGATTCTGATGTCAGTTGCTATGCCATTGGCGTTCAACGCCTGGAACGCGTTATTGAACAATTTTGTAGTTGAACGCGCGGCGTTCACTGGCGTTGAAATCGGCATACTTCAAAGTCTGCGCGAAGTACCTGGTTTTTTGACCTTTACGGTCATATTCGTATTGTTGGTGATCAAGGAGCAATTGCTCGCACTATTGTCATTGTTACTGTTAGGCATTGGCGTTGCAATGACCGGCTTTTTCCCCTTTGAGTACGGTTTGTATTTCACAACCGTGTTGATGTCGATTGGCTTTCACTATTTTGAAGCAGTAAAGGAATCTTTGTCATTGCAATGGCTAAACAAAGAAGAAGCCCCGCAAGTGTTGGGACGGCTGCTAGCCGTGGGCTCTGTTACATCTCTTGCTGTGTATGCCTCTTTGTACGTGTTTCTTGAGTGGGTTCAGCTCGACTACCAAGCTCTGTTTTTGATAGCCGGAACGCTGTGTTTGCT
The DNA here is from genome assembly GCA_045105115.1 of Pseudomonadales bacterium. Taxonomy (GTDB): domain Bacteria; phylum Pseudomonadota; class Gammaproteobacteria; order Pseudomonadales; family JAUIET01; genus JAUIET01. Next base: position 2,673 of record JBGCDE010000137.1, on the reverse strand, counting down.
GTTGGCCTTATTCATGTGGTTTGCGTTTCCCGAGTTCTCCAGCAAGAACGAGCAGCATACCCATTTAGTTCTCAGAAAACGTTATTGGTTGTATTACGCGCTCACGTTCTTCTCCGGTGCTCGCCGGCAGATCTTTATGGTATTCGCGGCGTTCTTAATGGTTGAGAAATTTGGCTATAGTGCGGCACAGGTTAGCTTGTTGTTCCTGATTAATTACGCATTTAACTGGTTATTCGCGGAGCGTATTGGCGCCTATATTTCAGTGGTTGGAGAGCGACGCGCTTTGGTTATCGAATACATTGGTCTGATTATTGTTTTCACGGCTTACGCCTTTGTAGAAAACGCAACGCTGGGTGCCACCCTGTACGTCATTGACCACATGTTCTTTGCACTTTCGATTGCTATCACAACCTATTTCCAGAAAATTGCAGATCCAAAAGACATGGCCAGCTCTGCTGGCGTGTCGTTTACTATCAGTCATATTGCAGCGGTAGTCATACCCGCAGCCCTTGGCCTGGTCTGGATTCATTCAACGGCAGTAGTATTTTTATGTGGGACCGCATTCGCTGTATGCTCATTGCTTTTCGCACTCAAAGTGCCAGACCTTCCCCACGCTGGCAACGAAACACGGACCTTCACGGGTTAAGGAATTATCATCGAACTGTTTTCTTACACGCTGAGCGTATCGGATCTATCACTACTACTTTTAGCCGGCCTGCTCGTAGGCATGGCAAAAACAGGTGTGAATGGTTTGGGCATGGTGGCCATGCCGCTGCTCGCAATTGCCTTAGGCGGCAAGCAATCTACTGCTGTTTTGCTGGTGGTGCTGATTGTCGCAGACTTGTTTGCTGTATGGTTTTACAGTCGTCATGCGCAGTGGTCCTTGTTGAAGAAGCTTCTGCCATTGGCGTTTGTCGGGATATTGTTAGGCACTTTTGTCGGCGACCACATAGATGATCAGACCTTTCGCCTCATCATGGCGATTATCATTTTTATCAGCCTGGGTATTATGATTTGGCGAGAGCGAGGTCAGCACGACATTCCAACATCGCCGTGGTTTGTCATTATAGTTGGCTTGGCGGGCGGGTTTGCGACCATGGTTGGTAACGTGGCCGGGTCTCTTATGGCGCTCTATTTATTGTCAATGCAGCTGCCAAAAAATACGTTTATTGGCACAGCGGCCTGGTTTTTTCTAATAGTGAATGTTGTAAAGGTGCCATTTCATGTATACGTTTGGGAAACCATCACGTTGAACAGCGCGTTATTAAGTGCGTTGGCATTTCCAGCTGTAGCACTAGGTGCTTTCCTCGGGCTCAGAGTGGTTAAGAAAATTCCTGAACACAGCTATCGCTACCTTGTTATTTTTATGACCGCTGTATCAGCTGTTAGTATGGTGGTGTTAGGCTAAAACTTAATGGAGGCTACGCCCAGCCTAATTCCCGCATTGCCCATGGTGCATTCCATATTTTGATCATGTTCAGCACTTTATCGTTTTCATCCATCGTAATGGAATACACATAATGCGAATGCGTTTCCTGACCAGTGGGTGGAACAGGCCCCCCTTCACCGGTGTGCTTGGCATTGTAGGTACCAAAAAACAGCGCGGTGCGAGTGCTTTCATCATAGCTTGATGCGTTAAGGTCGTAATACGCACCGGGTGCTGTAACCGTGCCAAATGCCGCCATCCATTCACAGTATTCTTCAATGCTGGTCATCTCGGCGATGGGTTCGCTTTGCGCACTGAAGCTTGAGTTTTCGGCAACGTATTGTTTACAACCAGCCCAACCTTTGGCGGTTTCGCAGGCAACAAAAAAAGCATTGGCGTTTTCGAAAGCGGACATTGTGGTCTCCTTATGACATTGCTATGTAATTGGGTTCGGCTTGAATGCGAGCCAGCCATGACTGAATAGAAGGGTAACTCGCAAGATCAAAACCACCCTCATCGGCAACATGAGTGTAACCGTACAGAGAGATGTCGGCTACTGACAAATGCTCACCTACTAGAAATGACGTTTGGCTCAGTTGCGCCTCCATAATGCTTAGTGCTTTGTGCCCACCTGGTTGCTTGGCCTCATATTCGGCTTTGCGTTCCTCTGGCATGCCTTGGTATTTGGCAATAAATCGCGCTACTGCAATAAAAGGTTCGTGGCTGTATTGCTCAAAGAACTGCCACTCAAGCGTTTTCGCTCTGGCGAATTCGTCATCTGGAATCAACGCAGAGTTGCGCGCGAGATAATTGACGATTGCATTTGATTCACTGAGACAACGCCCATCGTCTAACTCCAGCAGAGGCACTTTACCGTTAGGGTTTTTCTGCAGAAATTCCGGCGTTGCTGTTTCACTCTTTAATATGTCGATGTCTACCCATTCGTGCTCTATCTTCAGGAATGCCGCGGTGAGCGCAATCTTGTAGCAATTGCCCGATTTGATATCGCCGTATATTTTCATGCTGTGTTCCTCGTCTTATCCGCAGTCACTTGTCAGCCAGTCAATCACAGTGCGTTGTAATAAAATACGCGTGCTGGAAAATGAGTGATCGCCTGGCAATACGCTGTGCTTCAGTCGCATTCCGGGCTCACGTTTGTAAGCGGTTACTATGCGATTTTGAACAGCAGGCGGAACTACCTTGTCGCTTTCACCTGCAATCAGTAGTACAGACTTACCGGCTAAGCT
>JBGCDE010000136.1:0-4559 GCA_045105115.1 Pseudomonadales bacterium | reverse complement strand
TGATTCCATCTCGAACTCAGAAGTGAAACGGTACATCGCCGATGGTAGTGTGGGGATTCCCCATGTGAGAGTAGGTCATCGCCAGGCTCATAAATAAAACCCGTAGTACATCTGTACTGCGGGTTTTTTTATGGGAGGCAGTGTTCTATTGTCACTACATAACCTTGGAAAAAGGACTGTATCTGCTGTATTGGCGTCCTACAACGATAGCCATACACTGTGTATGCGTTGAATTAAAAGTGTGGAAGAAGTGTTTTTAACGTATTGCGAAAAAAATCTGATCTATCATAGAATCAAAATCTTTGAGATGGCTTTCTGTCACTTGTATTGTAAACAAGAAGCAGTAGAACGACGCATTTTACAGTTTGGGTTATGGTGAGTATGGACATAAGTATCAACGTAGATATCGAGGCGACAAATCGCTGCAATGCGGTTTGTCACTTTTGCCCTCGGGATGCGACGCCGCATCAAGGGCATATGTCTATGGATGTCTTTGATCAAGCGCTGATGCGTACTGTGGAGTTGCGTGAAAACAATCGGCTCCGCCACAACGCCACCTCGCGAATTGAGCCAAATATCTGTGGTCTGGGCGAGCCACTGCTAAACCCCAATACTCCAGAGTTTATTCGCAAAGTGCGTACTGCCGGTTTTGATAGCTGTAGTATGGCTACCAATGGCGCGCTGCTGGATCAAGGTAGAGGTACTGCTATCCTGGAAGCGGGCGTAACGCGAGTGAATGTGAATATCTCTGATCTTGGGAAGGATTACGAAGACATCTACAACCTTCCCTATGAAAACACACGCGACAACATTATTAACTTTATCAAAATGTCAGGTGATAGATGTGAAGTGCACATTGTCTTAGTAAATCATAATCAAGATACTGCTCACACAGCCGCCATGAAGGAATTTTGGCTTGGCTACGGCGTTGATGGCTTCATGGAATATGACGTTATTAACCGAGGCGGTGCATTGTTTGTAGATCACATGCAGTATGAGCAGTATGAAGAACGGCGCAGAGCAGAAGAGATTATGGCTAACACCGGTGCCGATTGGTTATGTCCAGTCCCGTTTCTTTTCGTTTTTATTGGATACGACGGCTTTTACTATCTATGTTGCTCGGATTGGAAGAAAGAAGCACCAATGGCAAGTGTATTTGAAACCTCTTTGCTATCAATTACAGAGCAAAAGCTGAAACATGTCCGGACCAGGCAGCCTATTTGCGAATCGTGTAATCACGATCCTTTAAACTACGCCACGGATTTGATTCGAGCAGTTTCCGCCGGAGAAAAAGAACAAGCAGAACTCGATTCTATGGTGCAACAGTTTGAGCAGGAGGGAAGAACCATTGCAGGTGTGTCATCTCAGGTTGCAGAGTTTGTCTCTCAAGTGAAAACAGAAAAACTTGAAAAAAGGGGGAAGCGACTGATCCCTGTGATTGCTGTTTGAATGGCCGCTATCGTAAAATTATTTGCTACTGAGCCAATGTGATAGTTTGATAGATTGTTTTGGGTTCTCGCGCAAGTAGCGCAACCTTAGCTTGTCTACATGATGCAAATAGGCCTCTACATTTTCCGGTGACAGCTTCGTGGGCGCCAGATTAGATGCGCAGCTGGCTGAAATGCACTCGTATATTTCTGCGCTAGCGTGTCTTGTCAAATGAACCCCGTCACGAAAATGTGGCTCTCTCGCATCGATTTTTTCAAGCGTTAACTCCGATCTGTCTTCAAGCCCGTAAAGACTAATCAGTGGTTCATGCCCGCTTGCTATCCCGGTGAGTTGGCGCTGCCAGTTTAAATACTGATCCCAAGTGCCGGCTCGCTTTACGGTTTCCAAAAGCAGGCCGTTCATTGGTGCGATTACTAAATGAGCCTCGATTTTTTGCTCATTTAAAAATGCTAGCAAAGCCCGTAGTTCGCTGAAGTCTTGCTGATGAGAGTGAGAGTGCTCTCGATAAACCTGTGTTGCTAATGAGGAATACATCCATGAAGGGGATAGAGAGGTCGTCTTGATGTCCCATGTGCCATCTTCCTGATACAGCTGGGCGCTGCTGCGAGCGGATGTTCGTGCGCGAATCGAATCAATTAAAGAGTCGATGGATAAGAGGGATCGCCACGTGTCCTCGAAGCGTTGAAACCAGTGACGGATTTTTTGCAGCAAATTCATATTCGGTGTCAAAAACCGACTCTCTACCAGTAACGCTTCATCTGTTTTACCCCGAGGCATGAACATGTAGTAGTCAAGGCCAACGATAACGAGTTGCTGCTCATTGACTACGTGAGCGTGTTCAATAATTCTTCGAATCTCTTTCAATGAGGCGCCCGGCAGCGCTGCGTTGTAGCCGTTAGTTTGAATAAGGTCGCCACCTTTAGGGCTGAAGCGAGCAGAGCGTGAGCTTCCTGCAACTAGATGACTGGGTTTGAGTCTTTCGATGGCGTAGGGTTTGTGTAGTCGTAAGTGATAAAACAAATCAATCGCGCCAACCGACTGGGCACCGTCTGAGGGCGGCCGTAATTTGTAAGGGTCAGTAGATAGCGTAAACAGGACCACACATGCCGCACAGGCTAGCGCTGCCAAGGTTGCGCCAGCGGCGTAACGTCTAAGCAAATTCGGTGCGAGGGTGTTCAATAAAGGTAGGCTCGGGTATTGGGTAACTTTGAGTATAGTGTAGTGATCGCTCTATTCGAATGAAAGTAACATAGATATAATAGTATGGCGCATATAAAGCTAAAAATAGTTGCGGAGCCCATGGCCCAAGCTCATGCTCTTTAATTCCATCGAATTTCTTTTCCTGTTTTTGCCTGCCTCGTTGCTCGGATTTTTTGTGCTGCAAAATTTCGGAGCTCGCACTGCGATTATGGCTTGGCTCGTAGTCTGTTCATTGATGTTTTACGGTTGGTGGAATCCAATCTATCTTCCTTTGTTAGCGTTATCAGCGATTTTCAATTTTCTGGTTGGAAAGCGGCTTGCTCGAGAAGACAAACTGCGCGGGAAATATTGGCTGTGGTTTGGGGTTTTATTTAACCTAGGTCTGCTAGTTTACTTTAAGTATGCCAATTTTTTTGTCGCGGCAATAACTACGCTTTCGCCGGCAAATTTTAATTTTCAAAGTATTATTCTTCCACTAGCCATATCATTTTACACCTTTCAGCAGATTACCTATTTGGTGGATGCTAATCGGGGGAAAATCCAACCTCATACTTTCCTCGAGTACTGCTTGTTTGTTTCATTCTTTCCCCAGTTGATAGCCGGGCCGATCGTTCACCACAGTCAAATGCTAGAACAGTTTAAACGTCTAACAGATCGTAGTAAGCGTTATGAAAATCTAGTGGTTGGAGCTTCGGTGCTTGTTATTGGTCTATTTAAGAAGGTTGTGCTTGCTGATACGTTTGCGAAGTTCGCAACGCCGATCTTTGCATTGTCCGGCACTGGATACGAGTTGTCAGCTTTAGACGCAGTCACCGGCTCCTTGAGTTATGCTTTTCAGCTCTATTTCGATTTTTCTGGCTACAGTGACATGGCGATTGGGCTGGCGTGTATGTTCGGCCTTCGCCTGCCGGTAAACTTTTTCTCACCGTATAGGGCACAAAATATCTCAGATTTTTGGAGGATGTGGCACGCAACGCTTTCACGGTTTCTACGTGACTACGTATACAGCGGAATGGGTGGGTTTATGTGTAGCCCCCGCCGAGCGCGTTTCAATCTCTTTGCAACCATGTTTTTGGGTGGGGTATGGCATGGTGCAGGCTGGACATTTCTTGTGTATGGGCTTTGTCATGGGTTTTACGTGGTAGCTCATCAAGTTTGGCGTGTGCGGGTATCTGGTCCGTTGGGGCTGGTTGGCCGGCCAAGTTACAAGGCTTTAGCCCAGTTGTTCACCTTTCTGGTTGTCGTACTCACATTGGTTGTCTTTCGCGCCGAGACGTTGGCTGAGGCTGCGAATATTTATTCTTCTTTGCTTAAATGGGAATACCTTGCCTTCAGTCCCAGCTACTTAGCTGCACTTCAGTCAATAGACTCGCTTGCACTGATTAGTCAGCTTTTGGGCGACGTAGAGCTGGGCTCGCTGATATCAGCAGCGCTCCTCATGGCGTTGCTCCTGTGCTGGCTATTCCCCAGCACGTACCAGTTGTTCCGGTCGCTGGATATCATGATTGAAAAGCCCTTGGCTGGTAGGGAGCCTGTTGTGAAGATCTGTTGGACTCCGAGTGCTTACTGGGCTGTATTTATGGGTGTACTGCTTGTCGCGGCACTAATGAACCTGACGCAGGTCAGTGAGTTTTTATACTTTCAGTTTTAGCGCAGCTTAAGTCTATTTACTTGCAGACACTATGCCATAGCCCAAAACATCTTCATTCCAAAAATGCTCAAGAACTTCGCATGATTTAAAAAACCTTTCCCAACCTAGCTCACCTATTTCTTCAATCACTTGGGTTCGATTTTTTTTGGCGTTGTTTCTCCAGTGGGCAAAGGTAGAAAATGTCTCCTCAGAAATATCACGGACAAGCTCAACGTGTAGGCCGTAGCTTTCTAAAGTAGCGGCGTAGAAAGTCAGAGGT
>JBGCDE010000135.1:0-4758 GCA_045105115.1 Pseudomonadales bacterium | reverse complement strand
TCACAATATGCTGGCAAGGATGCTGCAGATTAGCCTTGTCGCCTTCATGGCCGGAGGGGCGTTCCTCAGCTTGGCATATTTTGACCTTGCTTGGCACATCATGGCAATAACCATTGTATTGACGAATCTGACTGAACAGCTGAGGGGTGGAGAGCCCGTCAAAAAGAAAACGAATCAGCGCCTGCCTCCTCGTGTTGCTTACGGCCGTCGGCGCCGTTTGTCGGGAGGAGCATGAATCCGGCATTAACAGCGCTCTCGCGTCTTGGCCCGACGCTGCTTGGCTCCCGAGCCAAGCAGCGGGTTACTATTCTGATTTTTCATCGCGTATTGCCCGATTATGATCCAATGCGCCCTGATGAACCCACAGTTGCGCTTTTTGATTGGCAGATGCAGTTACTCAGACGCTACTTTTCGCCGCTGTCCTTACACGAGGCCTTGGCCAGACAGCAGGAAAACACGCTCCCGGAGAGGGCGGTATGTGTCACGTTTGACGATGGCTATGCTGACAACGCTCTGTGTGCGTTACCCGTTCTCGAACGCTATGCGATTCCTGCAAGTGTCTTTGTCAGCACCGCGTTTCTCAATGGCGGTCGAATGTGGAACGACTCTGTAAGAGAGGCTCTACGTATTGCTCCGGGTGATGAGTTTGATTTGAGCGATGTTGGTTTAGAATGCTATCAAACATCATCGATGAATGAGCGTTTAGCTGCTGCAGAATCTATTATTCGAGTTATAAAGCACAAGGATCCCTTGGAGCGAGCAACACTTGTGGAGCATATTGAGGGTCTTGTAGGCGAATTGCCAAGTGATCTCATGCTCACAAGTGAACAGTTGCGCAGTTTAGGCCGTGGTGAAGTTTCGATAGGGGCCCACACAGTTAATCATCCGATACTGTCGAGTATTACAGCTTCGCAAGCGGAGGCAGAGATTGGGGGTAGTAGAGATACACTGCAGACTATTTTGCAGAAGGATGTTGAGCAGTTTGCATACCCTAATGGTGCGCCCGGTGTGGACTATACAGCCGAACATAGGGATATGGTCGAAAGGTTAGGCTTCAAGGCGGCAGTGTCAACGCATTGGGGCGCCGCTTGTAAGAAGAGCGACCCATACCAACTCCCGAGGTTTACGCCGTGGGATCGTTCATCGTTAAAGTTCACGCTCCGCCTGTTGATGAACTACCGAAAAGTTGACCCTCTGACTGTCGGTCAGTAGCGACAACCTGGCTCTTGGAATATAGCGCTAAGCGCTATCGGCCTTATTTGGCGCTGGGGTTTTGTCTTTCGCGGCGGATTCTGCCTTTTTTGCTTCATTTGCCTTCTTTAGTTTCAATTTCATTGCCTTTTCCTCCAGAGTCTCGGCACTCGTCTCGTCTTTCCAGTGTCCAGCGGTAATTAGTTTGTTACGTAATCCGGGAAGTGGGAACCCCGTTGCGTAGACACGCTTGGCGATTGCTTTGGCCTGCTTGTATTTTTTAACTTTGATCATTGTCAAAGCCATGTTGTATAGCAGGAGAGGATCATTGGGGTTGAGTTTGTCGGCATCCTGATAAGTTTCCAGCGCGCCGGCGTATTTCTTCATTTTGTACTGCAGTATCGCGTATTGCAGATGTATAGTGAGATCTCGAGGACTAAAATTGATTGCACGTTGGTAATAGCATTCTGCTGGCGGCCACTTTTCCTGAGGTGACCACTTTTTGCGCTTGAGTCGATAGTTCATGGCAGTTTGAAGCGCGCGATGGTGGTTAGGAAACGAGCGTAGTACAAAATCAGTATCACCCATCGGTTCTGTTGTCAGACCTTTGACCAAATTCTCGACATCTTCGTTGTAGTGATGCCGCTCGGTGAGCTTGAGTAGCCCAGCTACGTTCTTTTTGAACCCCCGATGTAAGTAGTCGTGGGCGCCAGCTGTTCCCTGTTCACCTTCGCAGGCCTTCCCTCTGAAATCTTTGCCAACCCATTCCTTGGCCTGTGCAGTGGGCACTAGCAGTAGGGCTAGCGCCAGTGCCGCTGCGCCTGTAGACCACCTGGCTTGCCGCACGGCACCCTCCCGAGCAACGTGCTTAATGGGGTTTCTCTGTGGTGTAGTCACGAATCTCGTCACGATCTTGCTCATCAGTTTAGACCTTGAAGTAGGCAAATATACTATGAATTTCTGATCTGGTGTTAGGTTCATGCCAGCCGATTTTTTCGGAACTTTTTCCATTTCTTAAACCATAAACGACGTGATATTCAGGCAGCTTGCAGAAGTGCTGTTTGCCAGTGCTTCGCGGCATCTCATGTATGCCTCGGTTGCCGCCTGAGAAAGGTCGGGAGTCAGTTGGAACGGTGTGCTCTTACTCTTATTGAGTTCTATTTTTCCAGACTTCAATGTCTCGGAAGTGTCACCGTAGCGGCTCATAGAGGTTTTTTTCTGTACGGAGTATGACGAGCTAAGCGGTGAGCTCAGGTTTAACCATTGGCTCAAACGCCCCAAACACTCGTCGGTTTGCTGTGTCATGACTTCCGCATCGAAATAGAAGTACTCTCTGTCCATTTTGGAGGCCAGCGAAACTAACTCTTCCGCTCTATCAATGTAGTAGTGCGTCGAAAATTCTGCGTCGTTGAATTCGTGGGTAGGATCTTCCTTTGCATACAGTGCCATGATGCTTGGAATTGTCTTTACCGGATCACGCAGTGAAAAAATGGCCTTTGTCTTATCGGTATTTAGTAAATGAGGGGCAACGTGGTGGTCATTGTGTAGAACTTTATCGAACATGTACCGGCATTTTGGTTTTGGTTCTTCTTCTTGAAAAAATAGCATCTTTTGCCGGATGAGGCTTTTCCAACTGTGATAGCCAATATGGAGTTCGTAGTAGCCGGAAATCTGTGGGTGTGAGCCCATGATATGCCCAAAGAGGCTGCTGTAGGCCCGCATGTGGCTGAGAAAAAAAATGTGTTCGCTTGGCTGGGTGATGGCCAGTGCTTTGCGTGGTTGCGTTATGTAAGTTGAAAGGCTCACGGGGAAGTCTTATCGTACCAGCGTTATGCGTGTGACTGTGTATCGCTGCGTGTATGGAAAAGTGACCGAGCGCTAATCTGTATTGTATAGGCGAGCCATTTGAGGGTGAAACCGCTTAACAGAGCCTCTCTCGCGTATTGTGAAGCGCCGCGTATGTCACCGTTCTTTTCTAAAATTCTTGCAAGGTGTTTCTGCTCGTAGGTTTTTCCTCGACGGCAGTAGCTGGCAATTTCTTGGCTTTTCCCCAGCGCAACGCCCTTATCGTAGACCCGCATTTGGTATAGCTTTTTTTCGATGTTTGAGGCCATCGTCGACATGTTGTCTTTTTTCGAGTTGTCGGGAATATGGTGAAGTGACATGTAGCGCGTACTGAATAGAATGACTTCGGCTACATCAATTGATCGAATAAAAAGATCCCGATCGTTTTCGTAGCGTATGCTCTCATCCATGCCGTTGATAGAGTCGAAAAATTTCCGGCTGAACGCGCTGCAGTTCAAGTGTCCGAAGCCCGCACTCTTGAGTAAAAACGTACGATCAACCTGATGAGTACCTGGTGCAATCTCCGGCAGGCTTTGAGCCAGAGGTATTCTATCTTCTAGCCACACGGTTTCGTTTTGCGGCTTGCCGTCGGCAAACAGGGCTTTTTGATGGCTGTAATGCACGTCGACTGGCTTAGAAGATGCCTCAATACTGTTGTACAAATTTTGCAGATAGGAAAAATCTGTCCACTCGTCGTCGTCATCAAGAAAGCAGAGAAACTCGCCGTTGGATTTACTGGCTCCATAGTTAACGGAGTAGCTTTGACCGTGCCCGTCTTTTCTGTGTGTGAGGTAGTGAAACGTGACGTCGCCACGTTGCTTCTCAATGGCTTTGTACTTAGTCATATTTTCGTCTGAAGACCCATCGACAACCACGATAAGCTCTTTTGCCGCAAAATCCTGGTTTGCGACGGAATCTAGCGCAGCGAGAAACATCTTTGGGCGGTCGCGCGTTGCAATGACAATTGAGAAGAAGGGCGTTTGATTCATGTCAGGGTTCGATGGTTAGAGTTGGGTATCAATTTGGGCGCGTATTGTTACGAAATTTTTACGAGCAAAGCACGCGCCTGTTGGTTATCAGCCATTGTAAGACGTGCCCAGAAAACATGCCCGTGGAATTTGCCGTATTCGCAGTAATACCTGAGATAACGCTCACAATTTGGGGAGAAATCGGTACCAAACTGGTATAATTGCTGCGATAAATAGCGCTGCTTTGAGTGGATCTGGGGACAGCATCAGGACAGTGGCATCAAGCCCGTGGCTTGTTGCTCTAGGAACTGCGGCTGGCGTTGCGTGCGGGGTGAATCCAATAAGTCTGGTAATAAGAATGCTTTTGGTTTTATGAATGCATCCAACACAGTTCGGTTTTATTAGCATAATAAGAAATGTGCGGCTTACACCCTGTTATCGGTACAGATGTTGCCAGCGCAAATGTTATCAGTACAAATGTTATCAGTACAAAGGGCACCACCGCACAGCGGAAATAGGCAAATAAAGACCACACCATGTCACCAGAAAACACTGATCATTCCAACTTAGTGAATAGGGCAATGTCCGCCTTTCGGTGGGTGGCCGCCTTGCGTTTTTTGGGCCAGGTTATCAGCTGGTTGTCCACGATATTCGTGATCCGCTTTTTGGCGCCTGAAGATTACGGTGTGATTAGCCTTGCTGAGGTGTTCCGGACATTTCTAGTGTTGTTCTCTACGGTAGGTCTTAGTCAGGG
>JBGCDE010000134.1:0-30420 GCA_045105115.1 Pseudomonadales bacterium | reverse complement strand
CCATGGATGGGTTTACGGCGTGTCTCGGTAACCCATACTTGGTTTAACGCCGGTCTCGATGCATACCACGCTTCTAGACCGGCTTTGAATTGCGTATGGATCAGTAAGACACGCCGTAAACCCATCCATGGGGGCTTGTGTTCGGGGTCCCTCCCTCACACAGTCTCGCTAACCGACACTCAATCCAAAGCCTCAGTGCCAATTTCATGCTTGAGTAAGTGCTACTCAGGCGAGACCTCCAAGGATCATAAATGGAAACCCTATTTATTCTGCTGCAAAAAATATTGCCGCAACACTTACTGTCCAGAGCCACAGGCTGGCTTGCCGATGTTGAATGGCTGTGGCTAAAGAACGCCTTGATCGGCATGTTCATCAGTCAGTACGACGTCAATATGGACGAGGCCGTGCACTCTGAGCCCGCCGCCTACAAACACTTCAATGAATTTTTCACCCGCCCCTTAAAAGACGGCGTCAGACCGCTTGCCGATTCTCAACAATTTATTTTAAGCCCCGCTGATGGCGCCATCAGTCAGCTCGGCAAAATAGAAAGCGGCGACATATTTCAGGCTAAAGGACAAAGTTACACCGCAGCCCAACTGCTGGGCGGTAACGCCGAGCGAGCAAAGCCATTTGAGAATGGCGAATTCATTACCGTGTACCTTTCACCACGTGATTACCACCGAGTACACGCAGCAATAGGCGGTGAGCTGAAAGCGAGTACTTACTTACCTGGCGAATTATTCTCAGTAAATGAAGCCACCGCGCGCAATGTACCGCAGCTTTTTGCCCGCAATGAACGCTTGGTTGGGCTGTTTGATACCGATCTGGGCGAAGTAGCCGTCGTTATGGTTGGTGCCATGATTGTGGCGGGTATTGAAACGGTGTGGGGCGGGCGGATGAGTGCGGACAGCTCAATGCCAGACACTCCCGTGCAGCTGTCGGCTGGTGATGAATTAGGTCGTTTCTACTTAGGTTCTACTGTTATCTTATTGTTTGAACCTGGAAAAATTCGCTGGCTGGAAGACATGTCGGCCGGCGCGCCGCTCAAGATGGGCCAAGCCATAGCGGAGCTAATTGACCCGAAATAGCATCGCCGAGTTAGCGCCTAGGGAATCAGCGCTTAGAATGCCCTGACATCGGCGATCGATTTCGCACCCAGCGCCAACATCAGCACCCGGTCAAGACCCACCGCCACTCCGGCGCACTCTGGCAAACCGTGGCGCATTGCGGCAAGCAGCCGAGGGTCGCAACGCTGTTCCACCTTGCCAAGCTCCTTGCGGCGCGTATTGTCTCGCGCCGTGCGTTGTTCCAGTTCTGAGGCATCGAGTAACTCGTGATAGCCATTGGCCAGTTCAACGCCTTGATAAAACACTTCGAAGCGTCGCGCGACCTTACAACCTTGAGAATCGTATTCCACTCTGGCAAGGGCCGCCATTGATTCCGGGTAGTCATACACCACAGACAATTTGCTCAGGGTAGGCTGCACGATGTGGCTGAACAGCAAATCGAGCAGCGCATTTCGGTCTAGCGTTTTTGTCAGCTGGTGCTGATCGGCACCCAGTAAATCGCCAAAACCGCTCTCAATTGCGGCCTGCTGCAGTGCCGAGTAGCTAGCTTTATGGGGGTTAAAGCCAATGCATTCGGCAAACAAATCACCGTAGGAATACTGGCTATGCGGCGCGCAATTGAGCAAGCGCCGTAACAAATCACAGAGCTCTCGAATCAAATCGAACTGATCGAAATTCAATCGGTACCATTCGAGCATTGTGAATTCATTGGCGTGCAATCGACCGTGCTCTCCGGCCCGGAATGCTTTGCAGATCTGGTAAATGTCACCACTGCCACTGGCCAGCAAACGCTTCATTGCGAACTCCGGCGACGTTTGCAACCAACGAACTGGCTGCCCGTCAGCACCAATGATTGGCATTGCTTCCAGAAAGGGATCACTGACCGAATAGCGGCTTAACGAGGGAGTATCAACTTCCAGCACACCCAGTTGATCAAAAAAAGCACGAACGCGCGCCAGCAGATCCGCACGAGCCCTCAGGGTTTCTCTGGAGGTATTTGCCTGCCAGTGTTCGACCGTCACCTAGCAATCAGCCTTTGGCGCGATTTTGGTATTCTCCAGTGCGCGTATCCACCCGAACTACTTCACCTATATTAAGAAACAACGGTACCTTAACGACGGCACCAGTACTGAGAGTTGCGGGCTTAGTGCCACCTTGTGCAGTGTCGCCTTTAAGACCGGGATCAGTATCCACAATTTCCAACTCAACGAAGTTGGGTACAGTAACGGCGATAGGGGCGTCATTCCATAGTGTGATCAGACAGGAATCTTGCTCTTTAACCCATTGTGCCGAATCACCCAGCGCCGTCTTGTCTGCTTGAACCTGCTCAAAGCTGACCGGGTCCATAAAATGCCAATATTCGCCGTCGTTGTACAAGTACTCCATGTCTTTTTCGACCACATCAGCACCTTCAAGAGTATCGCCTGACTTGAACGTGCGTTCCCATTGCCGACCACTCTTAAGATTTTTTAAACGAACCCGATTGAATGCCTGCCCTTTACCGGGCTTCACAAATTCGTTTTCCACGATGGAACAGGGGTCTCCTTCCAGGATCACTTTAAGCCCTGATTTGAATTCGTTGGTTGAGTAATTTGCCATGGTGAATCTCTTGGTTTGATCTTTTTTTGGTCAATACGAGGATTATTGCCAGACGTAATGATACAGGTTTGACAGACAATTTTGGGTAGACCAGGACCAAAAAACGGTCAAGCAGCGTTCGACCAAAGGCCAACTTCAGACAATCGGTGAAAATATTTTTGTTGGAAATGCGACGAATATTCGTTCATCTCCTATACTTTTTTTGGAATTCACATCATTTTCGCAGTTTAAGGGTATTGCTCTGCATCAGTGCAGGTCAGGATCCAGGAGTTTCTTATTCGACGCTTGTCGATAAGGGCTTAAGGCAGCGAAAAGACACTATTGAGCAGTAAGAGACGTTTTTGATGAGCCAGTCCCTACTCCGCCGCCTGGGTGTGCGCGACCAAACCCTTAGTAACTTATCCATGTGCAAGGCTGACAAGAGCAGCGTTGAAGAATGGATTGGCAATTTGCCTGTGGCAAACATTGGTGAAACGATAAAGCAGCTTTATCTGATCACCGAAGAATTGCTGAAGCTGCAGACACCAGCTGATAACAGATTGGAGTTACTGTCGCTTCTTGCGCCAAGAATCGAAAGCAATCTCCAATCTTTGAGCAAGCATTATCAGCACAAGCAAGCCTTGCTGCCAAAGAAGTCGCAGCAAGTTGTTGACCTGACTCATTCATTGCGAATGTGCGTCGCCAATAATTACACTCTGGCAGCTGTTGAACTGGCGCACTCGAAAACAGGTTTATTACGTCGACCAAATAAATCGCAAACAGCACGAGCCGTCTGTGGCGCAATGCAGTTTCTGAATGACGATTTGTTGCTGTGCTACCAGTTATACACCATCACACCACACACCCTGTGGTTCAAGCTGCATCAACTGTACAACATCAGTTGCGAATTGCAGATTGAGCACACAAGCTCCGGGGAACACACCCCGCATGGCCTGTATGGCAAAAGCCTGTTGCTTGGCTCGATCAAGGCTAACCAATTACGTCAGGAAGACTTGCTACCCGTTATTGATCTTATTCCTGGCTGGATCGACAAAATATCTATCTCCCGTTACCAAAGCGGTCAGATACCTTCATTGTTCATGCTCAATCGTGACAATGACAGAGGCCCGGTTTACTCACACCTGCTGAACAAGCAGGCGCTGGGTGAATGCCAGCTGCAACTAGGCACAACAGACCTGGTTCAATATCTGCGACTGCTAGTCGATAGCGCGGAAGATGGTGTTGTTGAGGAAGATGGTAAAACTGTTCGGATTGATCTGTTGAATCATTTGATTCTTGCTTGGGGTAAATGCACCAAGCGCAGTTTCATGCGCATAGATTCCGAAGAAAAATTGGATATCTGCGTTGGCCTTGACGCAGCACATCACTTTTCAGCGGGCGATACTAATATCGAAAATATGCGCGAACTGGCTGACGCGGCGTTAGCGCGTGAGGCGGCATTTGAGGAATTTCACGACTACGAAAAACTGGTAGAAAACGTTGAAGAGCAGGAATGGGGCTCGGAGACACCACAAATCAGCAAAGACGAAGACGGCGTAGAGTGTATTGACTATGACGGCACATCTTCAGACAGCAGACCCCTTGATCCCAGCGAGCAGGTGACCGTGCATGTGCATGTAAACAACGCCAGCCCTGGCGGGTACAGCCTGACGCTTCCAGATACAGACAAATTTCGTATTCACGCGGGTGACTTGATTGGCATCAAAGACTCAGCCACAGAACTTTGGAGTATTGCTGCAATTCGTTGGCTGCATCGCCCGACACGAACAGAACTTACCTTCGGGGTGGAATTACTTAGCCCGGCATTTTTACCCTCAATTGGCCGCAGCATACAAACCGAAGGCGACCCTGGTGAATACTCGCCGGTTCTGATGCTGCCAGAAGTTAGCGTTACAGAGCAAGGTGCGTCCTTATTAATATCAGATGCCAATGTTGAAGTTGGCCAAACCATGCAGATACTGGATCGCGATCAAATACGCATGGTACGAATCACGGAACAGATAACCAAAACTCGAGTATACGGGCAATACAGTTACGAGATTTTTGATGCGGCTAATGACAGCGTTTCAGACTCACAGGATCTATTCGATGCCCTGTGGGGAAATTTGTAGACTTCTTTGCCAAACAGCAGGGATTATAAAAACACTAAAACTGCATACAAACGATGACAAGCAACACACTCAAGATTTTACTATCGAGTCATTCTGCGGATGGTGCCGAGCGCATTAACCATTTGTTTCGAAATGCGGGCCAGGCGACGCAAACTCATAGAATTACCTCACTGGAAGACTTGACCCATTGCCTTAACGATGAGCATTGGGATTTAGCGCTTTGCGAGCAGCAAAACGCGAATATTGATATGAACAATGTGCTTGAGCAAATTGTTCAGTCGCGCACCGATACCCCGGTTATTTTACTCACCAGTGAACCCAATCGAGAGCTTGTGATCGAAGGCATGAGTCGTGGCGCCCAAGATGTGATCGAACTGTCTGACCAGGAACACTTACTGTATGCAGCGAATCGCGAGGTGGAAAACTTGCGAATTCGACGCAAGCACGCCGACCTGGAGCGTTCACTAGCCGAAGTCAGCGGTCGTTTCGACACCTTAATGTCAAATGCAGACGATGCCGTTGCCTACATTCTCGATGGTATGCACGTTGACGTAAACGAGGCCTATGCGCATGCATTTGGCTTGAACGATCGCGATGAATTTCTGGCAATACCCGTGGTTGACCTTATCAGCGACGACGACCAGCAAGCCTTCAAGAACTTTTTGCGCGCATACAACGAAGAATCCGAACAGGAGCTCAGCGTTACCTGTGTCAACCCTGAGGGAGAGCAATTCGATGTACGTATGCGATTTGCACCCGCTGTGTTTGATGATGAGAAGTGCACGCAACTTATCTTGAGCCGCGCCGAAAAAGCGGCTGCACCAGTCGTAAGTTCGTTACCGAGTAGTGTTGATCCGCTGACCGGTCTGCAAACACGCTATAGCTTGGTTGAGCAGCTGGACAAGTTTCTAATTGGCGAAAAGAACGATGGCTGTTTGCTGTATTTCAGTATCAATGAATTTTCCCAACTCAAGAGTCGACTTGGCCTGTCAGGCAGTCGCTCTGTCCGTCATGGCGTAGCCGATTTCATTGATCATGCCTTTAGCGAGCATGACGAAGCTGTGGTTGCGCACTATGGGGAAGACAGTTTTACCGTACTACTCCCCGGTGCAGCAGACACAGCTGCGATGAGCAATGCTCGAAAACTGTGTGAACGCGTTGAAGAACATATATTTGATATTGATGACCAAACCGCGCAATGCAGCTGCTGTGTGGGTGTGGTTGATCTCAGCAAGTCGCAGTTCAACGACTCTAACGAAGCCATGGATATTGCGTTTCTTGCATTAGAAGAAGCACGGCAGCTATTCGCGGAAGACAGTTCGATGCCGGGTATTATTCTGTACCGACCAGGTACAGGAGATGCGGTTGAGAGCTCCTTTGATATACGCGAACTGGTATCAGAGCAGCGCTTACGAATGATGTTTCAACCCGTCATCAATTTGCACGGTGCACCGCGCGAGAGTTACGAATCGACATTGCGCATGGTAGACGGCGACGGCGAAGAACAAAGCGTTGACACCCTGTTTCAGGCCATCAACCAAAAATCGGGCGATACCTCGCTGGACAAATGGCTGGTGGTGGAAGGCACCAAGAACCTGAAAGTGCAGCGTGAAGCGGGCAATGCAACCACGCTTACGATTAATCTTACTCAAAATGCGCTCATCGATAACACATTCAGCAACTGGCTTGGTGTTGCCATGAAAGCCGCACAATTATCACCGGAGTGCATCACGCTGCAGTTCAGTGAAAAGACAGTTGCTCACTACTTGAAACAAGCGATTCGCTTCCGCGAGGAAGTCGCAGAATGGAACTTCAAGTTCAGCCTTTCTGAATTTGGCCGCAGTCAGGAGTCGTTCAAGGTTCTGCAGCATTTCAAGATTGACTACGCCTTTGTAGATTCCAGTTTTGCTATGGAGCTACAGAAAGATCCAACGAACGTAGAAGGTTTGAAAACAGTTCTGAATCGCTTGCAGGAAGCCGGTGTATGCTCGGTTGTGCCTTATGTTGAAAATGCGGCAACACTCGCCAGTTTATGGCAGATGAATGCACACTATATACAAGGCTACTATTTGCAGGCACCCAGCGAAATCATGGAGTATGAATTCGCCGATTCAGCTTAACTAGCTGGCGTCCATACAAACCGCAAGACTACTGCGCATCCGAGAATCCCAGCAGATAGAGAATGCCATCCAATCCCAATGTGGATATGGAATGCTCAGCCTTTCGTTGTACGATAGGCTTGGCACGAAAAGCAATCCCTAGACCCGCCGCGCTCAGCATCGGTAAATCATTGGCACCGTCGCCAACCGCAATCACCTGTTCAAGACTGATGTGTTCGCGTTCGGCGATCTCGGCCATTAGGGAGGCCTTACGTGCCCCGTCTACTACCTGCCCATTAACTTGGCCGGTAAGCTTTCCATCAGCCAGGGCTAATTCATTAGCGTAAACGTAATCAATGCCGAGTTTTTGTTGCAAATAATGACCAAAGAAAGTGAAGCCGCCGGATAGTATTGCTGTTCGATAACCAACGCGCTTTAGATTGTCGATCAGGCGGCCCGCGCCCTCGGTGATGGGCAAGCGGTCGTACACTTGATTAAGACTGCTTTCTGCTAAACCTTCCAATAGTGCAACCCGTTGGCGAAGGCTCTGCGTGAAATCAAGCTCGCCACGCATCGCGCGTTCAGTAATTGCTGACACCTGTTCACCAACCCCGGCCAACACGGCCAGTTCATCAATCACTTCTCCTTCTATTAACGTCGAGTCCATATCGAAGCACACCAGGCGGCGATTTCGTCTGAACACGGTGTCTTTTTGAAACGAAATATCAACATCAAGTTCGCTGGCCAAAACCAGAAAGTCTTGACGCACGGCAAGCGGATCAGCCACGCTACCACGCACGCTGAACTCGATGCAGGCTTTGTCTTGCTCGGACTGAGTTGTTAAGGACAAGCGCCCAGAAAGACGTTTGATGTCTTCAATATTAAGATCAAATTTATGTGTAACACTGCCAATGCGGGCAATATGCTCGGCAGTAATTGCGCGTGCAAGCAAGGTAACAATATATCGAGGCTGACCGTGCGCGCCAACCCAGCGTTCGTAATCGTCGCCGCTGATATCTGTGAAACTGGCCTGCAGATTCAGCTCATGCACATGAAACAACAACTCTTTGAGAATGCCACTGCCTTTAGGCACTGACACCAATAAGCCCAGCGCCAGGCTACGATGAATAACGGCCTGTCCGATATCAAGCACCTGAATTCCGTGCTCGGCCATTAAGCTCATCAAACTACCTGTAAGACCGGGCTGGTCCTCTCCGGTAATACTGATTAGTGTCACGCTATTCATACTGATGCCCGATACATTGGCCGACCTAGGCGGCGTCAAAAGATAGAATATTCACAGCGACAGTGCAATGAATACACTGTTCGCAATTCGAGCTCGTTACTATACTAGGTATCGGCAAGGCATTCTCTGCGAGCCCGGCATACTTTGCACAATATCGGGTATTCATAGATGTTTCGCACATCGCCAGAAAAGCAAAGCCAAACACACATCGATACGCCAATAGCAATAATGATGATCAGCACTGAACGACAAAATACAGATCCAAACAGTGCCCGGCCAATGTGGTTTGTTGCGGGCCTGATCGCCATCATTTTGGCGGTACTAGCTAACGCTCTCGCTGTTTGGAAGTATAACGACGACAAAGATCGAATAGTGTCGCCGCTTGCCGAAGTGATTGGCACACAACTGGCTGATGCCGCGGCTCCCTTAGTGCTCAGCAACAACCAACTGAGCCTGCAAGCCTTGGCACAGAAGGCCACCCAGGACGATACCGTCGCTCATGCAGCGTTCTACAATGTGCGCAATGAGCTGTTGGCGCAAGCTGGCAAGCGCAGTATGGCTGAACAGGGAAAACAGGTTCGACGGGCAATCAGCATGCAAGACCGCCTGTTGGGCTATGCGCGACTGTCACTGCTACCACCACAGCCTGGCTTGTTCCATACCGGCTTACTCAATATTCTCTGTGCTTTATTGACCCTGACCGGCCTTATGATGCTGGCACGGTCTGTTTGGCAGAAACCGGCACTTGCCACTGAAGACCAACGCGCGCACTCCAGTTTGCTGGAGAAGCAATCAAAAAATGAAAGCTATGAGCAGCTACCCGAACCCGAAGGTGAGTATGGAATCATTGCCGTTGAGCTTCTGCAGCTGCCGTTAATGCGAAAGCAGTTATCTGAAGATACCCTCTATGAATATCTGACCACTTTTGAGAATTGGCTTGAGCAGGTTTCTCGCCTATATACAGCGGAAATTCGTGTAGGAGAGACTGGCTTCACCTTAAGCCTGAAAACAATTGAGCTACTGGATGAGCGCGGCGAGCAACTTGTAGCGCGCACCACCTGCTGCGCCTATGCGCTGATGAAAGCACTCAACATAGCCAACAAACAGCGCAGTGCCAGTAGCGAGCCAATTTTTGAGGCCCGAATTGGTGCTCATGTGAGCGCGCCTCTGCAAAGCGAAGCCCGCTTGTTGCGCGAACTGTATGCACAAGATGCGCACCGCCAAGCTTGGCAAGCATGCGCTGGAAAACCATCAGGCACGGTGAGCTTGAGCCACAGTGTTGTGGCTCATCCGGAATGCGCTGAATTGAAAGTGGGCGGCAAAGACAGCAACGGCTTCTATGAGTTACAAGGTCTGGAGCCGGTCGTGTTATCCGATATCGATAACAAAGTTCAGCGAATCGTTGACGATATTTACCGAGACAAAAGCCTCGCCTGATTCACGCCAGGTTCTATGAGCTAAGACTCGATGGTCACGTAGTCCACTTTCTGAAACCCGCGTGGGAGTTTGTTGCCTCGTCGACCACGCTCGCCCTTATAGTGCTCGAGATCTGACCATTTCAGGCCATGATGCCGCTTACCCGCATGCACGCGCAACAGCTCTTTCTCAGACACGCAAACGATTGCAATCGCAAACTCATCGCGTGATTGCACTCTTGCCGTTGGAATACTGATTATCTTATTACCTTTGCCACGTGCGAGTTGAGGCAATTCATTTACCGGGAACACCAACATGCGCCCCTCATTACTGATCGCAACAATTAAATCGCTTTCGAAATTGTTGACCTTAACCGGCATCATCGCTTGCGCACCTTTGGGTAAACTCAAAGCCGTTTTGCCTGCTCGGTTCTTGGTTTGCAAATCTTCCAGTTTTACAACAAACCCGTAACCGGCATCCGATGCCAGCACATACAGCTCCTCGTTGTCGCCCATCATGCCGCCAGCAAAGGTAGCACCCGACGGTGGGTTGATGCGCCCGGTTAATGGTTCGCCCTGCCCCCTGGCCGACGGCAAAGTGTGTGCCGCTACGTTGTACACACGGCCTGTAGAATCCAGTGTTATAAAGCTCTGGTTGCTACGCCCACGTACCGCAAAGCTGTACCCATCACCTGATTTGTAGCTCAAGCTTGTTGGGTCTATCTCATGACCACGCGCTGCACGAACCCAGCCTTTTTCTGACACCACAACAGTCACCGGCTCAGTTGTCATCAAATCTGACTGGGTGAAAGCTTTTGCTTCACCGCGCTCTTTTAGGGGTGAGCGTCGATCATCGCCGTACTTGTCCGCTGCTTCGACCAACTCTTTCTTGATCAAGGTTTTCATACGCGCTTTCGAGCCCAGTATTTTCTCAAGGCTTTTGCGCTCATCGTTCAGCTCTTTCTGCTCAGTCTTGATCTTGATTTCTTCAAGCTTCGCAAGTTGCCGCAATTTCAGATCAAGTATGGCTTCTGCTTGCGTATCAGAAATGCTGAAACGTTCCATCAAGGCAAGCTTCGGCTTATCCTCAGTGCGAATAATATGAATTACTTCATCAATGTTAAGAAACGCAACTAATAAGCCATCAAGGATGTGCAGACGTTTGAGTATTTTGTCCAATCGATACTGCAAACGACGAGTAACAGTGTCTGTTCTGAACGCCAGCCATTCCTTGAGTATGGTCAGCAAGTTCTTGACCGATGGCCTGCCGTCGGTACCAATCATATTCAGATTGATTCGGTAGTTCTTCTCAAGATCTGTGGACGCAAACAGATGCGCCATGAGAGGCTCGATCTCAACACGGTTGGAACGCGGTGTAATCACCAGCCGGGTAGGGTTTTCATGATCTGATTCATCACGCAGATCAGACACCATTGGCAATTTCTTTGCCTGCATTTGCGCGCCGATCTGCTCAAGAATTTTGGAACCAGAAGCCTGATGCGGTAGAGCGGTAACAATAATGTCGCCCTGCTCCATCTGATACACGGCACGCATCTTCATGGTGCCGCGCCCGGTTTCATAGGTTTCCATTATGTCGCGGCGCGGTGTAATAATTTCGGCGTCGGTTGGAAAATCCGGAGCCTGAATATGTTCACACAACTGCGCAACCGTAGCTTTCGGAGAATCCAGCAGATGAATACAGGCACTCACTACTTCGCGCAGGTTATGCGGGGGAATATCCGTGGCCATGCCAACAGCAATACCGGTAATGCCGTTGAGTAATACATGCGGTACTTGCGCGGGTAGTACACAGGGCTCGTTCAATGTGCCATCAAAGTTTGGCTGCCAATCAACCGTGCCCTGCCCTAACTCTCCCAATAGTAGTTCCGAAAACTCGGTAAGCTTCGATTCGGTATAGCGCATGGCAGCAAACGATTTAGGGTCATCTTGCGAGCCCCAGTTGCCCTGGCCATCAATCAGTGGATAGCGAAACGAAAACGGCTGCGCCATTAACACCATGGCTTCATAACTTGCCGAGTCACCGTGCGGGTGAAACTTACCGATCACGTCGCCTACTGTGCGCGCTGATTTCTTATACTTGGAGGACGCTTTAAGACCCAATTCAGACATGGCATAAACAATACGCCGTTGTACTGGCTTAAGACCGTCACCAATATGCGGTAAAGCACGATCCAGAATGACGTACATGGAATAGTCCAGATACGCTTTTTCTGTGTAGTCCTTTAGGGAAAGTTCTTCTGTAGCTTGTGGTTCTGTCATTGTGTCAAACGTCGAGTTAGGTGGTCACGATCCGCTGAGTAGCCAATATGCCCTTCACAAACACGCCGTAAACCCATCCATGGGGGCTTCGCTTGAGGACATACTTTTGGCTTCAAAAAGGTCCCTCTTTTTGAAGGTTTGTGAAGGGCATATTGGCTGCTCAGCTCACGGCAGTACCAAATTCATAAATTTCAAAAAATGTTCTTTTGTTTGTCTTGAAGTAGGCACGATGCAGGGAGCGAAGTGATAAAGCCCATGCGGAACTGTGTGAGACATGGATGTCGAACACAAGCCCCCATGGATGGGTTTACGGCGTGTTCCGCATGGGCTTTATCGCTTTGCGACCCGATAGATACACATGATCGCAGACTCTTCAAATCTCTGCCAAGTTCCCCTTCTTCTCCAACCAAGACTTACGATCAGGAGAACGCTTCTTCGCCAACAACATATCCAACATTTTTTCAGTACCGTCCCCGCTGTTCACAGACAAGCGTACCAATCGTCGTGCATCAGGGTCCATTGTAGTCTCGCGCAACTGCAAGGGATTCATTTCACCCAAGCCTTTAAACCGTTGCACGACTACTTTGCCTTTCTTTTTCTCGGCCTCAATCGTATCGAGTATGCCCTGGCGCTCTCGTTCATCCAGCGCGTAGTAAACATCGTGGCCAACATCTATTCTAAACAAAGGTGGCATCGCAACATACACATGACCTGCATCTACCAGTGAGCGAAAGTGCCTGACGAACAACGCGCATATTAATGTGGCGATGTGTAAGCCATCCGAGTCCGCGTCTGCGAGTATGCACACTTTTCCGTAGCGCAAACCGCTAAGGTCTGTGGAGTTAGGTTCAATACCAAGTGCAACAGAGATGTTGTGAATTTCCGCAGACGCGAGTATTTCCCCGGCATCCACTTCCCAGGTGTTCAGAATTTTACCGCGCAAAGGCAGTATGGCCTGGAACTCACGGTCGCGTGCCTGTTTCGCAGAGCCACCGGCAGAATCACCTTCAACTAAAAATAACTCAGTGCGATCCAAATCCTGGCTCGCACAATCTGACAGTTTGCCCGGCAATGCTGGACCACTGGTTACTTTCTTACGCGCTACTTTCTTACTGGTGCGCAGTCGCGTTTGGGCATTCGCAATCGCGAACTGCGCCAGTTGGTCCGCTTCTTCAGTGTGCTGGTTCAACCACAGACTAAAAGAGTCTTTTGCAACTTGTGATACAAACGCTGCGCATTCACGCGATGACAGTCGCTCTTTGGTTTGACCAGAGAATTGCGGATCGCGCAGCTTTGCAGACAATACATAGCTGCATTTATCCCACAGATCGTCAGCGGTGAGTTTAATACCGCGTGGCAGAAGGCTGCGTAAATCGCAATACTCGCGCAAGGCGTCGATCAGGCCGGTTCGCAAGCCATTTACGTGAGTTCCACCCTGCGCGGTTGGGATCAGATTAACGTAGCTTTCCGTGGTCAGCTCACCACCTTCGGGTAGCCACTGAACCGCCCAGTCCACAGCCTCAGTATTACCCGTGAAGCTACCGGTGAACGGCGCTACTGGAATAGTCTCGAAACCTTGCGTAGATTCCAGAAGGTAGTCAGTTAAGCCATCTTCGTAATGCCATTCCTGTTTCTCACCGCTCTTTTCTTCTTTAAAGGAAACGTTCAGGCCTGGACACAATACGGCCTTCGCGCGCAGCACGTGTATCAGCTTTGGGATAGAGAACTTTACTGAATCGAAAAATTGCGGGTCAGGCAAAAAACTGACTTTGGTACCGGTGTTGCGCTTTCCAACAGTGCCAGTCTCTGCAAGCTCGCTTACGTATTCACCGTCGGCGAAAGAGCAGGTATACACTTTACCGTCGCGTCGAATCTCAACGTCCAGATGTTGCGATAGAGCATTAACAACCGACACCCCCACACCATGCAAGCCGCCGGAAAATTGATAATTGTCATTATTGAACTTACCGCCTGCGTGCAAGCGGGTCAGGATCAGAATAACGCCCGGCACACCTTCTTCCGGGTGGATATCTACCGGCATACCACGGCCGTCATCGCTGACTTCTATCCAGCCATCTTTTCGCAGCAAAACGTCGATGGTTCTGGCATGACCAGACAGAGCTTCGTCAACGCTATTGTCGATCACCTCTTGAGCCAGGTGATTGGGGCGACTGGTATCAGTATACATACCGGGTCGCTTGCGCACCGGCTCAAGGCCCGTTAAAACTTCAATGGACTCAGCTGTGTATTCAGCCATAAATATTCATTGGAAAAAGCAAGGTGAAGCTCAGCAGTGTTCCACTGTGCGCAGGCCTCAGCAAGTGCAATTAATGGTATTCATCCGCTT
This sequence comes from Pseudomonadales bacterium, assembly GCA_045105115.1. Classification (GTDB taxonomy): domain Bacteria; phylum Pseudomonadota; class Gammaproteobacteria; order Pseudomonadales; family JAUIET01; genus JAUIET01. The sequence continues at coordinate 16,256 of JBGCDE010000134.1, read as the reverse complement.
GATGAATGCAATCGGACGAGACGCCTAAAGAAACTAGCCCTGAGCGTAACCCGTTGACTCTAAATCGACATTGAGATTCACGCCACTGAGCCGCCAAATCTCGGTTTCAACGTGACCGTCAGCGTGCAGCTCCATCCATCGAACGCCAGGTGCGGCTGGGTCCAGTTTGAAATCTGCACTGTTCTGGGCAAACTGAACGCAGGTTGACGGTGCCGACATAAAGCGCACGCCGGCACTGCTGGTATCGAAAATTTGATGCACGTGGCCCCAACAAACAACTTTAACGTTGGAATGCGAACGCACAAGATCGAGAAACTCTTCTGAATTACTGACTTGTTGCTCATCAAGCCATTCGCAGCCCACTGGCATTGGGTGATGGTGCAAGGCAACCAGAGCCGGGGAATCCGGATGTTCCTGTAAACAATGGCGAAGAAAATTCAATTCGCTTTGGCTGATAGTGCCGCCTACTTCTTTGGGTTGCACAGAATCAAGCATAACCATTTGCCAGCCTGCTACCAAAGCACTGCGTGTGAGTTCATTACCAAAGCCTACAACGTCGCGCATAAACGCTGAGTCGTCATGATTGCCTGCTAGCCAAAGTGTCGACTGCTCAAACCGGGCTAGCTTGCTTTGAAATCGCTCGTAGGCCTCGCGCGCGCCATGCAACGCAATATCGCCGGTGACCAATATTAAATCGAATTGCTCGCTGCGCTGATGCAGCATTTCAAGCACCAGATTGAGACTGTTGTCGGTATTCATTCCCAGCAGCTCTGCGCTGTCATCAGCGCCAAGGTGACTGTCGGTTAGCTGAACGACACGCAATGGTCGGTGCCCTTGATGATCAAGTGTGATTTGCAATGGCTGACCCGAACCCTAGTACAACATTCCTGTTAAGTAGCGACCTCACGATCCAGTAGCGGTCGACGTATGCGCAGTGTTCAGCTAATGCTAATGGGCTCACGTGTTCTGCCGTGTGCAATGCACTGGCTCAAACATTCACCAAAGAACTGATTCAATTGCGCCTTCTCATCAGGCAGATACATCTGAGGGTTGGGGTATTCGTACCGCGGCTTTATCAAGCGGTGGCGGTTCCAACTAATCACTTCTGCCATTCGAGCGTCATGATATACGCGAACCGTGAGTTGTGGACCCTTAGCCCATGGCAATAATACATCCTGCTGATCCAGCATAATTGTACTTGTGTAAGGGTTACGCTCCAGAAGGGTAATTTTGACTAAAACGGTGGGACCATTCGCATTATCAATAGCAAGCTCTAACGATTCGAACACATCCCAATCAGCTATCAACTGCAATAAGCGAACATAGTTCGCTTCGCATTGCTGATGCATTCCGCGTAAATTGGTTAGGTATCGTCGTTGCTGCACAATTAATATTCAGTGGTGGTTAAACTTTAGCCGTTTGCTGCGATTCTAGCGTAGACGAGCCGTCTCTCAGAAGCAAGCATTAAGATTGACGCGCCCAGTAAAGCAAAATCAATATCATCCTTGAACTTCTGTCTGATCTGCTAAGATTAGAGAGCCAAGTCACACTTTGAATGTGACGCTGTGCGCTTTAACTAAATTCGAATCTAAAAGTAGTTAGGCAAAGGAACAAATATGCTGCGTTTATCTTTCAAACATTTACTAGTAGCTCTCGCCTGCTCGAGCACTGCGCATATGGCTTCAGCCGAAACGCTTGCGCGCGTCTATGAATTAGCCGTAGCCAACGATCCGGTATTAAAAGCGGCAGAAGCTAGCTTTAAAGCCAGCAGCGAAGCCAAGAATCTGGCCCGCGCCGCTCTGCTTCCACAAGTGAATGGCAGCTATTCATACAGCAAGAATGATGTGGACAGCTCTACCATCGGACTTACCGCGCCACCGACCGCTGGTCCTGATTCGCCGCCCGATTTTACGCAACTTATTTCCGGCCCAGTCACGTCACAAGACGAAACCGATACCAAGTCTCTTAATATCGAATTACAGCAAAATATTTTCAATCTACCTGCCTGGTATTCTTTCAAGCAAGGGAAGAAACTCTCCGAGCTTGCGGCTGCGCAATTCGCTTTCGATCAACAAGACTTAATCGTTAGAGTGGCAGAAGCTTATTTCAATGTTCTTCGTGCAAAAGAAAACCTGGACACAGCCATTGCCGAAGAAACAGCTATACAGCGCCAGCTCGAGCAAACCGAGCAACGCTTTGAAGTGGGCTTGATTGCAATCACCGATGTACACGAATCAAGAGCCGCACACGATCTTGCTGTCGTTACCCGGCTCGAAGCCGAAGGTCAGCATGGCATAGCATACGAGGCGCTGTCTGTTATCACTGGTCAACAGCATTCGAACATCTGGTTACTGAGTGAAGAGTTTCCAGTGACCGACCCAAGCCCTGCGCAACGCTCTGAATGGGTAGACTTCGCGCTGGAAAATAATTACCAGCTGCGCGCAGCGCGCCTCTCGGAGAATGCAGCTCAGCACAACGCGAAAGCCAAACGTGCCGAGCATTTGCCAAAAATTGTTGGCAGCTATAGCTACGTTGACTCTACAACAGACGGCGACAGACCAACCGATTCGGTGTTTAACCCCGACCCTACTGTGGATGATTCCAGAGATGGCGGTACGATCGGCTTGAGCTTAAGCATGCCTATATTCTCAGGCGGCAGTGTCAGTGCCAGCCGACGCCAGGCGGCGCAAGAGTATATTCAGGCACGCGAAAATCATATCGCCAGTCAACGCAATACTATTCAAAATACGCGTTCATTGCATTTATCGGTTATTACTGATGTGGGCAAAGTTAACGCTCGAAAGCAAGCGATCACCTCTTCTGAAAGTGCGCTGGAAGCAACGCAGGCCGGTTACGAAGTAGGAACACGAAATATCGTAGATGTATTGGATGCGCAACGTTTTCTGTTTCGATCTGTACGAGACTATTCAAATGCACGCTACGATTATGTAATTAACATGTTGCGCTTGAAGCAGCAGGCAGGCACGTTAACGCCGCAAGAAATCTATGGTCTGAGCAAGTGGCTTGCTGAGCCTCCTGCACCAGCAGCCAGCACTACACCAAAAGGCTGACGCCTTGGCAATGAGCTACTGAGGAAGTAATTCGCGAACCAATGCCAGCTGTCTTTGAGTGGCACCACGGTTAGCCTCTACAACCGCTTTATTGGCAGCGCCGGCCTCAGCATGGCGCTTTGAATCAATCAAAATTGATTTTACTTGCTCGGCGATATCTTCCGCTTTGTAGACTCTATGCGCCCCACCCTGAGCCAGTAATAGTTCAACAATTTCCTGAAAATTAAAAGTATGCTCGCCGACTAAAACCGGCAGACCCCAGGCAGCAGGCTCAATTGGATTATGACCGCCGCGAGCAACAAGGCTACCACCAACAAATGCAATATCGCAGGCACCATAAAGAGCCGCAAGTTCGCCCATCGTGTCGCCAAGCACCAGCTGGGTTTCGGAACGCACAGCTTCCTTGGAACTTCGCCGGGATATCTGCATACGCTCACTGGCACATAAGGTGTACACCTCTTCAAATCGTTCTGGGTGTCTTGGCACCAAAATAAGAAGCGCGGCTATGTCGTCATTCAGAAGTAGGCGATGCGCCTGTAGAATAATTTCATCTTCGCCACTGTGTGTACTTGCCGCTATCCACACGGGTCGCTTGCTTGCACCTTGCCACTCTTTGCGCAGTATGGCCGTGGTTTCCATAACGTCTTCTGAAATCGTGTGGTCAAACTTGATGCTACCGGTGATTCGCAACCGCTCACGCGGCAGGCCCAGCTGCACAAACCGCTCGCCATCAGCCTGACTTTGTGCAGCCACACCACCCAGCCGGGACATCATCATGCTCGATACGCTGGGTGCTCTGGCATAGCCTGCGGCTGATGACTTCGATAGGCGGGCATTAATTAACGCCGTAGGAATTTTTCGATCTGAACATTGACGCAATACATTGGGCCACAACTCAGTCTCCATGATCACAGCCATACACGGTGCAGTATTGTTTAAAAACCTACGCACACTGCCGGGAAGATCATACGGCGCATAGACATGATCAACCTTGTCACCGAAACTGCGAAAGACCTGTTCAGAACCAGTCGGCGTCATAGTGGTGACTAGCAAGCGACGTTGCGGATAATCTCGCAACAAAGCTTTAACCAGTGGCTCAGCGGCAACCGTTTCACCGACTGAGACTGAATGCAGCCAGATGTAGTCTTTGTGTAAACCCTCTGGCAATAATCCGAAACGCTCTTTTATGCGCTTTCGATACTCAGGCGCGCGTATGCTTCGAAGCAACAAAGATGCCGCCAGAAAAGGCGTTATGAGATAGAGCAGAAAATTGTATACAAATAGCATGTTCGTGCCTGACGCTTACACTTCGCAGTCTAATGTTACTTACGCTAAATTCGCAACATTTAGCTTACGTAACAACAAGGAATCGGGAGGTTATAGCCAAGAGACCTGCCTTGAGCTATTGTGCCCGACATTGCACCCGTAAAACGAGTAAACAATGTTAAACACGCCAACACTGCCTTTGGATATAACAACTGTAAAAGGTTTCCTTGCTGATGATGAAGGTGGTGCTTTGTACCGTTACGGTGAGCAGCTGAGCGTTCGCGGCCCTTGTTTGGAAGTTGGCAGCTACTGCGGAAAGTCCACAGTCTATTTAGGCGCTGCGTGCAAATCGAATGACTCGCAGCTTTATGCGATAGATCATCATCGCGGCTCTGAGGAGCACCAGTTTGGTGAGGAGTACCATGACTCCGAGGTATACGACGAATCGATAAAAATGATCGATACCTTTAAGGAGTTTCGCAGCACCATGCGCCGCGCTGATCTGGAAGAAACCGTTGTTCCAATCGTTACCGGATCTGCGCTGGCCGCAAAATATTGGTCAACACCGCTGGCGATGGTTTTTATCGATGGCGGGCACAGTCTGGAAGCCGCAATGACAGATTATCGCAGCTGGGCCGGTCATATCATGACGGGCGGCGTACTCGCCATTCACGATCTGTTTCCAAACCCCGATGAGGGTGGCCAGGCGCCAATCACTATTTATCGATTAGCGCGCGACTCAGGTTTGTTCGAAGAAATCGAAGTAGTCAATACACTAGGCTTACTGCGCAGACGCTAACCACCAATTTGGGAGTTTTCACTCAATACACGCGGCAATGGTTCTTCCAGCAAAGACACTTTAGTAAAAAGCTGTGATGCCGCGGTATGTTCGGTCAATGCGTCAGCCGCCAAAACGATAGCACCCGCCGTCCATGTTGGTTTTTCCTCGGGCCAGATTATTTCCCAATCGTATTGGTAACCTGTCCAAAAAGCCCCGTCGTCACTGCGCCACTCATGCAGCCAGCTGTACAGAGTAACTGCGCGCGCGTGATCACCTGCTGCGAGCAAGGCCATCACCAACTCACAACTCTCTGCCACAGTTACCCACGGCTCGTCTGACACACAACGACAGCCCATGCCTTGCTTAACAAAGATTTTCCATTTGGCTTGCAAGTGCGCTGATGCGCTCGATTTTGGTATCACGCCCGTTAGCACCGGGTAGAACCAATCCATGGAGTAGCGCTCTTTACTTTCCCAGGTTCGGTCGAAACGCTCTGGGTGATTACGCAATGCGTTACCCAGAGACTGACGTGCTTTCAGCCAATCTTCTTTGTCGATACCCAACTGAGTGGCCATGTTATAAGCACATTCAAGACTCTTGTAGATAGACGAACAACCAGTTATCAGCGCATCTTCTTTCGCCACGCCGTCTGTATCAACAGCCCAGTGAATATCACCGTGTTCGGTTTGGTTGCGCAATACAAACTCGATAGCGGCACTCACCGACGGCCACATATGCGCAAGGAAATCGCGCTTGCGCGTAATCAGGTAATGGTGCCAAACGCCTGTGGCAATATAGGCCACAAAATTCGTTTCCCTACGTTCTTTATTATCTATTTGGCCGTCTTTGTAAGCAGCCCACCAGCTGCCGTCGTCTAACTGCGTATCATTCAACCAGTCATAGGCTTTCTCAGCTGCCGTGTACTCACCAGCAATGCTAAGTGCCATTGCCGATTCAACATGATCCCAGGGGTCGGTATAGCCGCCATCAAACCATGGGATTGACCCGTCCGGCAGTTGATTACCCAGAATATAGTCAATGGTAGGGCGCAAATATTCGCTTGGATACAATCCACGCGAAAGGTACAAGCCGCTCATTCAATGGCTCCTTTTTGAAAATACATCACAACACTTTTTCCCATTAAGGGGTTTAACAAGGCTTCAAGCCAGCGCGTAAACCGGGGGCGATCGAGAATGTCCCACTCTAGAAAACGCTGATACAGTTTCACCGATCGCGACTGATCCTTGGTGCGCCAGAACAAACACTGCAACCACCAATACGGTGAGTGCAAAGCGTGTGCCCAATGCCTGGCCTCAAAATCAAAACCAACTTGCTCTATCTGCCGGCGTAACTTTCCGGCATTGAATATTCGTAAATGCCCACCTTCATTCGCATGGTACTCATCACTGAACGCCCAGCAAATCCACTCCGGCCAATAGCGCGGCACACTGGCAACAAATTGCCCGCCGGGTTTTAACACGCGCTCTATTTCTACAATCACCGCTTGATAGTCTGGTATGTGCTCCAGCACTTCCGAACAGATAACAGTGTCGAAGGTATTGTCTGCAAAGGGCAGATGCAGTGCATTGGTTTGTGCAAGACTAAAACTACGACTGTCTCCCATTGTGGTCGAGTCTGCAAATTCATCAAATTTGTTGCGCGTAGTCAGCAAGTCCTGATGACACAGGTCTACGCCAATCGAATGCACGTCAGCTTCAAGAAACGCAGAAATTACGTGTCTTCCTTCACCGCAGCCCAGGTCAAGCACCACATCAGCCGATGTAAAAGACACCCGCTCAAAATCAACTGTTTGCATGGGCACTTAACTCCTGTCCAAGCTCATTCATGACACCACTTTTCGCATCTTCTATTGCTTCGCGATAAAACGCAGTCATTTCAAGCGCAGCCACTTTCCAACTAAACAACTGTTCTATTCGTTGCCGACCGCGAATTGACAGATCTTCTCGCAGTGCTGCATTCTCAAGCAGCTCGGCAATGGCTTGCTGCAAAGCGTGCTCATTACCCGCGGGCACAACAATTGCTGCGTCACCCGTAATTTCAGGCAGAGCGCCACCGTCAGCACTTACCAATGGTGTTGCGCAAGCCATTGCTTCGCCGGCCGGCAGACCAAAACCCTCGTACAAAGATGGCACGACTGCGAGAGTCGCACAGGCGTATAAGCCAACCAGCTCTTCAGTGCTAATACCGTGCACAAACTGCAAAGCATCACCGAGTTGCAGCCTTGCTATCAGGCGCTCGGTGGCACCTCCTGGCTTGGGTTTGCCCACAACGGTTAACGACAACTGCGGATAGTGTTCACGCAAGTTGGCGAATGCGCGCAGCAAAAAATGCAGACCTTTAAGTGGCTGATCAGCCGATGCGGTCGCAACAATCATTTGTTGCTGTCGTTCAATCTGTGGCTGAGGCGCGAACACATCAGTGTCTATGCCATTGTGAATCAAGCGAATGCGATCGACACTGATCTCAAATGCACTGGCGATGTCTTGCCGTGAACATTCTGAGACCGTTGTTACAAATTTGAGCTTGCGCACAACGCGCGTTTGCATGAACAAGAAAGAATGCCAACGTCGAATCAAAACACGTTGCCACCAATTACGTGCGGCTTTTAAAGCAAGGTCCACGTCATGCTTGATGGGATGGTGAATAGTCACCACCAGCGGCATTCCTTTTTTCTGTATATCCAACAGACCGTAGCCAAGGCTTTGGTTGTCATGGATTACGTCGTATTTGTGGCCGTGTTCCTCCAAATAGGCAGCCGCACGACGACCAAATGCATACGGTTCGGCGAAACCGCCAGTCAGCTTGCTACACCATTCCACAATATTTGCCCAAGAGCTCAGGTGCCGCAGGCGCAGTGACAGCAGGCCATTTTCAAACAGATTCAAACCCGGCGCTTTGATCAAGCTTACGCCGTCGACCAGATGCGGGTATGGCTGGCCGGACAATACGTCTACTGAATGGCCCGCCTCCATCAAAGCCTTACTCAGATACCGAATGTAAATTCCTTGGCCACCACCAAATGGCGCACTTCGATAGCCCATCAAGCAGATGCGCAGCGGTGCTGGCTTAGCGGTTTGGCTGTTGAGTTCAACCGGCGTCATACGGGTCATATAGGGGGGTGGTCGCTGGGGGCGCAATTCTACCCGTAATCACTGAATTTGCCAAAAACCATTTATTCTTATTTTTCGTAAGATAGCGTCATGATCGACGCATTTAACAACTTTTTGGCTATTTTATGTCATGGAAATACCGCTGATACCCAGTCTGGCCGTTACGATTAGGTTAAACGCGCCCAGTATTTACCAGCTGATACATTTGCAGAGCTTAAAAAATGCGCAAATTAAAGCCTGAGCAACTGCTGATGCACGCTTTGCGTGTCTAAATCATTCATGCACTGACTGTGACCACTGCCACCACAGCCCTGCTTGAGGCAGGGTCTGCACGGCCTTTCACTGGCCAAAACCTCGATTCGTGAACCACTTGGACCCCATTGTTGTTCATCGGTTGGGCCAAACAGAGCGAGCAAGGGAGTACCTATTGCCGCCGCCATATGCATGGGTACCGAGTCTACGCATAACAGGCGTTCTGCTTTTTGAATAAGCGCTGCCAGTTCCATCAAGCGCAATTGGCCACTTAAATCCGCCGGCGCTGTGTCGCAACGATTTAAAACGTCGCGCACGAAGGCCATTTCGTGCTCATCGGGAGCGGCGCTGATCACCACCCTTTTGCCGGCAACTTCTAGCTTATCGATAACATCCGCGTACGCCTCAGGCTCCCAGCATTTATGCATACCCCTGGACGTAGGGTGCACTAGCACGAAGGGTTTATCGAGTAGCTCAAGTTGCGCCAGGCGATTCCCGACAGCTTCTTGCGCTGCGGCACTGACTTTCAGTTCCACGGCCTCGTCGTTAGCGTCGATAGGCAGCCCCAGACAGCGCAAGGCATCCAAATGCAAATCGACCATATAGCGATGCTCTATCGCGGGGTAGGTCCGCGAAAAACTTTTTTTCCAGAACATGCGTTGGCGCTTGGCAAAACTCAAGGCAATAGACTCACGCGGCCGCAGTAACTTGCTCAGAAAAATGCTTCGCCATTGATCGGTCAGCACTACCAATAAATCATAATCACGAGCACGCAATTGCTCTAGCAGTTGGCGCTCATGGCTAATCAAGCGCCGCATACCACTGTTCTTCCACTGCCGGTCTACACAATGAATGCGGTCTATATGCTCACAAGTTTCCAGCAAGTCGCCCGCATAGGAATAGATCAAGGCATCAACTTCTATTCCAGGCACGTGGCGCTTCAGCGCCCGAAACACCGGCGTGGTAAGCAACACATCACCGTGATGGCGCATGATGACAACCAAGGCTCGCTGAAAAGACATGTTTATCCTAAACGTCAAAAAATGCTGCAATAGTAAGGCACATACCCTAGACCGGCGATACTGACGCTTTGTTACAATGACAACAATTGCCTGTCATGGATTCTTTCGTGGATCAAGGAATGCTCAACTATCCGTTGCTGCGCGATGCGCCAGTAAACGCACAACCTTTCCCTTATCTTGTGCAAGCCGACTGTATTGCACAAGACGCACTTGCTGGTGTGCTTACGGATTTTCCAGACATTGATATGCCAGGCAGCGTACCCGTCAGCGAGCTGACCGGCGGACCCGCTTTCACCAATTTCATTGCCGAGCTGGAAGGTAAGCGCTTTCGCGAGTTGCTTGAGCAGAAATTTGCCATAAACCTGCAAGACAGACCTGTAGTGACAACAGCGCGTGGCCTTATGCGTGAAAAAGATGGCCGAATTCATACCGACTCACGCAGCAAATTGATTACTGTACTCATGTACTTTAATCAAGAATGGGCACATCCCGGAGGACGTTTGCGCTTACTCGAAAACGAGCGCAGCATCGATAACTATATTACGGAAGTGAGCCCGCTTGCGGGCACTATGGTTGCGTTTCAGGTTACTGATAATTGCTGGCACGGACATACACCAGTTACCGGTAAGCGCCTATCATTGCAGCTAAACTACCTGGTTAGTAAAACAGCCCAAAGTAAACACAGCTTCCTGCATGGCTTGAGTGCCAAGGTAAAGAAAGCCTTTGACTAAGAGTTTACTCAACTAAGCGCATGAATATTCTGCTAATCAAGCTCAGCTCAATGGGCGACCTGATTCAGGCACTGCCTGCGTTAAGTGATGCACAGAAACACCACCCTGATATTCAATTTGATTGGGTAGTAGATGAGGCGTTCGCCGAGATTCCGGGCTGGCACCCTGCTGTACGCGATACCATCACCAGCGCACACCGTCGTTGGCGAAAGCACATTTTCAATACAGACACGCGTGCAGAGCTTCGCAGCTTCCGCCATGCGCTGCGCAATAAACCGTATAGCAAAATAATTGATGCACAAACCAATACCAAAAGCGCGATAGTTACCGCGCTAAGTCGTGGCGAGAAACACGGACCTGACGGCAAAAGTGTGCGCGAATACCCAGCTCACTGGGCCTACCATCACAGGTATAAAATTGATCGGCAGCAGCTGGCGATTGATCGCTGGCGGCAGTTGTTTGCATACGTTCTTCAATACCCGACTCCTGATTCAACACCGAACTTTGGCTTGGGAAACACTGAATTTAGTCTGCAAGGTTTCGAGGCTCCGACTTCTGATTATCTTGTGTTTGTGCACAACGCAAGTTGGGCAAGTAAGTACTGGCCGATTAAACACTGGCAGTCTTTACTACAGCGGGCCGATCAACAAGGTCTTAAGGTGTTACTACCTTGGGGCAGTTTGGATGAGCGCGAATCTGCCGTGGCAATTGCAGAGCAATACGCCAATGCTACAGTCTTGCCAAGACTATCGCTGGCCAGCATTGCTGCGCTGATGCGAGGATCAAAGGGTGCAATATGCATGGACACCGGGCTTGCTCATCTGGCGGCCGCCTTGGGTGTGCGAACGCTCACGATGTATGGACCAACCGATCCGAATCTGATTGGCGCGACCGGGCCGAATACGGTCCATCTCTCAGTGAAAAATTATAGCTGTATGCCATGCTACAAACGCGAGTGTTACTACAATGGTTCTCATCACGAGAACTCGGCGTGTTTGAAGAGTATTGAAGCTTATGAGGCTTGGGATCAGTTTGTGACGTCGTGATTCTTTAAGAAGAACGGCAAGAGTCGTAGCATCTAAAGAGCTTCCAAAACCCTCTCAGGCTTCAACTCCACCAAGCACTTCATATGCCCCAACGGACACTCTCGCTCAAAACACGGCCCACAATCTACCGGTATAGATAAGGCGGTGTCATTTTCGCCTAGTGGTGGCGTAAAGCCTGCCGATGTAGAACCGTATAAAGCTACCAGTGGTTTACCCAGCGCCGCTGCAATATGCATAAGACCCGAATCATTGGTAACAAAGCGATCGCACAGCGACATCGCATGAATGGCTTCGCTCAAGCTGGTTTTACCCGCCAGGTTTACACACGCCCCGCGCTTTTCTTCCGGTAGTGCTTGCACAATGGTATTGGCGACCGCTTCGTCGTTGTTAGAACCAAAAATCAGCACCTGCTCTCCGGCATCAATTCGTGCTTCGGCAACGGTCGCGTAATGTGCCTCGGGCCAGCGCTTGGCCGGTCCAAATTCAGCACCAGGACACAGGCCCAGTTTAGTCGCTCCAGAATTAATGGAAAACTTATCAAACAATGGTTCAAGTAACTCTTGGTCAATCTGCAGTGCCGGTTTTGAAATTTCAGCAATAGCATTGGGCGCATTACCTTGCTCATCGGCAAGCGCTACGTAACGCTGAATCATGTAGGGGAAACGTTCTTTATCCAACAGGCGAAGATCGTTCAGCAGGCCGTACCGCATTTCTCCGCGCCAGCCGCTGCGAATGGGAATACCGGCGAACCAGGGTACTAAAGCAGACTTCCAGGAATTGGGTAATACAAACGCTTTTTGATAACCCGCAGACTTAAGCTGCTTGCCCAACTTGCGTCTAGCCATCAAATCAAATTGCCCATGGCCCAAGGGCATGCGAATGGCGTGGCGAACTTCGGGCATGGCTGCCAACAAGGGTTCACTCCAGGCAGGCGCGAGCACATCGATGGCCGTGTCAGGGTTGGCTTTCTTCAAGGCAATGTACAGTGTTTGCGACATCACCATGTCGCCCACCCAGGAGGGACCAACAATCAGTATGGCGTTCATCTTTTTGTGCACCTTGCGGCCAGCCATTTATTCGACAGGTGCATGCACGTGCGCATCGCGCTATTCAACTAAAGCTCCGTCGAACCAGATTGTGAAATCTCTATCTGCAAACGACATGTTACTTCACTCCTCCAATAGTGCAGCCCAGGCTTCTCGCACAAAACCTATTTCCGAACTAAATTGTTCGCTGTCGACAATGGAATCCTGATCTTGAAGACTTTGCTGATGCAAACACGCTCGGTACGCAACGTAGGCGAGGCGAAGTTGTTCGGCTCTTTCGGCCGGAACAATCGCGAATTCCTGCAAGGCGTCCAGAATACGGATATTGTCTGAATATTCGCACACAGCGGCCTGCTTTGAGGCATGCGCGAGAACCGCATATTGAACCATAAATTCAATATCAACTATACCGCCGGGACTGTGTTTGAGGTGAAACTGCCCATCAGGCAATTGCTTGACCAGGTGATCGCGCATCTTTTCGCGCATTTCGATCACTTGCTCCTTAAGAGGTCCTTCAGCTCGATTCTGAGTAAGCAACTCAATTCGGGTTTTTTCAAACCAGGAAACCAGTTCAGCATCGCCGGCAACCGCTCTGGCTCTGACCAGTGCCTGATGCTCCCAGGTCCAGGCTTTACTCGCTTGGTAATCAACAAAACCCTTGGTAGAGGTCACCAAGAGGCCGGAGTTGCCTGAAGGACGAAGGCGCATGTCGATCTCATACACTTGGCCCAGCGCTGTTCGTGTACTGAGAAAATGAATAATTCGTTGGCCCAGGCGAGTGTAGTAGGTAGCGCTGTCGATGCTGGAGCTGCCGGTAGATACTACGTTCGGGTCAGCGTCATACACAAACACCAAATCCAAGTCGGAACCGTGGCTCAACTCCAGGCCGCCGAGCTTGCCATAAGCCAGCACGACAAAGCGCTTGTTCGTTGCGTTGCTTCCTGGCAATTCGCCGTACTTAGCCGTGATATCGCCCCACGCTAAATCCAACACGTATTCAAGTAGCGCTTCGGCAATGTAGCTTAGAAAGTCACTTACTTTCATTAAAGGCAGTGCGCCGCTCAATTCAGCGGCGGCCACGCGAAGGCTCTGTGAACGTTTAAAGTAACGCATCTGTTCCATTTGCGCTTCGGTATCAGCCGGATCAATTCGCAGCATATGCTGACGAAGACTGGAACGTACTTCATCACGGTCTGGCGCCTGATAAAGGCTGCGAGGATCTATCAACTCATCCAGTAGCAGAGGGTGCTGTACCAACTTTCTGGTGACGTAGGCGCTGCCAGCACACAATTGAACAAGGTGTGTTAACGCCTGCGGATTTTCGTGCAGCAATACCAGGTAGGCTGAACGGCGTAATACCGCGTCTATCACTCTTAGCGTGCCTTGCAGCGCAAGCAAAGGATGCTCACATACCCTGCATTCAGAAATGAGCGCTGGCATCACTTTATCCAGTCGCTCTCTGGCCACTGTCTGCAAGTTGATAAGCTTATCTTGACGCTTGAATTCAATCAGATGCTGTAAAAATTCATCCGCGCGCTCTGGCTCATCGTCGCCCAAGTCTTGTTGGCTATTGGGTTCTGCAACAATATCCATCCACACGCTGATATCTTGCTCGGTCGCAGACGCTTCTTTTTCCGATTCGTCAGCACGGCTATCAATAATCGCATCAAAGTGAGTTCGCACACCTTTACGGAAAAACGTCAGCCGCTCGAGAAACGATTGCCAATCAGCAAAGTCCAGGGCTAAGGCCAATCGTAGTCTACCGATGTCGTCTTTAGGCAGCCGCTGTGTTTGCTCATCTCGATAGGCCTGCAAGGCATGTTCAACATTACGCAGGAATTCATAGGCCGTTAACAAATCGTCAACCGCATCAGCCGGCAGAAATTCGCGCTCTTTGAGCTCAGGAAGTATTCGTGCGAGCTCGCGATGCTGAAGGTTTTTGTCGCGGCCGCCATGTACCAACTGAAACACTTGCGCGGTAAATTCTATTTCACGGATGCCGCCGGCACCTAACTTGATATTATCTTGCAAGCCTTTGCGATTGACTTCCCTAACAATCATATTTTTCATCGAACGCAAGCTATCGATAACGCTGAAGTCGATGTAGCGGCGATAAGTGAATGGCTGCAGCATGGTCATCAGGGTTTTCCCCTTCTCCATATCACCGGCTACAACACGTGCCTTTATCATCGCGTAACGTTCCCAGTCGCGGCCTTGGTTCTGATAGTACTCTTCCAGCGCTGCGATACTGTGAACCAAGGCACCACTGTCGCCGTAGGGTCGAAGCCTCATGTCGACGCGAAACACAAATCCGTCACTGGTTCGATCATCCAAGGTTTTTATCAGGCGTCGACCCAGATCTATAAAGAATTCTTGATGGCTGAGCTTTTTACCCTCACCTATTATTTCGCCGCCAGCTTCAAAGGCAAAAATCAAATCTATGTCGGAAGACAGATTCAGTTCTTGAGCGCCGAGCTTGCCCATACCAACAACCATCAAGCGCATGGGCTCGCCATCTGAACTTAAAGGCGTACCCCAGCGCTGACAACACAGCTCATAGTTAGCGTCCAGAGCCAGCTCAATGCACACGTCTGCAAGATGACTGAGCTCCGTCGTCAATTGCTGCATGTTGCACTGCCTGTTCAGGTCTCGCCAGATCAGCCGTAGCATCTGGATATTGCGAAATTGTCTTAGCGATCGTGACAGCTTGGCTTGTAGCTGTGACGCATCTAGCTGCGCCGCCTCTGCCGGCTGGCCTGACTGTTCGGGCTGATGACCCTGATCAATTGTCTCAGCTTGTCCGAAGAGTGATTCAAATTGTTGTAAAAAGAGAGCTTTGTCATAATCTCTATCAAGCTCACCCGACGTCATTAACGTCAATACAGCATTCGGAAAACGAATAACAATATCGGCGCAAAACTCGCTCAGTGCTACCAGCCTTGCCAGCTGATGTGAATGTGCAGAATTTGACTGTAGGTGTGCCAGCAAATCAGCAACAGACCTGTCATCCGCCTTTTCTAGAAGCTGCGCTTCAAGTCTTGTCAGCGCCGCCTGCAGCGGCTCAGGAATATCTGTGCGAGGCAGAAAGCCTTCAGGATCAGTCGCCATTATCTGGAGCAGGTGCTACACGCATAACTTCAGATATAGTAGTGTCACCGACACCTACTTTTTGCGCGCCGCTTAAACGAAGTGTTCGCATGCCTTCACGCATGGCCGAATTTCTGAGCTGGGCCACATCGCAATTCGAGCTAATGTGTTTGTTCATGCTTTCATTGAGCGGCATTACTTCGTAAATACCCTGGCGCCCAAGATAACCCGTATTTCGGCATTCAAGACAGCCGGTTGCGGTAAACATCACACTGGGTGCATTTACCTTCCACGGATGAGTGAGTTGTTGCCAGGCCTGCTCGTCAAGCTCAGAAGATTGCTTGCAATGCGGACATAAGGTTCGCACAAGACGCTGCGCCATTACACCCAGAACCGTCGCCTTGATCAGATAAGCGGGAACACCCAGTTCTAACAATCTTGTTACAGCGCTAGGGGCATCATTGGTATGCAAGGTAGACAAAACCAGGTGACCAGTGAGCGAAGCTTGTATCGCCATTTCCGCTGTTTCAAGATCACGTATCTCACCGACCATAATAATGTCGGGGTCTTGTCGCAATAAGGCTTTAACACCGCTGGCAAAGTCCAGATTTATGTTCTGTTGCACCTGCATCTGGTTAAAGGCAGGCTCCACCATTTCTATCGGATCTTCGATTGTGCATAGATTGACATCAGGAGTAGCCAACTGCTTCAACGTAGAATAAAGAGTGGTTGTTTTACCCGAGCCGGTTGGACCCGTCACAAGAATAATGCCATGCGGTTTGGCCGTCATTGCATTCCAACGCTTGTAGTCTTCGTTGGCAAG